>NZ_CP098805.1:5379744-5684489 GCF_023821985.2 Dyadobacter chenhuakuii | reverse complement strand
CACAGGCTATTTACAAACTGGCGCCATGGGTTGACATCACAGGTCGTTTCGCTTACAACGGAACACAGGATTTCCAGGAGGAAAGAATCGCATTCAACAGTTCAAGCCCTGCGGAATACAGCCGCTATAACAGAGGTTTCAACGAAACCAACCTGGACGTTATCGTTAATTTCCGCAAAGCAATTACGAAGGATATCAACTTCTCTGGTTTGGCGGGTGGAAGCATGCGCAGATCCAAGCTGAACGCATTAAGAGCTAAAACGAATGGTGGTATGGTTGTGCCAGGACTTTATTCCCTGCTTAACTCTATCAACGCGATCGAAGCTCCGTCTGAAACTTATCAGCGCATTGGTGTGGATGGTATCTACGCACAGGCTTCTTTTGGCTACAAAGATCTTGTTAACCTTGACCTTACAGCAAGACAAGACAAATCTTCTACGCTTCCGAAAGACAACAACACTTACTTCTACCCAGCGGTAGGAGCCAACTTCAACTTCTCTAACCTGCCAGGTTTCAAATTCGACTGGTTGACAATGGGTAAGTTGAGCGCTAACTACGCGGAAGTTGGTAATGATGCTCCCTGGGGAAGTGTTTTGGATGTTTATGACAAACCAACCGGTATCGGATCCACTCCATACTTTACATTGCGTAACACGAAAAACAATCCTAACCTGAAATCAGAGCGTACAAAAAGCTATGAATTCGGATTGGAAACAGCATTCCTGAATGATCGCGTAGGTTTCAACTTTACCTATTACCGTTCACAAACACTTGATCAGGTTCTTCCTGTATCTGTTTCATCTGCGACAGGATTTGCTTTCAAGTATATCAACTCAGGAGAAGTACAGAACAAGGGTATCGAAATCTCTGCTTATGTAACGCCTGTTAAAACTCCTGACTTCTCATGGACGGTGAGCGCAAACTTTGCACGTAACAGAAACGAGGTTGTTAGCTTGTACGAAGGTGTAGAAAACGTACCTGTTGCCAGCTTGCAAGGTGGAGTTTCACTTAATGCTGCTGTGGGACAGCCATTTGGTATCATCCGCGGTACGAACTTTGTTTACCATAAAGACAACGGCCAGAAAGTGGTTCGCTCAAACGGTACTTACCAGGCAACTGCAAGTTCTGCTGAAATCATTGGTAACCCTAATCCAGACTGGATCGGTGGTCTTAGCAACAACCTGAAATATAAATCGTTGTCACTGAGCTTCCTGCTTGACATTCGCCACGGTGGAGATGTTTGGTCACTGGATCAGTGGTATGGAGAAGGAACAGGTCTTTATCCTAACACTGCTGGCTTGAACGAGCTTGGCAATCCTAAAAGAGATCCTGCTTACAACTACGACGCAAAAGGAAACAAGCTGGGCCTTACAGACAAGCCGGGTGGTGTATTGTTCCCAGGTGTAAAAGCTGACGGAACGCCTAACGATATCAGAGCTGAAAACTCAGATGGTAACGGAAATACAGCATATGGTTACCCAACCAACCCTCCGCGTGCCATGTACATCTACGATGCGAGCTACATTAAACTGAGAGAAGTTGCGTTGACTTACTCTATTCCACAAGAATTCGTTTCCAAACTACGCGCTTTCAAAGGAATCGACGTTTCTGTAATCGGACGTAACCTTTGGATTATCAGCAAAAATATGGACTATCAGGATCCGGAAGAAGGCTTGGGCTCAGGCTTGCTGAATGGTGCTGGTGGATACCAGAGTGGTGCATATCCAGCTGTAAGAAGTTATGGTTTCAATGTTAAATTCCGTTTCTAAAATATAGTATGAAAAGATTAATCATTTTCTTTCTCCCGATCCTGCTGATGACCGCCTGTGTCGACAGCTTGGACGACTACAATGTCGACCAGAAGCGCCCTTCGGAGGTGCCACCGGTAACTTTGTTCTCTAATGCACTGAAAGGGCTTGCTGATACACTTACCAGCCCTAACGTAAACGTAAACAACTATCGCTTATACGTACAGCAGTGGGCAACAACCACTTATCTGGATGAGCCTCGTTACAATGTAACAGCGCGTACAGTTCCTCAGGCTTTCTGGCAAGGACTTTACAAAGGTGTGATTTCGGACTTGAACGAAGCACGCAGATTGCTGAATGCTGACGAATTCATCCTTCCTGCAAACAGAGACGTGCAATTGGCACAGATCGAGGTTGTAGAAGTGATGGCCTGGGCTGCACTTGTGAACACTTTCGGCAACATTCCTTACACGGAATCTTTGAACCCGGATAATGTATTGCCTAAATATGATGATGCAAAAACAGTATACGATGATTTGCTGGCTCGTCTGGACGTTGCTATTCCAAAATTCACTGCACCGGGTACACCATTTAGCGATGGCGACCTGCTTTATGAAGGAAACAAAGCTCAGTGGGCTAAGTTCGGCAATTCATTGAAACTGAAACTGGCAATGATCATTGCGGACAGCGATCCTGCAAAAGCGAAAACACTGGTTGCACAAGCTGCTCCGAATGTTTTCACTTCGAACAACGACAACGCTGCATTCCCATACATCAGCACGCCTCCTAACTACAACGTGATTGCTCAAAACCTGAACCCGTTGTATTCAAGCCGTCAGGATTTCGTAGCTTCTGCTACACTAGTGAATCCTTTAAAAGAACTGAAAGACCCAAGACTTCCTGCGTTTTTCACTCCTAACGAAGATGGTGAATATGTAGGTGGAGCTTATGGATTTTCTAACACATATTCCGCTTTCTCTCACGTAGGTGACAACATTATCGAGCCGGATCTGGAAGGAATATTGCTGGATTATGCGGAAGTTGAACTATTGCTGGCTGAGGCTGTTGAAAGAGGCTTCATTACCGGTTCTGCTGCAACACATTATAACAAAGGTGTTGGCGCTTCTATCGAATACTGGTTGGATAACATCGGCACTCCTGCTGCGGAAATTACAGCTGCAACAACTGCATATCTTGCACAACCAAAAGTAGCTTATGCAACCGCTGCTACTAACTGGAAAGAAAAGATCGGTTTCCAGAAATGGCTTGCATTGTACAACAGAGGATGGGAATCATGGGTTGAATGGAGAAGATTGGATTATCCAAAATTGCTTCCTCCAACAGGTGGTAACGCCCCTGCCGGCCTTGCTATCCCTGTAAGAATGATCTACCCGATCAACGAGCAAACGCTGAACGGTGCAAACCGCGAATCGGCCGCAACAGCAATCGGCGGTGACCTTGTAACGACTAAATTATGGTGGGATAAGTTCTAATTAACTTATTGACATCGATTAAAAAGGGGACATTTTGTCCCCTTTTTTTATGCCTGAATGCCAAGATAAGCCGCAAACATGCCTAAAATTCTGGACATTATACTATTTGTAAAATTTTCTCAGTAAAAACCGCTTTACGAACAAATTTTAATCTAGAAAAGGGTTGTTATTGGTTGCAATTGTCTAAACAATAATTATTTTTACACAAGCATTTTTTTATAACAAACCTAACTTAATGAAACGAAATCTACTACTCTTCTTGGGAGGGTTGCTGCTGCTCTGCAGTCAGGCTTTCGCCCAAAGCAGGGAGGTGACCGGGACGGTTACTTCCAAGGACGACGGGTCACTTCTTCCCGGCGTATCAATCAGAATTGCCGGCACTAGTACCGGAACACTATCCAATGATAAAGGCGAATACAGCATTAATGCGCGCCCGGGTCAAACACTCATCTTTTCTTTTGTCGGCTTCCTTAACCAGGAACTGAAAGCACCTGCATCCGGAACGCTGGATGTTGTTTTGGCACTGGATGAACTGGCGCTGAATGAAGTCGTAATTACTGCCGGCGGTCTTACGGCGCAACGCCGCGAGCTCGGAAACCAGTCTACAACGGTAAAAGCGCAGGACATTGTGCAGGGCAAGCCTATCAGCGTCGCTGCCAGCCTTGCAGGACGTGTTCCGGGATTGCTGGTAATGGGCGTAAGCAGCGGGGTGAACCCGAATTATCGTCTGGTACTTCGCGGAAACCGCTCCTTAACCGGTAATAACCAGGCACTTGTGGTAATTGACAACATTATATCAACCAATGATATTCTTGGCAATCTTAACCCGGAAGACATTGAAGACATTCAGGTCCTGAATGGTGCAGGCGCAGCCGCATTATATGGATCCGATGCTTCCAATGGTGCCCTTATTGTAACCACAAAAAAAGGAAAATCGGGTGTAACGCAGTTCAAAATTTCGAACACGACTACCTTGGAAAAAGTAAGTTTCCTTCCTCAGTTGCAAAACGGATTCGGATCCGGGACGACGCCTGATGATGTCCCTTCTTACACACCTTACGAAAACCAGCAATATGGTCCTGCATACGACGGTTCGATGGTAGACATTGGTAAGCCGTTGCAAGATGGCTCCATTCAGAGAGTTCCTTATTCAACCAAAAACTTCCGCGAGGATTTCTGGAATACAGGCGTTGCAAATCAAACAGATTTAAGTGTTACATCTGGTGATGAAAAAGGCACATTCTACTTGTCAGCACAGTATTTTGACCAAAAATCAACTGTTCCTTACGACAAATACAAGCGTTACAGCGTGCGTGCAAACGTGGTTCGTCATATCTACAAAAATCTGACGGCATCGTTTAATACTAACTTTATTGCAGGTCGTACTGCACAAAGCAGCAATACAGGCGCAGCTTATGAAAACCTTCTAATGTCGCCGGGCCAAGTGGACGTGACGAATTATGAAGATTGGCAGAACAATCCTTACGCAAACCCGAACGGCTATTTCAACGAATACTATCAGAACCCTTACTTCACATTGTCAAACAACCGCTGGGACCAGCGCAATGACTATCTGCAGGGTAACATGGAATTGAAGTGGAATCCGGTAAAACCCTTGACATTCACTTACCGTGTGGGTATGAGCGGACGTAATTTGTCAGGTAAGGTTTATACAGGCAAATTCACCTACACAGATTATACAAAAAGCATCTCAGGAAGCTCCAAAACGGATATTGCTGGCTCAGTTGTAGATTACGCAGGTTTCACTACGCAGTTTGTAAACGACTTTTTGGCTGAGTTCAGAACAAATCTGACTCCTGCATTCAACCTGAATGTTGCCGTTGGAACTACGGTTCGCGAAAATGCAACAAAGGCAATGGGTGTTGTTGCGAACGGTCTTGTTATTGACGGACTTTACAACATCGGTAACAGCTTAAACCCACCGATCGCCAACGAAGGAAATTACAAAGCACGCCAGATTGGTGTGTATGGAGAAGCCCGTCTTGGTTTCAAAGAATTCCTTTACCTGCACGTGACCGGAAGAAATGACTGGCGCTCGATCCTAGCGAAAGAAAACCGCTCGTTCTTCTACCCTTCTGCGGACATTTCCTTTATCGCAAGCGACGCGATTCCAGGACTTTCGAATTCTGAATTCCTGGAAAGCTTGAAATTCCGTGCGGGTTACTCGCAAGTTGGACAGGTTAACCTTGGTAACAACAGAGATTTTGGCCCAATTCCATTGAACAACCTGGGTGCTTATTCTTTGAGCAGCACATTCTCGCAGGCTTTTGGCTATCCGTATACAAGCGGCGCGGGATTTGTTCAGGATAACGTGCTTGTTTCCGCGAATCTGAAACCAGAGATCACAACAGGAATTGAAGGTGGTATCGACTTTGAATTCCGCCCATGGAACATTGGTGGTGGGCTTACTTTCTACAAAACCAACACCGTTGACCAAACCATCACCGTTTTAATTCCAAACTCTACTGGTTTCGGATCATTGAGGACGAACATTGGAGAGGTTGAAAACAAAGGGATTGAAGCAACATTGCACATTACCCCGATCAAAACTGCTTCGGGCCTGAAAGTTGACCTGAGCGCCAACTACACTTATAACCAGAATGAAGTGCTTTCCTTGTCTGCACAATCAAATGAGTTAAGTGTTGGTTCTTCCGGAACACCGGCAAAGGTTATTGCCAAAGTAGGCTCTCCTTTCCCGCTTCTTCAGGTAACGGATTACAGACGCGATGATCAGGGAAGAATTATCGTTGATCCAAAAACGGGTTATCCTTCGACTGATGGTACTTACCACGATGTAGGCATTACCAACCCGCCGCACATCCTCGGCGTAAATGGAGGTATAACCTTCAAAAAGTTAAGACTGAACGTACTGTTTGAATACCGCAACGGACATTACATCTACAACTCAGTTTCAGGTGGATTCGACTTTTCCGGCGCAGGTGTTCGCACAGGCTGGTACAACAGGGATCGTTTTGTAATACCGAATTCATCATACCAAAATGCAGAAGGTGAATATGTTGAAAACACCAACATTGCTGTAAGAAGCGGTGGCGCTGACTTCTGGACAGATGCAACAAGAAACAGGGATATCGGCCGGAACTTTACAAACTCGGCAGGTTTCTGGAAACTACGTGAGGCTTCGATTGGCTACGAGCTGCCAGCAGGATTGCTTGATAAAACAAAAGTGATCAAAGGTGCAAGCGTGAGCATTCAGGGAAGAAACCTTTTCATATGGGCCCCAAAATCAAACCTCTATACCGATCCTGAGTACAGCTCCAATGGTGCAGATAACAACGCGGTAGGATTTACCAGCCTTGGACAAACACCGCCGGCGCGTTACTTCGGTGGCACATTATCCTTAACATTCTAATTCAAATAATAATGAAAAGATATAACATCAGTTGGATGCTGGCAGTGCTTGTCACGGTCCTGTCATCTTGTAGTGATTATCTCGATATCAATACCAACCCAAACCAGGCGACAAGCGTGCAACCCTTGCTCGTTCTGCCTGCTGCTATCACCGGGACGGCTTCGGTATCAAACCAGTTTAACAGTTATGGCTTGCATTTTGGCGGCTATATGGCCAATGCAGGTGGTTTCTCGGGTTTTGGTAATTTATTCAACTATCAGATCATCCCGGCCGACTACAATGCACTGTGGGTGAATGCTTATGACAACCTGAATGATTACAAATATGTGATCGATAAGACGGAAGGCGATGATACGCAGGCTTATGCCAGCGCAGCAGCACAGATCATGGTCGCTTACAACTTCCAGAAATTGGTGGACGCCTTCGGTGACGTTCCTTATACGGAGGCCTTGCAAAACAATGCAAACCTAACCCCTAAGTATGACGACGCAGCGACGATTTATCAGGATCTTGTAACGAAACTTGACGAATCGATTGCAAAGATTGACGGCGCAGAATTCCCAACCGCACTCAATTCTTCTTCCGATCCAATGTTTGGCGGAGATATGGAGAAGTGGAAGAAGTTTGCCAACACGATCAAGCTTCGTATTCTGATCCGCGTTTCGGGCGTGCCTGCACTTTCTTCTTTTGTAACTACGAAATTTGCTGCACTGGATAAAACAATCGGATTTATCACTGACGATGCGATTGTTAATCCGGGATATGTGAAAGACAAGCCAAACCCACTCTGGAATTCCTGGGGATATCAGACAACGGGTACGCTTTCCAACTCTTCCCGCATTCCTACAGAATTTGCTTTCGGATTTTACAAAGGTCAAAAGCTGGAAGACATAGGAAGAGGTGAAGTGATCTACAAAAACTTCGAAACGAACACGCCTGTGAACCAGCTTGGAAACGAAGTGGATGCGCCAACGATCATTACCAACTATTCTACCTGGTATACCGGCACATTCAGCAGCGCTTCCAGCATTAGCAATGCACTCGGCGTATTGAAAGGACCAAGCCAGGGACAAGTGCTGATGCTACTTGCAGAAGCGCAGTTTTTACAAGCAGAAGCTCGGTTGAAAGGCTTCATTACCGGTGATTTCGCTGCGAGTTTCGACGCCGGTATCGCTGCATCGTACACTTATCTGTACAAAGATGTGACCAATGTGGTTGCAGCTGGAAAGAATGTAGCGGCAGACGTTGCTACTTACAAAGCGGGAAATGCAGCCAGTTATCTGGTGAACATTAAACTGGCCACAACACCTGCTCAGCGCCTGGAAGCGATCATCACGCAAAAATGGATCGCAGTCAATATGATCAATTCTGAGGAAGGTTATAACGAATTCAGAAGAACAGGCTACCCGGTTACACAGCCAAATGGTGATGCTTACCACAACATTGCCTCGCTGCTGTCAACCTCGACACGGCCTGACAAGCTTCCTTCCAGAATTCTATACCCAACTTCCGAGCAGTCCTATAATGCTGGAAATTACAGGGCGATTAACCCATTCACTGATTTGATCTTCTGGGATCCTAACTGAAAAATTTGATATGAACTATTCAATAAAAATAGCTGGCCTTTTCCTGTTTGGGATGGCCGTAACATCGTGTCTGAAAGACGAAATTAGCCTGGATCCGGACACATCGACAAATGTGGTCGAGTTTAAAAATCCGTCCAGCTTTGTATCGCCTTCCGGCAGCACTTATTCACTTTACTCTCAATCGTTTGATCTTGCTGATGAGGCTGATTATCCGGTTACCGTAAGTTACTCGGGAGCGGATGTTGCGCCAGAGGATATCACAGTAACATTGGGCGTGGACACAGCGGCAGTAACGCAGTACAATACGGAGCAAGAAGAAGCGTTCGACGCCATTACGCCGGATCTTTACACCATTCCTGCATCTGTTGTCATTCCAAAAGGACAGCGCAGGGCCGAGGTAGTGATTAAATTAAAGCCTTCAAAATTCGATTTTGCTAAAAGCTACGTGCTTCCGATCCAGATCAAGTCGGTTTCGAGCGGCATTGTGAGCGGAAATTTCGGAACGATCCTCCTGGCTGTTAAGGCGAAGAACATTTACGATGCAACTTATGCTGCAACAGGATATGTGTATCACCCGACTGCGCCAAGAGCTGTTGCAAAGGACAAACCAATGGTTACGGTTTCGCCAACCACAGTTTCCGTTGAACTAGGCGATTTGGGCGGATCTGGCTACAATGCCAACCTGACCATTGATCCAAAAACCAATAAGGTGACGATTACACCGGCAGCGGGAGCGGCAGGAGCGCCTTACACGCAGTTTGACAAAGAACTTCCAGCACCATACAAGTCTGCCTGGGCAGGAGCGTCCAAGGCGAATAATACCTACGACCCTGCAACCAAGACATTCTATCTAAGATATGGCTATATGGGTGGCAATGGATGGCGGGTAACCGAAGAGATCCTGGTGAGAAAATAAGAGTTGAAGATAATACACTTCCTTATTACGTAATAGTTTGAAATTAGCTGGTCTGTCTCGGGCCAGCTAATTTTTTTTATGATTGAATTTTTTAACTTTGGAAGTTATCCTATCTCAAAACAATGGAATTTCTAAAAAGCCAGCGCCTGAACAACCTCAAATATGAGATTCGCGGCGCTACGTATCAAAAAGCATTGGAGCTGGAAAGCCTTGGTTATAAAATCCATAACCTGAATATCGGCAACCCGGCCCCGTTCGGATTTGATTCTCCGGACGAAATTGTTCACGATATCATCATGAATCTCCGCAATGCGCAGGGCTATTCAGATTCCAGAGGATTGTTTGCGGCCAGAAAAGCAGTTATGCATTACACGCAAACAATTGGTATACAAGATGTTGAAATCAATGATATTTTTATAGGCAACGGTGTAAGCGAGTTGATCCTACTTTCCATGCAGGCATTGCTGAACCCTGGCGACGAAATCCTGGTGCCTTCACCGGATTATCCGCTCTGGACTGCGGCCATTGCATTGAGCGGAGGCACGCCCGTACATTACGTATGTGATGAAGAGTCGGACTGGAATCCGGATCTGGACGATTTGGAAAAGAAGATCACTTCAAAAACCAAAGGGATTGTCCTTATTAACCCGAATAACCCAACAGGCGCTGTTTACGAAAAGGATGTGCTGATACGCATTGCCAGAATTGCAGAAGAACACGGCCTGATCATTTTCTCGGATGAGATTTATGACAAAATCCTTTACGATGGAGCCGTACATTATCCGATGGGCACGCTGGTAACCGAAACCCTTTGCGTTTCCTACGGTGGCCTTTCCAAGAATTACCGCTCTGCCGGTTTCCGTGGCGGGTGGATGATATTAAGCGGTGCGAAGCAAAAAGCCAAGTCCTATCTTGAAGGAATTCTGCTGCTGGCGAGCATGCGGCTTTGTGCCAATGTGCCCACGCAATATGCCATTCAGACTGCATTGGGCGGTTATCAGAGCATTAAAGAGCTGGTTGCCCCTACCGGCAGGCTGCACAAGCAGATGAACCTTGTTTACGACCGGCTGACTTCCATTCCAGGCATAACCTGCGTAAAACCGAAGGGCTCGCTATATGTTTTTCCAAAAATCGATCTGAAAAAGTTTGGCTTAAAAACAGACGAGCAGTTTGTTTATGACTTGCTGAGCGATCAAAAAGTGCTCGTAGTGGCCGGAACAGGCTTCAACTACATTTCCGATGATCATTTCAGGATCGTTTTTCTGCCAACAGTTGATGAACTGAACCAGGCGATGGACAAGATCGAATTCTTCCTTGAAAATCACCGCATTCTGTCATCGAAAACCGTGGAAGACGTCATTGCCTGATTACCACATAAACGTTTCCTAACAGCAGTTTTTGTCACATTAAATGTCCCTAGAAAATATTTCCAACCAGGAAGCCAAGCGGCAGCGGCTGTTTTTATTGCTCTGCGGAATTTTTTTGACAAATGCGCTGATCGCTGAGATCATAGGGGGAAAGATATTTTCGGTAGAAACGCTGCTCGGCATTGCGCCGGCGCAGTTGCCGATCGGAGGACAAAAACTGGATTTCAACATGACGGCCGGTGTGATCAACTGGCCTGTCGTTTTTATTACTTCGGACATTATCAATGAATATTTCGGCAGAAAAGGGGTGAAACGCATCTCATTTCTGACCGCCTGCTTCATTGCCTACACATTCATCACGGTGCTCGCGGCGACAAATCTGCCACCGGCGCAATTCTGGCTGGACATTAACAACACAGACAAAGCGGGCAATGTTTTCAATATCAATGATGCATTTTCCAAGATCTTTAACCAGGGACTCGGCATAATGATCGGCTCGATCGTTGCGTTTTTGCTGGGACAGCTGCTCGACGTTTCGGTTTTTTCCTGGCTGCGCAGAAAAACGGGCAGCAAATACATCTGGCTCAGGGCAACGGGTTCTACGATGTTTTCACAGCTGGTGGACAGCTTCGTGGTGATCACCATCGCCTTTTACGTATTTGGAAACTGGGACCTGAACCAGATATTTGCGGTCGGCACCATTAATTATTTATACAAAGGCGTTGTCGCGATCCTGCTGACGCCGCTGCTCTACGTTGCCCATTATTTTATCGATGGCTATCTTGGCAAAGAATATGCGGAAGAGCTTTCGCATAAAGCTGCTCATGAATAAATGGCGGAACGCCGATACTAAGCCGGAACATTAATCTGCCGCCTGAGATTATCCAGCATGACCGCCGTCGCAATGCCTACATTCAATGATTCTGCCTCTCCTACCCGCGGAATTGTAATTTTATTGGTTACAAATGCTTCAACCGCATTGCCAATCCCATTCGACTCGTTACCCATGACAATGTAACCTCCGGATTGGGCAAAACTAAAATCGTACAGCGATTCGCCACCCAGAAAAGCGCCTATTACCGGTTTTCCAGCAGCATTTTCGGCCAGATAGGAAGTCAGGTCTGTGTAAAACAGATCAATCCGCGTAAATGAGCCTTTGCTAGCGGCAATCACTTTGGGGTTGTAAACGTCCGTTGAGTCATTGGAACAAATGATTTTTTTGATACCATACCAATCCGCGATTCTAATGATAGAACCGAGATTTCCCGGATCGCGGACGTCGTCCAAAACGAGCACATATTCTGAATTTGCGGGAGACAAAAATTCATTTTGCTTCGTTTTAGCAACAGCCAGGCAGGAATCGTTGGTTTGAAAAGATCCAAGACCTTCCAGTTCCTGCATCGTTACCGTTTCTGTGATAGTTTGATGCCTGCTTAAAATACTTGCGTATTTTTGCTGAAATTCCTGCGTTATTAACACAAATTCAATGTTAAAATCGGAATCCAGCAATTCCAGCACACTCTTGGCACCTTCCACAATAAAAGATTGGTGAAGCTGCCTGTACTTCTTGATTTTAAGCGAGTTAATATACTTTATACGATTTTTTGACAGCATTGAATATTAATTGTAAGATTACATATAGCTGGTATTTCTTCCTGATTTTTGTGGGATTGTCGTCTTGTGCGCCCAAGCCCGCCTCCCAATCCAAGAGCTATTATCTTGGCAATTCTTCCATTAAAGGCAATGAGGTCATTAATGATTCCGAACTGGATGCGCTCATCCCTCAAAAACCGAACAGACGCCTCCTGGGACTGCCTTTCTTTCCTTATGTTGGTCTTTATCGCTTTGGTGAGCTCTTTTATAACCGGGAAGAAAAACAGCGGAAAGTAATTGAAATCACACAAAAATATCAAAATGAATCCCGCTTAAACGAAAATTCTCCACGGAAGCTCGAAAAGATTCAGCGGCGCTACGCAAAGAAACTTGAAAAAGCACAGGCACGTGTGGACGAAGGAAATTTTTGGATGCGCGTGCTGGGTGAAGCGCCCGTGTATTTCAATGCAGCCGAGATTGCTCAGAATGCAGAAAAGATGCAGCGATATCTTTATAACAACGGCTTTTTCGAGGCATCAGTTACCGCGAAACCGGATACGATCATTAACCGGGTCAGGGTCAACTATTTTGTAACGGAAAAACGGCCGACGATGATTCGCGACATTGAATATCAGGTCCGCAACAACATGGCCGACAGCATTATCAGCGCCAGCAATAAAAATCCTGCGCTGCAATCGAAAAAACGGTACGACGGCGATGCGTTTGAAGAAGAGCGAATCAGAATTGAGACGTTGCTACGAAACCAGGGTTACCTCGGTTTTTCACGCCAGAATATTTCTTATCTGATCAACGACACGATCACGAATGCCGCTACGGACACTTTTTTCAAGTCGGTGGATGTGAAAGTGAAGGTGGATATGCCGGGTACGATCAAGAACGGGGAACGTTACAAGATCAATTCCGTGCATTTTGAAGTGCTGCCGCCTTCTGGCTCCGCGGATTCTGCTTATGCACGAAAAGACACCGTCAATTTTCGGGGGATCAATTATACTTTTTCTGATAAAAGGTTTGCAACCCGGATTTTAGACAGCAAAATCCAGGTCAGGCCGGGCGCTATTTACAGCCAGCAAAAAGAACGCGATACGCAGCAGCAACTCTCCCTGACAGACCAATTCCGCTTTGTGAATTACACCTACACGCTTGATTCTACCGGAACTGGCGTTAACAGTTACTTTAAAGTGATTCCGCTCGAAAAATATCAGATTTCCACTGACATTGGCTTGAATGTGATCCAGCTGCAAGGGGCACCGGGGCCGTTTGCCAACCTATCTTATAAGATCCGCAATGTTTTCAACGGACTCGAAAACTTCGAAGCCAACCTCCGCGGCGGGATCGAGCTTGTTCCCGGATTTTTGGGCAACAGCTCAATTTATCGCAGCGAGGAAATTGGATTAAACACCTCCTTAACCTTTCCAAGACTGCTTACGCCCGGGAGTTTGCTGCAAAAGCAAACCGCAGGCTACAACCCGAGAACTCAGGTTGGATTTGGTTACAATTACATCAACCGCCCGGAATACACGCGGACGAATGTGAAAGTGGCAATGACCTATTCCTGGCAGCCGACGAGCAAAACATTGTTCAACCTATCGCTCGTTGACCTCAACATTCTCAACACTCAAAACACACGTGCAGATTTCCAGGCGTTGCTCAAAGACCTGCAAAACCAGGGAAACAACCTTTATACCAGTTTCAGAAGGTCGTTTGTATCTGATATCAATTTCAACTTCACTTACAACACCAATGCACTGATAGGACCTCAGAAAGATGCACATTACTTCCGCGTGGCAGTGGAATCGGGCGGAACGTCGCTCAATATTCTTCCCAAACAGGAAAATCTGATCAAAACCGTGTTTGGTGACAGCCTTCAATTTTATAAATATCTGCGTTGGAATGCGGATTATCGCCGTTATTGGGCAACCGGCAGACGTTCAGCCTTTGTGGCAAGGGTTAATGCGGGCGGCATTTACAGTTATGGCGACAACAAAGTCCCGCCTTATGAAAAATATTTCTTTGCCGGCGGCTCCAATAGTCTTCGCGCATGGCTTCCGCGCCGCTTAGGACCGGGCCGTTCAGTTCCCAAGAAAACACCAACCGGCCTGACCATTGAATCGCCGGGTGAATTTTTGTTGGAAGCCAATCTGGAATGGAGGGGTTATCTGGCCAAGTTCTTCGGTGATCTCAATTATGCGGTGTTTTTGGATGCGGGAAATGTCTGGAACCTGGGAGGCGACGCAACCGAGTTACAAAAACTGGAAGCAGATAAATTTTTAAAAGACATTGCCATCGGAACCGGCTTCGGGATCCGTTATGACCTTTCCTTTTTCATCCTCCGCTTCGATTTCGGGATCAAGGTCTATGACCCTGCATTGCAGCGGTTTGTGTTGGATGAACTACAATTCAACAAGCTTTTTAAACGTACGCAATCCAATTTCCTGAACATTAACCTCGGCGTCGGATATCCTTTTTAAGGTTTTTTATGACTGCTGCTTAGTATGACAGTTTGTCAGTTTTTACCAGATTCTTTCTATATTTGTAATCCCGAAACTTCAAATCGGCAGTCCTATGCCGTGAGTTTCTTTTGAAAATTTGTTAAATCCCTTCCATGGAAAATAGAATTGCAGAGACTTTGAAAATATTGACTGAGGAGGACAAAGTTGCCTGTGAGACAGTCCGTATTTCCGAAAATGAGCCGGCTTTTAACAAAAAATTACTTTTCATTGAAAGTTACGGCTGCCAGATGAATTTCGCAGACAGCGAGATTGTGGCCTCCGTCATGCGTGAGGCGGGTTTTGCAACCACTTCCGACGTTGATAATGCAGATCTGATATTTTTAAACACCTGCGCCATCCGCGACAATGCCGAGCAGCGCGTCAGGACGAGATTAAGGCAACTTAATGTTATAAAAAAGAAAAAGCCGGGCACATTAATCGGTGTGCTGGGTTGTATGGCAGAACGCCTCAAAGCGAAATTGCTGGAAGAGGAAAAGATGGTTGACATTGTCACCGGACCCGACGCATACCGCGATCTGCCCAGATTAGTGGAAGAAGCGGAGACGGGCCAGAAAGGTGTGAACGTATTTTTGTCAAGAGAAGAAACCTACGCCGACATTTCCCCTATCCGGCTGAATTCTAATGGCGTAACTGCATTGGTCTCCATTATGCGCGGCTGTGACAATATGTGCAGTTTTTGCGTAGTGCCTATGACGCGTGGCCGGGAGCGTAGCCGTGATCCTTTCTCGATTGTAAAAGAGGCGCAGGATCTTTTTGATGATGGTTATAAGGAAGTTACGTTGCTGGGCCAGAATGTGGACAGCTATAAATGGCAGGCGCCAAACAGCGTCACCGCCATCTCCACCAATGTTGATAATGGCACATTGGAAACCCAGGTGAACTTCGCACAATTGCTGGAAATGGTGGCGCAGATCAGCCCGGAATTGCGGGTCAGGTTCAGCACTTCGCACCCGAAAGACATTACGGATGAAGTGCTTCATACCATTAAAAAGTACGACAACATTTGCAAATACATTCACCTTCCGGCGCAGCATGGCAACAGCCGCGTGCTGGAAATGATGAACCGGACTTACAACCGCGAATGGTATCTCGAAAGAATCGACAGCATCCGCCGGATTTTGGGTGATGAATGTGCCATTTCCCATGATATGATCGCCGGTTTTTGTTCGGAGACGGAAGAAGAGCACCAGGATTCACTTTCGCTGCTGGAATATGTGCGGTTTGACTTCGGCTATATGTTTGCCTATTCCGAACGTCCGGGAACATTGGCTGCCAAGAAATACGCGGATGACATTCCGGCGGACATTAAGCAGCGGCGGCTTGCGGAAATTATTGATATACAACAAAGGATTTCCCTGGAACGCAACCAGAAACTGATCGGCACCGTGCAGAAAGTGCTGGTTGAAAACACTTCCAAGCGGTCTGTAAATGACTTTACAGGACGCAGTGACCAAAATAAAAGAGTCATATTCCCCCGCGAAAATTTCAAAGTAGGCGATTATGTCGACGTTTTAATTACAGACACGACCGCTGCGACGCTTCGCGGTTACGCGGTTGAAAAAGTACCCGTTTCATGAATCCAGCTGAAATACAAGCAATAAAGAACCGTTTTGGAATAATAGGGACTTCCCCGGGACTGAATCACGCGATCAACGTTGGTGTGCAGGTTGCCGCCACAGATCTCACCGTGCTCATCACCGGCGAAAGCGGCAGCGGAAAGGAGTCTTTTTCCAAAATTATCCACAGCCTCAGTTCCCGCAAACACGGGCCTTTCATCGCCATCAACTGCGGTGCCATTCCCGAAGGAACCATTGATTCAGAGCTTTTCGGGCACGAAAAAGGTGCATTTACGGGTGCATTGGATTCAAGAAAAGGATATTTTGAAACAACGAATACCGGGACCATTTTCCTGGATGAGGTTGGGGAAATGCCCCTGGGCACGCAGGCGAGGCTTTTACGTGTTTTGGAAAACGGGGAATATATCCGGGTAGGATCTTCCAAAGTTCTGAAAACCAATGTGCGTGTTGTAGCAGCGACCAACGTGAATCTGCTGGATGCCGTGAACAATGGAAAATTTCGTGAAGATCTTTACTATCGCTTAAATACAGTCCCCATTTACGTTCCGCCTTTACGGGATCGTGGTGAGGATATATTGTTGCTATTCAGGAAGTTCACCAATGATTTCTCGGAAAGATACAGGACAAAACCCGTGCGATTGGATTCGGAAGCACGTGACTTGCTGATGCAATATGCGTTTCCCGGCAACATTCGTCAGCTCAAAAATATAGCCGAGCAGATCACGATCCTGGAAACTGATAAAGAACTGCCGATTTCTCGCGAAACATTAAATAATTACCTGAATCCCGTCCAGCCAGCAGGAAGAAAAGCGCTGATTACCTTACGTTCCGGTGAAGATCCGGCGGGCAGCTCGTTCTCTGAAAGGGAATTGCTGTATAAGGTCCTTTTTGATATGCGCAGGGACATGACAGAGCTTAAAAAGCTGGTCCGTAATGTTCTGGAAAATGAAAAGTACGGAGGCGAAATCCTGAAAGACCATCAGGAATTGTTCAGCTCATTGAACACGGCTGATCCCGCAACACATTCGCACACGCCTACCCTTGAACCCGCACGCCTGCTTTCACCAGTCCCTTCGCGGACGGTTGATCTGGACAGATATTCAGACGAAAGAAGTGAAATTGAAGACGTTATGCACGTCACGGCTGAGGAAGAATCCTTATCGCTCGAAGACAAGGAAAAGGAAATGATCATCAAGGCATTACGGAAGAATAATAACAAACGAAAATACGCTGCAAGTGCATTGGGCATCTCGGAACGGACGTTATACAGGAAAATTAAGCAGTATGACATTGAAGAATAGAATAAAAAGCATTTGTACAATGCGCGTTTCGATGAATACCAAAAGGTTGCTAACCCTCTTTTTTGTCCTGCATTGCTCCGTTTTCATGTCGGGCTGTGGCGTTTATTCTTTTACCGGGACCAATTTGTCTCCGGATATCAAGACATTCAGCGTGCTTAATTTCACGATGGGAACTGCGGGTGGACCGTCGGATCTGCCACAAAGACTTACGGAGGAATTGAAAGAATATTTCCAGCGAAACACGAGCTTGATCAGTCAGCCTGGTGGCGGCGACCTGGTTCTGGAAGGTTCTATTACAGGTTACGACGTGCTCGCGGCCGCTCCTACCGCGAATGACCAGGCCGGTTTGAACCGTTTGAATGTCACCGTTCAGGTGCGTTACACCAATGCAAAAGACGAAACCAAGAATTTTGACCAATCTTTCACTTACTATGCCGACTTTCCTCAGGATCAAACGCTTAACCAAAATGAAGCGCGGCTTCTGCCTACTATCCGCGAAAATTTAGTTCAGCAGATCTTTAATAAATCTGCCGCAGACTGGTAGTAGATTATCGTTTTGTCTAACTTCAATTTTTATTTCAACTTTCAAGGCCCATATGTCCATCATTGAAAAGGAAGCTTTCAGCAATCTGGTCAAACATCCTCATGCAGCAGGCACGGAGGTGATCGAAGCGCTCGAAGCGACGATAAAGGCATTTCCTTATTGCCAGATTTCCTATTCTTTATTGGCGAAGGCATCCAGTGTTGCCGGAACGGAGAAATTAGACGAAACCCGTCCGCGTGCGGCGGCTTACGCACTGAGCCGGGTTGCATTACAGCAGCTTGTAGAAAGTGACACGGAGCGTTACGACGCAACGGTTAACATTGAAGAAGTGATCGAGGCACAGGAAAAATCGGTCCCGCAGAACGGTGAAGATATCCTGATCAGCCTGGTGGAGCAAGAGACGGTAAGCTTACAAAACATTGTTTCCGAAGAGCAGAAAAGGCAGCAGCAGATTATCCAGGGTTTTATGAAAAAGAACCCGCGTATCATTCGTCAGGATAACAATCTGGAACCTGTTGCTGTTGATGTCAGCGGGCGCGTTGCAGAGTCGGGCGCGGGAAGCATTGAAACCGAAGCTTTTGCAAAAATATTGGTACGACAAGGCAAAATTGAAAAGGCAATTGACCTGTATCAAAAATTGATCTTGAAAAAACCAGAAAAAAGGAATTACTTTGCGAAAAAATTAAGCGAGTTGTATAGGTTGTAAAAAATCACACATTCACTCATTCTATCATTCAAAATTAAGAAAAGGCATGTATTTGGGTTTAATTATCTTGGTTGCGATCATCGCTGTTTTGTTGATCCTGGTTGTATTGGTACAGAATTCAAAAGGAGGAGGACTTTCCAGCGAGTTTAGCGGAGCAGGAACCACCCAAATGTTCGGTGTTAAAAAGACAACCGATTTATTGGAACAAATCACCTGGGGACTTGCAGGCGCCGTTATCCTGATTTCCCTTGCTTCATACATTATCGTTGGCGGAACCGCACAAACTGGCGGCATTAACAGTGTCAATGTGGATAAGGCTCAGAATACGGTAATTCCTGGCGGAAACATTGCTCCTGCACCAGCTCCTGGCGCGGCGGCTCCTGCGGGAGGCGAAGCAACGACGCCGGCTGCTACACCAGCAGCACCAGCGGACAGCTCAAAATAAGATATTTAAGTTATTAAAAAAGGCTCATGAGTTGCATCATGAGCCTTTTTTGTGTTCGGGCATTTAATTAAGCAATGTTCATTTGCTTCAAGATCAGCTTCTTGGCCACAGGCAAAAGCGCCTCATGCAAAGGATAATCGTATTTTGATTCAACAATATAGGTGGCAGGATTAGGCAGGGATTTGTTCTTTTTGGTAAGATCAACTTTGATCTGAGAAACCGTATTCCCTAAACCAATTCGGACGGTATCCACAAAAGTCGTTTTGAGATAACGCTCTTTCATTTCGTTATAAAGCGCCAGCTGATATTCAAACACACTTACAAGCGGCTGGAATGTGTGTAAAAAGAGAAGATAACCCTCTTCCAGCCTTAGCGGTACAATGCCCACCGGCGAAATTTTAATGTTCTCCCCCACTTCACTGAAACGCTCGGCGCCATGCTCCAAAGCACGCGAGAAACGCGGAATGGCAAAGTCCAGGATATAGTTCAGTTCTTCGAGATAAGGATCGTCGTGATGTGTTTCTTCGTATTCCAGTTTCCAAGTCTGCAAATTGACGCCTGTCACGTTCTTTGGGAAAGACGTTTTGATCTCCCTTTTGGTGGCGCGGATGTGGATGCAGGAATCAAAATGAAATTGCAGATCTGGCAGATGCGGGTGGAGCTTATGCTGTGTAAACTGGCTGTCGATATGCTGTAAATAGGCCTGCAGCACATATTTTTTGTACTCAAAATCAAAAATTCCTTCTGTTAACCAGTTCTTTTGGAGGTTTTTCATGGGATTCGAAATTTGTTGCCGATAAAATTTAAGCATTTTCACTCGCTAAACAATTCTTATGCCGTGCATGACATTATAATTGCTTCTAATAATTATATAACGGCAAGGTTCGGTACAAATTTGTCACACTTGCCGGAAAAAATGTCAGCCGGAACTCGCTGGCATAGATTGTGCTTACTTGTTTCAGTCAAATCTATTACTGACAATCAAAAAACAAACGTTTAATATTTATGTCAACTTTAGCAGAAATACAAGTGAACGTACAACCTCTGGCTGATCGTGTTCTTGTAGAACCAGCCCCAGCCGAAGAAAAAACAGCATTTGGTATCATTATCCCTGATACTGCAAAGGAAAAGCCTCAACGTGGAACTGTTGTAGCAGTGGGCCCGGGTAAAAAAGACGAGCCGATGACCGTTAAGGTAGGTGACACCGTATTATACGGAAAATATTCAGGTACTGAATTGGCGTATGAAGGCAAAGATGTGCTGATCATGCGTGAGTCTGACATTTATGCCATCATTGGTTAATTGTTATCAAGTCCTATTCAATAAGTTTAATCAAGAAAATCAAAACGATTAATTAGTATGTCTAAGAAAATTTTCTTCGATACCGAAGCTCGTGATAAAATTAAGCGCGGTGTTGATACATTGGCTGACGCCGTTAAAGTAACATTAGGACCACGTGGTCGTAACGTAGTTATCGATAAGAAATTCGGATCGCCTAGCATCACAAAAGATGGTGTGACGGTTGCAAAAGAAATCGATCTGAAAGACCCTATCGAAAACATGGGTGCTCAGTTGGTGAAAGAAGTTGCTTCTAAAACTGCTGATTCTGCAGGTGATGGTACAACAACTGCAACTGTTTTGGCTCAGGCTATCTATTCAATCGGTGTTAAAAACGTAGCTGCGGGTGCAAATCCAATGGATTTGAAACGCGGTATCGATAAAGCCGTTGCTGTCATCACTAAAAATCTTGAAGGACAGAAAAAAGTAATTTCTACTTCAAAAGAAATCGCTCAGGTTGCAACAATCTCTGCTAACCATGACGAAGAAATCGGTCAGATGATTGCTGAGGCGATGGAAAAAGTAGGAAAAGAAGGTGTTATCACTGTTGAAGAAGCACGCGGAACAGAAACAGAAGTTAAAACTGTGGAAGGTATGCAGTTTGACCGTGGTTACCTGTCTCCATACTTCGTAACAAACACTGAGAAAATGGAAGCTGATCTTGAGCGTCCATATATCTTGATTTCTGAGAAGAAAGTTTCTTCAATGAAAGAATTGCTTCCAGTTCTTGAAGCAGTTGCACAAACTGGCCGTCCTTTGCTTATTTTGGCAGAAGATGTTGACGGAGAAGCACTTGCTACATTGGTAGTAAACAAAATTCGTGGCGCCTTGAAAGTGGCTGCTGTAAAAGCTCCTGGTTTCGGTGACCGTCGTAAGGCAATGCTTGAAGACATCGCAGTAATCACCGGAGGACAAGTGATCAGCGAAGAACGTGGTTTCAAATTGGAAAACGTTACTTTGGATTATCTTGGAACTTGCGAAAAAGCAATTATCGACAAAGACAACACAACTTTGGTAAATGGTGCAGGTAACTCTGAAGATATTCAGGGCCGTGTAAACCAGATCAAAGCGCAGATCGAAAATACAACTTCTGATTACGATCGCGAAAAACTTCAGGAACGCCTTGCTAAATTGTCAGGTGGTGTAGCTATCCTTTACATCGGAGCTGCAACTGAGGTTGAAATGAAAGAGAAAAAAGACCGCGTTGACGATGCATTGCACGCAACTCGTGCTGCTGTTGAAGAAGGCATCGTAGCTGGTGGTGGTGTGGCTTACATCCGCGCAACTGCTGCTTTGGAAGGCATGACAGGCAACAACGAAGACGAAACAACGGGTATCAATATCATCCGCGTAGCTTTGGAAGCTCCTTTAAGAACAATCGTTTCTAACTCAGGCCAGGAGCCATCCGTAGTTGTTGCGAAAGTGAAAGAAGGAACCGGCGCTTACGGTTACAATGCGAAGGACAATGTTTACACAGACCTTTTGGAAGCTGGTATCATTGACCCGAAAAAAGTATCTCGTCTTGCGCTTGAAAACGCAGCATCTATCGCAGGTCTGTTGTTGACAACAGAATGTGTGATTGCTGACGAGCCAGAAGAAGCTCCTGCTGGTGGCGGTCACAGCCACGGCGGCGGAATGGGCGGAATGATGTAATATCATTTTGTTCAGACTGAACATTATAATGCAAAAAATAGCCGTCCGGAAATTCCGGACGGCTATTTGCTTTTACAACATTTATGAAAAACTTCTTCGTTTAGACGAATCAGTTTCAATTAAGTCACACATTTATATAAAAATATTTTTACGGCTGCATAAAACCATCCTGCATCACCAGTCTTCTATCCGCCATAGCAGCCAGATCTTCGTTATGCGTAACGATTACAAATGTTTGTCCGAACTCGTCCCGCAACTTGAAGAACAACTGGTGGAGTTCCAATGCATTATGCGAATCGAGGTTACCGCTCGGTTCATCCGCGAGCACGATGGACGGTTTGTTTAACAGTGCTCTCGCAACTGCAACACGCTGCTGCTCACCACCGGAAAGTTGTGAGGGCAAATGATTGGCCCTATCCTTCAAACCAAGCATTTCCAGCAATTCTTTTCCTCTTTCCAGAATATCTTTTTCATTCATCGAACCATTGATATAGCCCGGCATGCACGCATTTTCTAATGCAGTAAACTCGGCAAGCAGGTTATGAAATTGGAAAATGAAGCCTATTTTTTCGTTGCGGAAACGTGCGAGGTCTTTGTCTTTTTGTGTAAAAACATTTACGTCTTCGATAAAAACAGAACCTTGCTCCGGCCGGTCTAATGTTCCCAGGATGTGCAGAAAAGTACTTTTGCCTGCACCGGATGGCCCTACAATAGCCACCACTTCGCCTTGCTCCACTTCCAGATCAATCCCCTTCAACACTTGTAAGGAACCATATGTGCGCCTGATCCCGCTCGCCCGCAGTAAATTCATATTATGGAGAAGATAATTGGACTGAAACCTACGCCCGTTTTGATTAATTCCTTAATTTGCCGTGAAAATACCAATTTACTTTTATACTCATGAATATTCACGAATATCAAGGCAAAAGCGTTCTTAAAAAATACGGTGTGCGTATTCAGGAAGGGCTCGTAGCCGACACTCCGGACAAGGCAGTAGAAGTTGCGCGTGAGCTTAGCCAGCAGACTGGTACCAAATGGTATGTTGTTAAATCTCAGATCCACGCAGGTGGACGTGGAAAAGGCCGCATCGTTGGAACAGAACAACGTGGCGTTGCCCTTGCGAAATCTGTTGAAGATGTACGCACCATATCCAACAATATTCTGGGAAAAGTCCTGGTTACACACCAGACTGGCCCTGATGGCAAGCGTGTTAACAAAGTGCTTATTGCCGAAGACGTGTACTATCCAGGACCAAGCGAGCCGAAAGAATACTATCTTTCGATCCTCCTTGACCGTGGACGCAACTGCAATGTAATCATGGCCAGCACCGAAGGCGGGATGGACATTGAAGAAGTTGCTGAGCACACGCCTGAGAAGATCATGAAAGAGTGGATTGATCCAAAAGTAGGTTTGCAGCCATTCCAGGCGCGTAAAGTTGCTTTTGCTTTGGGCCTTGAAGGTGATGCTTTCAAAGAAATGGTGAAATTCATCACTTCGCTTTACAAAGCATACATTGAAAGTGATTCAGCGATGTTTGAAATCAACCCGGTTTTGAAAACATCTGACAATAAAATCCTTGCCGTTGATGCAAAAGTTGATTTGGATGACAATGCACTATATCGTCACCCGGAATTGGCTGAAATGCGTGACACAAACGAGGAAGATCCTTTGGAAGTTGAAGCAGGCGCAAACAACCTGAACTATGTGAAACTGGACGGAAACGTGGGTTGCATGGTAAATGGTGCTGGTCTTGCTATGGCTACAATGGACCTTATCAAGCTTTCAGGCGGCGAGCCTGCGAACTTCCTGGATGTTGGGGGTGGCGCAAACGCACGCACCGTAGAAGCAGGTTTCCGTATCATTCTAAAAGACCCGAACGTAAAAGCAATCCTGATCAACATCTTTGGTGGAATCGTTCGTTGCGACCGCGTTGCTGCTGGTGTTGTGGAAGCTTACAAAGCCATCGGCGAAATTCCGGTTCCCATCATCGTTCGTCTGCAAGGAACAAACGCAGAAGAAGGAGCTCGGATTATTAATGAGTCTGGACTTAAGGTTTCTTCGGCTATTGAGTTTAAAGAAGCAGCTGCTAAGGTTTCAGAGGTTCTGGCCGAGCTGGGAGTTTAAGAAGACTTGCAGTAAAGTTATATTTGACCTGTCACCTGAGCGGAGTCACTTACACTGTCACCCTGAGCGGAGCCGAAAGGGGGCGTTATCACCTAGGTAGTAACGCCCCTTCGACTCCGCTCAGGGTGACAGGCGTTTATGAGCTTTGTTGAGACTGACAATCTTATAAAACCCATACTTTTGCATATGAACGAAGCAGGATTTGACAAGGAGAAAGTTATTAACTACTGGATCAGAAGTTCGGACGATGACTTTGAAACAATGATGGCAATGCTGGACAGCAAACGCTACGCATGGAGCTTATTCGTAGGACATTTAATGATAGAGAAGCTTTTGAAAGCACTTTTTGTTAAGGTCAACAATGAATTTCCACCATTTACGCATAACTTGTTAAGAATTGCTGAAAAAAGTAATATTGAACTAGATGAGAAAAGGAAGTTGTTTCTTGTATCAGTGACTGCTTTTAATATCAATAGCAGATATGACGACTACAAAATGAGTTTCCAAAAAACCTGCACACCGGAATTTACTGGCAACTGGATTGAGCAACTAAAAGAATATAGACAATGGATCAAGGACTTAATCAAACATTAGAGCGCTTTGTTTCTACCGTCTCTAAGAATCAACCAGGCCTAGTTGCGGCTTATTTGTTCGGATCTTATGCCAGGAACAATTCCCGCTCAGAAAGCGATATTGACATTGCCTTGGTAATTGAGCACTTGCCGGAAGCCGAGAGATTTGATACGCAAGTAAGGCTCATGATGTTGGCTTCTCAATTTGATTCCAGAATCGAGCCGCATCCAATATCAAAGCAGGATATGCTTTCATTAAATAATCCTTTTGCAGCTGAGATAAGGAAAACAGGCATTAAATTGAACCACTCAGCCTAGCAACACCCACAACACCATCACCACCAAAAAACTCACCAACCCCTGCAATCCAGTAAGAATCGTATGCGTTCGATAAGTATCCCTCGCTGAAATCCCCGTAAACTGCGAAACGACCCAGAACCAGGCGTCGTTGGTGTGGGATACGACCATGGCACCGCTTCCTACTGCCATGACAACTAATGTGATTTGAATGGGTGTAACGAAGCCTAATGATGCTAGCAATGGTGCCAGAATGCTGGTTGTCAGCACCATCGCGGATGTAGTTGAGCCTTGTGCTGTTTTGAAGAAGGCGGCGATGAGGAAGGTGATTACCAGGAGATAGGCGCCAGACATTTCGTTGTGGAGCAGCCATTCGCTGACCATGTCTTTTAATGTTGTTTCTTTTAAGATCGCGCCGAAGGCTCCGCCTGCTCCTACCAGCACCAAAGTTGTTCCGCAATGTTCTATTCCACTTTTGAAACAGGCCATCATTCTTTCCGAGGCGTATTCCGGGAAAAGGGAGTAGCTGAAAAAGATGGCGATAAGGAAGGAAACCAGCGGACTGCCGAAAAAGCCCAGCCATTTTATCCAGGTTTCCGGGAAATCGAGAATCCTTGCAAATGAGGCTAGGGTAATGAGGATAATGGGCAAAAGAATTGGCATGAATGCTTTCCACGCAGGAGGCAGTCGGCTTTCGTGAATGATGATGGGTGGCTCGACGGCTGAGTTTTCTGTGATTTCTACATTTTTTGCAAATTTTCCCGCGAACCAGGTCGAAAGGAAAAGGCTGGGAATGGAAACGACCAGGCCTATCAATATGACTAATCCCACAGAATCCGCAATGCCGAGGTTTCCTGCTGCGGATAACGGGCCGGGCGTTGGCGGAACAAGTGTATGCGTCGCAAAAAGACCGCCTGACAATGATAATGCGATGGTTCCCAGCGGCTTTCCGGTTCGTTTGGCAACAATCTGATTCAGCTTATGCAGGATAATAAAACCCGAATCACAAAAGACTGGAATCCCGACGATTCCACCAATCACTGCCATTGCAAATGCAGGGCGCTTTTCACCGAACAACTTTAATATCACATCTGCCACCTTAATCGCAGCACCGGATTTGTCCAAAATTGCACCGATCACACAGCCCAAAATGACCATTAACCCGATTTTCGACATCAATTCCCCGAAACCCTTTCCAATCGTTTCGGCCAGCTTGTCGATGGGCAGACCGGCGAAGATGCCCACGCCGATTGCAGCTAACAGCAAGCCAACCAGCGGGTGCATTTTTAGCACCGTAGAACTCAATACAATGAAGACAACGGCCGCAAGAACAATTAATATGATCATCGGAGGTCTGGATTTACAGCATTTTCATGACAGCCTCATCCCCCATTACCGCGTTGGCCGGCCGGGGATGCGCCGCATTGAAAACTTCCAGATCTTTCTGTTCCAGCAGTTTGGAAGGTGTTTCGTCAATTTTACCTTGTGAATCGGTGACGGCTTTCAAATCCAGCCCAAGCTGTTTCGCCATAAAGGTGTACATCGCATTCCGCTTGGAAGGGCCATAATCGTGCTTTTCGTCAGGTAAATGCACGTTTTCGACCAGATCTTTCTTGCCGTATAATCCGTAAATGCTCTGAATGAAAGGAAATTCGACTTCCGGCGTATTCTTGGTCCAGTCGCCGCCGTCAGACACGAGCAGCATGGGCCTCGGGGCGGTTAGGGAAGCTATTTCAACATTATTGGTCTGGTAATCGCCCTTTTTATGAATGGGAAGGCCGCTTTCACAAACGCATCCGCCAAAGAAGTAAGATGAGACCATCACGACGGGTGCAGTGACCTTAACGCGGTCGTCCAGTGCAGCCAAAAGGAAAGTTTGCGTTCCCCCACCCGACTCGCCTGTTACAGCAATCCTTTCCGGATCAACGCCGGGTTGCGCCATTAAAAAATCCAGTGCTCTTACTGCATTGATCGTTTGAAGTTTAAGGGCTTTGGGCATTTTATGTTCGCAATATTTGGAGTCACCCTGCCCTACCATATCCAGAACAAACACAACAGCACCCATGCGTGCGAGCGTTGCGCAACGTTTTTGCGTTTGTTCCCTAAACCTGCCATGCGGATTTTCACCGTGTCCATGGGGACAAAGAATGCCTGCGTAGGCTTGCTGCTTTTTTAATGGTTTGTACAAATTCCCGGTCACGTAAATCCCTGGCATGCTTTCGAAAGCCACATTCTCGATGGAGTAACCGTCCATTTCTTTTTTACTGTGAATGATCGGTTTTGAGGTCGGCTTGGCGGGCATAGTCTGCAAATTCATCCCTTCACGGATCTGCTTTCGGATGGCTGCTGCGCGCGTTTCCCATTCAAGTTTCGTTTTGACGGCATGTTTTTCCAGAAATTCCTTTCCCTGCGCTTCTGTAAAATAAGCGCCCTGGCATAACTCTGCCTGCTGCGCAAACAATGTGGCAGACATACAAAAAGCACTTAACATGCACATTAAAACAACTTTCATAACCCAGCGGAAAGAGATTGAACGGATTTTATTACGAAAGAGGAAAACCAGCGGTGCTTACTGTTTAAATCACCTCAGGGAATGGCCACCCTGATGTATTCCTTCAAAATGTGCGCTTCAAGTTTCCTGACCATCCCTTTGTACTCCCCGTCTATCTGGAAATGTGCTTCTTTGTCGGGGCATTCGATGGTGGCCTTCTCAACGGAAATCACGCGCATAATCTCGGGATTGAAGTCGGTGCTGCCTGCCAGGATCTTCGCGGTTTCTATGAAGTCCAGTTTTTTGGCAATAACGAGTTCGAAAAAACCATCCGACATATCGCCGGTAGGGTTAATGGTAACGCCAGTCCCGTATTTCTGCGCATTGGCGATAATCACAATAAGCGCTTCGGTTTCAATCACTTCATTGGCTGTTGTAATTTTTACCAAAAAGTTTTCATGCTCGCTTAATGTTTTCAGCATTTCACGTGCGTAACCCAGTTTTCCGCGCGTATCACTGCTCTCATAATTTTTTACCAGCAATGCATTCAATCCGATGTCGCTTAAATGCAGACTGATTTCATTATTGATACAAACCGCATCAATACCAATGATCTTATCCCCAAAAGCCACCTCAACTGCCTCAGCAATAGACCCGGTAACCCCGAAATCCATAGCTAGCCCGTTGGCCGAGCCCACCGGGATAATGCCCATCACCACATTAGAACCCTGGACTGCTTCGGCCGTCTGCGAAATAGTGCCGTCGCCACCCGCAACCAGCACACGTTCAGGCTTAATGTTGATGACCATTTCCCGGATCGTTTCCAGATCATGCTCGCCGGTTGTTGTATAGATACGCAAATCATAACCTTTTGCCGCTGCCATCTCAATTACCTCTTCAAAAACCACATCCTTGTTCACATCACCGGATATGGGATTTACAACCAACAAAACTTTTCGTTCTGAAAACATATTGTCTAAATTAGGGACTTCAAGTGTACGGGGATAAAGATAGTTATGAAACGTTGCGACATAAAATTGTACCGTGGATATGCCAATAAAAATGAGCTGGTGGTGTTTGGGCATATCGTCAAAAAATATCCCTCAGGTGATCGAAAATATACAAGAAGCGGGTTCAGATACGCACGGACGATCATTGAGCTCTTTTCTGTTAAGACCATTCCATTTTTAAAAGTTGTGTTCAGGCTGGGCGATATTACCGCCGAAGCGACGGCCGAGGCCGATGGATATTTCCGTTTTCAGGTCCCGCTTACGGAGCCAATGACCAGCGGGTGGCATACTTACGAGGTTACCGTTGACGATGAGCTGAACGGAAAGCGATATCAGGGAAGCGCGCAGGAAGAATTTTTCCTGCCTTACAAAAGCTCCTATGGCATCATTTCCGACATTGACGACACTTTTCTGATCTCACACAGCCGCCGGTCTTTCCGGAAACTCTTTGTATTGTTGTCCAAAAACGTCCAGGCTAGGAAACCGTTCGACGACGTCGTCAAGCATTATCAGCTGCTGTCGTTCGCCAGCCGCACGCATCCGCATAAGGACAGCAACATTTTCTTTTATGTATCGAGCAGCGAATGGAATCTGTATGATATGATCGTTCGCTTTGCAGAGCTTAATGGCCTGCCAAAGGCTGTTTTGAAGCTGCGGACCATTAAGTCGGGACTGGATGATTTTGTTTCCACGGGCGGCGGATCTCATGACCATAAGCTGCGCAAGATCCATAACATTATCAATTTCTATCCCGAGCTGCAATTTATTTTGTTAGGCGATGATTCTCAGAAAGATCCGGAAATTTATGAACAGATCTGCCGGGATTTTTCTGCCAATATCCGCGCGGTTTACATTCGGCAAACCCGGCGACGAGCAAAACCAGAGACGACCTTGAACCTTAAAAACATCCAGGAACTCGGCATTGATGTTTGTTATTTTGCGCACAGTAACAAAGCCATTATCCATTCCCTCGACACAGGAATTGTGTTTCAGGCACCCATTGAGGCCATTGCGCCCATCATTGAATCAAAAGATCTCCTGCAATGAAAAAAATCCTGATTATTGAGGACGATCGCCGGATTGCCCAGAACATTTTCCGCGGACTGGCCTCCGAAAACATCGAAGCAGAAATTGCCCACGACGGCATTACGGGGAAGCAAATGGCCTTGGACAAAAAATTTGACCTTGTTTTGCTGGACGTAAATTTACCGGGAATGAATGGTCATGATGTTTGCCAGCAGATCCGGATTTACAAGCCTTCGCTGCCGATCATTATGCTTACTGCTTACGGAGAAATTGAGGATAAACTGGAAGGGCTGGGACGAGGAGCGGACGACTACATCGTTAAACCGTTCGATTTTAGAGAATTACTCGCAAGAATCAATGCAGCATTGCGCGTTTCGGAACTTATCAATCCGGAAACTACGGACAAAGTGCTCCGGATTGCTGATCTTGAAATGAACCTCGGGACCAAGCAGGTGAGCCGCGGCGGCAATATGATCGACCTTACTGCCAAGGAATTTGCCTTATTGGAATATTTCCTTTTGCACAGAGGCAGGGTTGTGTCAAAAATGGACCTGGCCGAGCACGTATGGCACCTCAATTTTGATCCGGGTACGAATGTGGTTGAGGTGTATATCAATTATTTACGCAAAAAAGTTGACAAAGACTTTGCTACCAAGCTAATTCACACACGGCCCGGCATGGGCTACATTATGAAGGAAGAATGACCCTGAAAATCAAGAATCGCATTGCTCTTCAATTCACGCTCCTCGTGGCGACGATCCTGCTATTGTTTTCAATCACCATTTACAGCGTTTCCGAACATTACAGGCAGGAGGAATTTTATGACCGCCTGAAAAGCCGCGCCCGCACCACTTGCCGGCTGCTGGTAAAGGTTAAAGGAATTGACAAACATTTGCTGAAAGCCATTGACCAAAACACGCTTTCAGAAATGCTTGACGAGAAAGTGCTGATTTTTAATGCTGATAATGAGCTGATCTATTCCAGCGTGGATGATAAACTGTTGTCTTATAAAGCCTCGCTGCTGGATGAGGTCCGGGAAAAGCATTATATCGAGTTTCACGAAGGCGGAAGCGAGGTCATCGGTCTGCTGTATCAGGAGCAAAGTGAGCCGTTAACCGTGCTGGCGTCGGCATATGACACTTTTGGGCATAGCAAACTCACCAATCTCCGCGAAACATTGGGTTGGGGCCTTTTAGCCGGCATTGCGGTTACTGTCGGGCTGGGGATATATTTTGCCGGAAATGCATTGCGGCCTATCAGCCGGATCAATCATGAAGTTTCGCTCATAACGGCCCAAAACCTCTCCCAAAAACTTGATGAAGGCAACCGAAAGGACGAGATCGCGCAGCTTGCGATTAATTTCAACACGGTGCTTGTGCGCCTTCACAATGCATTTGAACAGCAAAAAAGCTTCGTTTCACATGCTTCCCACGAGTTGCGGACACCATTGGCCGCCCTGAAATCCGAAATCCAACTGGGGCAGCGGTTTAATAAAAATAATCCCGACCTCGACGAAGTTTTTGCCAACCTCTTTTCCGACACGGAAAGGCTCATCAGCATTACCAATAATCTGCTTTTCCTCGCACGCTCCTACGAGCATTCGGGACAGTTGAAAATGGCGCCTATCCACATAGAAGATCTTGCTTTTGCGGCTAAGGAAGAATTGTTGTCAGCCAACCCCGATTACCGTGTTGAAATTGACTATGAAAACATTCCGGAGGATGAAAATCAGACTGTTATCGAAGGAAATGAAGAATTATTGAAAAGGGTTTTTTCCAATTTGCTGGATAATGCATGCAAATATTCTTCGGATCACCAGGCTAGGATTCTGATCTCGTCCGACAACAAATCGTGCATTGTGAAGTTCAAGGACCAGGGCATTGGCATCAGCCCCGAAGACATGCCGCATATCTTCAATCCTTTTTACCGGTCGTCGGATGCAACGACTGTTCCCGGTTTCGGAATAGGCCTCTCTATTTGCCAGCGTATCATTGATCTGCACCACGGAACGATCTCCGTCACGAGCGAGCCAGGCCAGGGAAGTGAATTTCAGGTGCGTTTAAACCACGTATGAGCCTGTTTCGGCCATTCTAATTTTTTTCTAACTTTATTTTAAGGCTCCTGTAATACCGGCGTCGGAATATCGCATCATTCTAACACAGAAAACATGCGAACTTATTTCACGACGATCCTCCTATTCCTGGCAGTTCAGCTGCACGCACAGGACACATTGAGGCTTTCGATCAAACAGGCCGACAGCCTTTTCCTTCAAAACAACCTTGAAATTCTTGCCGAAAAATATCAGATCGATATAGCCAAGTCCATTGAGATCCAGGACAAGCTTTGGAATAATCCCACATTCGGCGTCGAAATCAGTGCTTATAATCCTTCTCGGGGTTTTCTGGACGTAGGGAACAAGGGCCAGAAAGCATTCACTGTTCAGCAGCTCATTACCCGGGCCGGCAAACGGAATAAGCAGGTGGCATTGGATGTGGAATCCACCAGGAAAAGCGAATATCAGTTTTTTGATCTCATCAGAACATTAAAATTTGACCTTCGCCAGATCTTTTTTGAGTCTTATTATCTGGAACAGACCATTGCATTATACGACACACAAATCGCCTCGCTCAACACGACCGTAAGCGCGTTTGATAAAGAATATAACCGGAAAAATATCTCGCTCAAAGAAGTTGTCCGCCTTAAAGCCCTCCTCTTTCAATTGACCAATGATCGTGCCGACATCCTTTTCGAACTCCATGATAATCAGCGCGATCTGCGCACATTATTGAATGTTGACCAGCCTGTAAAGTCGGTTGTGGATTCGGCAGCCGTTCGTCGTTACCAGCTTAGCCAGTATAATGGGGCTGCGCTGAAAGCGAAGGCGATGGAAAGCCGCGCCGACCTGAAAGTGTCGCAGTCGGAAGTGAAACAGGCCGAATTGAACTACACCTTACAAAAAGCGCTGGCGGTTCCTAACATTCAGCTCGGTGCGGTTTACGATCAGGCGAGTAATTACGTGAACAATTATGTAGGCGTTTCGGCCACGATGGACCTTCCTTTTTTCAACAGGAACCAGGGAAACATCAAGGCTGCGAAAAGCAATATCAGTTATTTCAAAACGGCTGAAACGGCCAAAGTGAACAGCATTAACAACCAGGTTGACGCCGCATTACAGAAGGTTAATGTGGCTGAAAAGGCTTACCAGGGCGTCGAAAGCCAGTTCTCGGATCAGTTCCAGCTCCTTAGCAAAGGCATTTACGACAATTTCCAGAAAAGGAACATTACCCTCCTCGAATTCATCGATTTTATAGAAACCTACAACGAAAGCATCAAGGAATATAACCGCCTGCAAGCCGACCGCATCAAGGTTTACGAAGAACTCAACTTCGTAGTCGGTGAAGAGCTTTTTAACTAATCGAATTTATCACATCATGGCAATCGCCACTAATATTTTTCCAATGAAAAATTCTCTGAGCATGGTTCTGCTGGCCGCTGCGGGCCTATGGCTGACCGGATGCAATACTACAAAAGAAGATCCCGAAGAATCGAAGGCCTTTATGCTTTCGGACACGATGATGAGCCGGATCACGCTCGATACGGTGAAGACCGAGCCGGTCCGTAACGAGCTGACACTGGTTGGAAAAGTTGTTCCTGATGAAAATCAGGTAATTAAGATCTACCCCTTGGTAGGCGGCAATGTGGAAGAAGTCGACGTGGAATTGGGCGACAATGTTCGCAAAGGCCAGAAACTGGCTACGATCCGTTCGGGTGAAGTTGCTGATTTTGAAAGACAAATGATTCAGGCACAATCTGATTTGCTCATTGCCCAAAAGAATTTGTCGTCTACCGAGGATCTTTTTGAAAGTAAGCTGGTGCCTGAGCGGGACGTCATTACGGCGCGCCAGGTGGTAGACAAAGCGCAGGCGGATGTGAGCCGGGTGAAGGAAATTTTCTCGATCTATGGTTTGGGGAAATCCACAAACTACACGGTTAAGTCGCCTATCAACGGTTTTATCATTGACAAAAGCGTGAACCGCGGCATGCAGCTGCGATCGGATAATGCAGAGAGCCTTTTCACAGTCGGGCAGATTGCAGATGTGTGGGTAATGGCCAATGTGAATGAGAGCGACATTTCCAAGATTAAACTCGGAATGCCTGCTGATGTGCGTACGATCAGTTTTTCCAATGAAGTTTTTAAAGGAAAAGTGGACAAAATTTACAATGTCCTCGACCCGGATACAAAAGCGATGAAAATCCGTATTCAGTTGCAAAATGTAGGTTTAAAACTAAAACCCGAAATGCACGCAACGGTCAACCTGAACTTTGAGGAAGGTGGAGAAATGCAAGCCATTCCATCCCAGGCTGTCATTTTCGACCGTAGTAAAAACTGGGTCATGGTCTATCACGGCCGGTCCAACATTGAAACCCGTCCCGTCGAAATTTACCGCTCCCTGGCCAACAGGACCTACATTACCAGCGGCCTGAAACCCGGCGAAGCCATCATTTCCAAAAATCAACTTCTCGTTTACGACGCGCTAAATGACTAATGCTGAATGACTGAATGAGTGAATGAGTGAATAGAAAAAAAATCATTCAGTCATTCACTCATTCACTCATTCACTCATTCAAAATTCACTCATTCACTCATTCAAAAATGAATAAATTCATTCGGGGAATTGTGGGCTTTTCTTTGAAAAACCGCTTTTTCATATTCTTTATGACCGGCCTGCTGATCATCGCAGGGATCGTCAGCTATCGGGACACGCCGTTGGAAGCGTTTCCGGATGTTACTAATACACAGATCATTATCGTTACGCAATGGAACGGACGAAGCGCAGAGGAGATTGAGCGGTTCGTAACCGTTCCGATTGAAGTTGCGATGAATTCGGTTCAGCAAAAAACGAATGTGCGCAGCACAACAATGTTTGGTTTGAGCATTATCAAAATCATTTTCGATGATAATGTAGAGGATTTCTTCGCACGGCAGCAAGTTAATAATCAGCTCCGTAACATCTCGCTCCCCGATGGCGTCGAGCCGGACGTCCAGCCTCCGTACGGACCGACCGGTGAGATTTTCAGGTTTACATTAAAAAGTAAAGATCGTGACAGCCGTGAGCTGCTAACATTGCACAACTGGATCATCGACAGGCAATTGCGAAGTATTCCCGGCGTTGCAGACGTAGTTGCATTTGGAGGTAGAGAGAAGATCTACGAAGTGCAGGTTAACCCTACCAAGCTCGTTAAGTACAACATTACGCCGCTGGAAGTGTATCAGGCAGTAACGAAAAGCAATGTCAATGTGGGCGGTGATGTGATCGAGAAAAACGGGCAGGCCTATGTGGTGCGCGGGATCGGTTTACTGAACTCCATTCCTGATATTCAGAACATTATCGTCGAGTTCATAAAGGATAATCCGGTTTTGGTAAAGGATGTTGCGAATGTGAAGGAATCGGATATGCCACGTGTGGGCCAGGTTGGGCTAGATGGGAACGATGATGTTGTGGAAGGCATTGTGGTGCAGCGTAAAGGCGAAAATCCGAGCGAAGTGCTGGCGCGTATAAAGGATAAGGTTGAGGAGCTGAACACAAAAATTCTTCCGCCGGATGTCAAAATGGTGACATTCTACGACCGTGATAACCTGATCGAGTTTTGCGCGCATACCGTAAAGCATAACCTCATTGAGGGCATCGTGCTGGTAACCGTGATCGTTTTTCTTTTCATGGCCGATTGGCGCACGACGGTGATCGTATCCATCATCATCCCTCTCGCGCTTTTGTTCGCATTTATGTGCCTGAAATTGAAGGGAATGTCTGCTAACCTGCTTTCGATGGGGGCGATTGATTTTGGGATCATTATCGACGGCGCCGTTGTAATGGTCGAAGGGATTTTTGTGGCGCTGGATCATTTGGCGCATCGCAATGGAATGGATCGGTTCAATAAGTTATCAAAGCTTGGTTTAATCAAAAAAACAGGTGGGGAGCTTGGTAAGGCCATCTTCTTCTCCAAGCTGATCATTATCACCGCATTGATCCCCATTTTCAGTTTCCAGAAAGTAGAGGGTAAAATGTTCACCCCACTTGCCTATACGCTCGGATTTGCATTGCTAGGCGCATTACTCTATACATTAACGCTGGTTCCGGTACTTTGCTCGATATTGTTGAATAAAAACGTCCGCGAGAAGAGTAATCCGGTCGTTCGTTTTTTCGACAGGACGGTTACCAATGGTTTTGAATGGTGTTATAAACGGAAGAAGTTAAGTCTGGTATTTGCCACTGTTTTCCTGGGTCTCAGCTTGTTTTCAGCCAAATTTCTCGGAACCGAGTTCCTGCCGACACTTAATGAAGGCGCATTATGGGTCGAAGCGAAAATGCCGATGAGCAGCTCCCTGAACGAAACGATCAAAATGGTGACCACGCTTAGGGCTAAATTGAATGAATTCCCGGAAGTGAATGGCGTCTTATCGCAAACCGGCCGTTCCAACGACGGAACCGATCCGTCCGGTTTTTACTACGTTCAAATGCAGGTTAATCTTAAACCAAAGGACGAGTGGAAGCGGAAAATCACCCAGGATCAGCTGATTGAAGAAATGGATACGAAGCTGAAACAGTTCCAGGGTATTAATTACAATTATTCTCAGCCGATCATCGATAATGTGGCGGAAGCAGTTGCAGGGATGAATGCGAGCAACGCGGTCAAAATCTATGGGGACGATCTCGAAACACTGAATGCAAAGGCAGACCAGGTTTTGGAGGCGATCAAGAATGTGCCCGGGATTAAGGACGTCGGCATTTTGCGGAACATTGGCCAGCCAGAGATCAGCGTAATTTTACACGACCACAAAATGGCTCAATATGGTGTAAGTACAGCTGATGCACAGGCAGTTATTGAAATGGCTATCGGTGGAAAAACGGCTTCGATCCTGTATGAAGGCGAACGGAAATTTGACATTCGTCTGCGCTACGAAGAGCAATATCGCCGCACGGTGGACGACATCCAGCAACTCATGGTGCCCACGCTTACCGGCGGAAAGATTCCGTTGAAAGAAATATCATCCATCCGGACGGTTACGGGTCCCGCATTTGTATACCGGGACAACAACAAACGTTTCATAGGCGTCAAATTTTCCGTTCGTGAACGCGACCTGGGAAGCACCATTGCGGATGCTCAAAACCGGGTAAAACCATTGCTCAAAAACCTGCCTAAGGGTTATTCCGTGAACTGGTCAGGAGAATTTGAGAATCAGGTGAGGGCGACGGCTCGCCTGGGACAGGTGGTCCCTATCAGCCTTATCGGCATTTTTATACTTTTGTTTATCATGTTTAATAATGCAAAAGATGCCGGTTTGGTCTTGGTCAATGTCCCTTTTGCACTCATCGGCGGCATTCTGGCGCTGCACGTTACGCATATGAACTTTGGGATCTCGGCGGGTGTAGGCTTTATCGCATTGTTTGGTTTATGTGTACAAAACGGCGTTATCCTGATCTCAGTTTTCAACAAAAACCTGGCAGCAAGGATGTCGCTGGATGAAGCGATCCGGGAAGGCGTTAAGTCCAGGATCAGACCGGTGATTATGACCGCATTAATGGCCGCAATCGGCCTGCTGCCCGCTGCCACGTCCACCGGAATCGGCTCGGAAACCCAGAAACCGCTGGCCATAGTTGTCATAGGAGGCCTGGTTACCGCCACTGTGCTAACGTTGCTGATCTTCCCGATTATTTACGGATTTTTTAACAGGAAAAGTGGGGCTGTGCGCGGGGGCTTAGAGGGTTTAAGCTAGCAAGCAAGCTGGGAGTCACTCCTCCTGTCACCCTGAGCGGAGCCGAAGGGGGCGTTACTGCTTGGTGGTAACGCCCCTTCGGCCGCCCGGCGGCCCGGTCCGCTCAGGGTGACAGGGCCATCGGCCGCCCGGTCCGCTCAGGGTGACAGGGCCATCGGCCGCCTGGTACGCTCAGGGTGACAGGGGCCACGTGCTTACTACTTCCCGTTCTGAAACGTGATCGTAAACGTCGTCCCCGTCCCTATCTCCGATTCCACGTCGATGCGGCCGTGGTGGGCGTGGATGATGCTCATGGTTGTGGATAAGCCGATGCCCATTCCGTTGTTTTTTCCAGTGAAATATGGCTCGAAGATCTTTTCCATGTGTTCTTCACTGATACCGCAGCCGTTATCCGTAAAAATAACCTGAATGTTCTCTCCCTGGCTTTTGGTAGTAATCCTCAGAATGCCCTTATCCTCTTCCATCGCCTCAATGGCATTTGTAATAATGTTCAGGAAGGCCATTTGCAGGGAAACAGGATCAAGCGGCAATGCCATTTCCTCTTCAGCAAACTGGTTGACGATCTGAATGCGCTTCAGCTGGACCCGGTCGAGGGCAGCGCCGATAGCCTGGATGAGAACGGTGTGCACGGAGCTCGTAACGAGCTCTATATCAGCCGAGCTGGACGGTTGCAAAAGCTGCGATATAAGGTCATTGATCCGGTTGCAATTCCGTTTAATGATCTGTGTATAAAACTTCTGGTCTTCATCAACCAACTCCATTTCCAGCTGTTCAGCGGAAAGGTTAACATTGGTTAGCGGATTCCTGACTTCATGGGCAAGCATTCTTACCAAACGACCTGTAACGGCCATTTTTTCGGAAAACAATCTTTCTCTTTCGGATTGCTTGCGAGCGGTCATATCATGCAGCCTGCCTTGTATATACGGGTGATCGTCGTCCACTTCCAGCGTTGCTGAAAAGAGGCAATATTTCTTGTCACCATCTTTGGTCACCAGCCTTACTTCAAGATCGTGGATCGGATGGTCTTTTATATTGTTCCAGAATGAATCAAACTGCGCGTCTTCCAGCAATTCCAGGATATTTTTGAGCCGGAGATCGTCTTCCGTATATCCCGTTAATACGCTGGCCGAGGCGTTCAGATCGATAATGTTCCCGGCAAGGTCACTGATGAACAGGAAGTCATTGGATTCTTCAAAAATCCTCCGGTAACGCCGTTCACTGTGTTTCAAAGCTTTCAGCACCGAAGTCCTTTCCAGTGCATACCGGATACTTCTTTCAAGCTTTTCGGAATCCAGCTCGCTTTTGATCAGATAGTCAGCTGCACCCAGCCTCAATGCTTCTACGGCGATTTTAGTATCCCCTTTTCCTGTCAGCAGAATAATCGGTTCTTCACATTCAAACTGACAGGCTAGTTCGATCAGGTCTATCCCGGTGCTTTCACCTAATAAGTAATCAAACAGATACAGATCGTATTTATGATCCTTGATATGCTGCTGTGCATCCCTGAAAGTGGAGCACCAGGTTATATCAAACTTCCAGTTGACCAGTTCCTGAAAATATTCACGTGTGAGGAAGTAATCATCCTCGTCGTCATCAACCAGGAGGACCCTTATTAATTTTGTATTCATTCTAGTTTATAGCTCAGCGTAACTCAACAATTAAATGTCAAATTGTTTCATCTTATTGTAGAGTGTCTTCCTGTCAATGTTCAACAGCCGCGCTGCTTTACTTTTATTAAAATTAACATCCCGAAGCACCTGCATGATCATGTCATACTCGGCTTCATTGGCAACTGTTTTCAGGCTGGGCTTGGAATCATCGCCGTCCAGTGTTTCCATTACCGGAGCTGCTATGCTCGTGGTTGCTGCCAATGTTACAGGCTCCTCGTCCAGGTCTTTCAGCTTTTTATAATTGACAATTTCAAAAGGCAGTGACTTCTCCTCGATCAGGTCGCCATCGGAAAGCAGCGTAGCGCGTTTGATGACGTTTTTCAGCTCTCTCAGGTTACCCGGCCAAGAATAGCTCAGGAAATCGTTCTTAACATCCTCCGAAAACCCGCTTACATTCTTGTTCAGCTCCACATTGGTAGTATCCAGGAATGTCGTTGCAAAAAGCATCAGATCATCTTTTCTGTTTCTCAATGCAGGCACTTCTATCGTGAATTCATTGAATCGATAGTAAAGATCTTCCCTGAATTTCCCGTTTCTGGCCGATTCAAGCAACCTTTCATTACTCGCAACAATGATCCTTACGTCCAGATCGATCTCCTTTGATCCGCCGATGCGGCGCATCTTACGCTCCTGCACTACACGCAGCAAAGCCACCTGTATTTCATAAGACAAATTGGAAACTTCATCCAGGAACAATGTACCGCCATTCGCCATTTCGAAGTGGCCTATCTTGGTATTCAATGCACCTGTAAATGATCCTTTTTCGTGACCAAAAAGCTCGCTGCCGGCCAGTTCCTTGGATATGGCACCGCAGTCCATCGCTACAAAAGGCATATCCCGTCTTTTTGACCGGTTATGGATTTCTGCTGCAATGGCTTCCTTTCCAGATCCGCTTTCTCCGTAAATGATAACGCTGAAATTAGTAGGCGCAACAAGGTCAACCTGGCGGAAAAGATTATCCGAGACTTCACTCTGACCCATTACATAACCAGCCTTAGTCCGCGAGCTCATCTTGCGGGCAGGTTTTGTGGTTTCAGTAGATCCTCCGCTTGGGCCGGACGCAACCGCTGTATATTCAAATTCCTCGTTCTCTCTGGATTCCGCGTCAGCAATAGCCTTTTTCACCGTTACCAAAATTTCGTCCGGAAACAATGGTTTGGTGATATAGTCATATGCTCCTAGTTTCATCACGCTAACCGCCACCTTAATGTCGGAATAGCCGGTTATAATGAGTACGGGCACATTTGGACGCTTTGCTTTGATGGCAGTGAGCAATTCTGTTCCGGTGATGTCACCCAAACGGAAGTCGGTCATAACCAAATCAGGCGAGATGGAATCGATCAGCGCAAGGCCGTCTTTACCATTCTGTGCAGTTTCAACTATAAAGTCATTCTTTGATAAAAATCTCTTCAACAAGAAGCAGATATCTGCCTCATCATCAACAACAACAATTTTTTTCATGCCAGGTTTTTAGGGCTAAATCCAGTTGGTTTGTAAGCTGCTTAAATGGTTACTCTTAATCTTGCAGTCGGGATATTTAATTGTTCCCGGTATTTCGCAACGGTCCTTCTAGCCACAGAATAGCCTTTTTCAGAAAGCATGTCTGTAATTTGCTGGTCGTTGTATGGATGTCTTTTGTCTTCTGCTCCTACGATCTCCCGGATCGCCTCCTGAATTTCACGGTTGGAAACCTCTGTGCCGTCCTCATTGGTAACGCCTTCTGTGAAAAGGTCTTTGAGCAGTACGATCCCGAAAGGTGTCTGAACGTATTTATTCGTCGTTACCCTCGATACTGTCGAAATATCCATACTGATGATCTCGGCAACGTCTTTCAGGATCATGGGGCGTAACTTCTTGATGTCGCCCGTTTGGAAATAGTCGTATTGCAACTTAACGATGGCCCTTAATGTGCTCAGCATTGTGTTTTCACGCTGCTTGATCGCATCAATGAACCATTTCGCCGAATTCATCTTATTTTTCAGGAACTGGTTCGTTGCCTTATCGTTCTTTTGTTCGGCCATTTGGGTAAACAATTTGTTCAACCGCAAAGCCGGGCTGTTACCCCATGTAAGCTGCACTTCTATATCACCGTCCTCCGTATACCGAAGCATAAAATCCGGCTTAATGCTTTCATTCACGATGGAATCATTGCGGAGGCCGGATGCTGGTTTTGGATTCAATGTGGTGATCAGTGCGATGGCCTTCTTCAACGATTCCTCGTCGAGGCCGGTAATGCGCATGATCTTGTCATAATTTCTTGAACCCAGCTCATCAAACGCATCTGTAACAATTTTGCAGGCCCACTTCCAGGTGTCGTCCTGGTTTTCGATGCGGCCAAGCTGAATCAGCAGACATTCCCGAAGATCGCTCGCCGCGATTCCTGCGGGATCAAGCTGCTGAATGATTTTAAGCATCCAATTGACCTCTTCGGTGTCAATAAACATGCTGTTGGCAAAGGAAATATCATCGGCAATTACATCGCTTTCACGTCTCAGGAAACCATCTTCATCCAGGGAATCCAGAATAAAATCCGCAATCAGCTGCTGGCGCTCGTCCAGCCTCAGGAAATGTACTTGCTGTTTAAGGTCGTCCCGGAAGGAAATTGTTTCCACCATAGGACGTGTGTAAAGCTCATTATCAGGCGACTGGTTGTTGGCATAAGTCTTATAATCCGGAACATCATCGTCCCTGAACTCATCCCAGTCGTAATAATCCTGCATGGTATTATCATCACCGGTTCCGGTGTCGGCAGGATCTTGAAAGTCGTCAACAGTATCTTCCGAAGCATTATCGTCCTTACCCTCCTCTAAAATAGGATTTTCTTCAAGCTCCTCTTTAATTCTTTGTTCAAGCTCCATTGTTGTCAAATGCAGTAAATTCAGCATCTGAATTTGCAACGGAGAATATTTCAGGGTCTGTCTTTGCGTCTGCGTTTGTCTTTGCATATAGCAACCAAGGGTAAATAATTAGAATTCTTAAAGTTTAAATTTACGACTCTTTAGCCAATATCTGCAACGAGCGGGCCGATTCTAAATATTGCGTACTTATTTCCACATTCTGAGTACAATTATTCAGAATGCTCGACGAATAGACGAACATTTGTGCTTCTTACTATTTTCAGAACACCGGCGTAGCCGTATTGAACAGACCTGGTCAGGCTAAACGTTACAACATATTTATCTTTTGACCAAAATATCTAACTCCCATTCTCTCATTAAGTTACTACGAAAACCGGGTGGAAAACCAGAGCAGAATTCCGGGAACCCAGACTTTAACCATAACAAAAGAACGGACAGCCAACGATTTCATCAGTCCAATCGCGAAGAGGCATATCAACCAACTTTACAAAATTCTTGCCGCGGTCTGTTTGCAAAAAAAGAACCTTTCAGGACTGAAAGGTTCTATACTTCTAAGGAAATTGTAATTTATTAAGCCACATTAACAGGCTTCTCATCGGTATTTCTTTTTACCCAGCGAAGTCCTTTGAGTAGCAACTCCCTGCCTTCCGGCACACCGTGCTTCACGATTACATTTTTAACGATAAGCGGCACCACGTAATTAAGTGGCGGCGGCAGGCGACGCAATGCTGTTTTGGCAAGAATTGCACTTACGCCCATCTCAATACTTTTGCCTGAGCTGCTGTTCGGTCCTGCAAGAAACATGTTCTTCACATAATTGACAGTGCTCTCAATAGGTGTAGAAGTTTCCTCTTTCCCAGGGTTTGCTGATGAATATTTCATTGTATGATGAAGTGATAAAATTTCCGGCGGCTTACACCACCGGAAAAGATGTTATTGATATCTGTTGATTTCTTCTTTTGCAGTGTTCGAATATTCTTCTGCCTTGTCGAAAGCTGCGTTTTTATATTCTTCGCCTTCTTCCTTAATCTGTCCGGCTACATCAGAAGCCTTTTCTTTGCTTTTTTCGAGCGCGTCGATCAGATCAGATGCGAGGCTATTCGTTTTTTTCTTGATTTTCTTTATTGTCTTGTTACCGTCTTCTGGCGCAAATAGCAACCCGATTACTGCTCCAACCGCTGCTGCTGTTATGATTCCCCAAAATGCTTTATTACCATTCATGATTTTCTTCTTTTAATGTGAAAATTTCATTTACCCTCCACCATCCCCAAATCCTGTACCAGTAATTGGCTGCATAGCAAACGGGATAATCGTTCTACACATTACATGAAGCAACATCAACTTTCATTACCAAATCTATCTTAAACGCCTGCTGTGCCTCTCAGATGGCAGGATTATTGTAAATACGGCTTCTGTATGCATGTTTTAAAACAACCTGGAATACTTTTAAAATCTACCTTCCTTCAAATGACTAAAAATTCTATTTCTGACACATCGCTATGAGAATTGTAATTATTGAAGATGAAAAGGATCTGGGTGTGTTGATGCGCAATTTTCTAGTGAAACAGTTACATATTAAGTCTCCGGAGGCATCCATAAAGGTGGCTGCTTCGCTTACAGAAGGCTTTCAGTGTATAGTTGAACTTAATCCTGACTGGATTTTCATTGATAATAACTTGCCCGATGGAAAAGGAATTAATGAGATTCAGCGCATTAAGACTTCCATAATCGTTAAAGACACGAAGATCGTAATGATGAGTGCTATGACAAATCTGCGTGAGGAAGCTTTCAAACAAGGTGCGGATTACTTCCTGGACAAACCGATCAGTTTCGTTGAAGTGAAGAACCTGTTTGCTAATAACAGCAACGGTCACGAATAAGTAATGTGTAAGATTAACAGTAGAGAATATTGCGTATAGTGTGGATTTGCACGATAAATACGTAGAAATTAATTCTCAAATAGCATTTTACTAATATTCAGGAAGAATGTTGGATTAAAATAAAACCGGGCATTTTGTCCCTGATTTCCCACGCGATCCAGGCAGTTTTACCTTCTGACTTTTGTAGCGGATGTGCTTTTTCTTCTCCTTATCTCCCTTTTTCTTCTCATAAGGGATCATCTTAAAATCGTATTCCGGTATAAAATAGTCTTCCTTGTACTCAGCAACGGGAAGCGGCATGTAATGTCTTCCGGGAAATGTAAGCACATCATATTCATAATCGTAGAGATATATCGTCACAAAACCGTCACGGCTGTATTTTATCCCTATATCAGAAAACGGGCTGTTCTCATCGGCTGACGCTACGAGCCGCATCATTTCCTTCTGCTTTCCTTTGGCCAGAATAGTCATATTATACTGAAAAACGCGATGCAGCGAATCAATTTGTAATGCAACGCCCAGATAATATTTGGCCTCCTTCATCTTGTCTTTGCCCGCATACATGACCGCCGTATTATTCAATGCGCTTTTGTCCTGATAGGCCTGGTAACTCAGTTTTGCCTGATCGAAATTGTCGAGATAACGATATACATTCCCTTGGTTCACATTGTAAAATTTCCGCGAAGGTGCATTATCGAGGGCAGTTTTAAAATCGTTGTAAGCCCCGTCATATCTTGCATTTGCCTCATTGACCTGATGCCGCTGTTCATGCCTGTTTCCTATATACGCCTGAATGATACCATGGTTATTGTGTAAAAACGGCAGCTCAGGCTTTTCTTTAACCAGACTGTCAAACAACGCCATTGACTTATCCAGCTGGTCATTTTCAAGCAAGACGATCCCCCATCCGTTCTGTGCGTTCACATTGGCGGGATTGAGTGAAACGGCTTTCTTGAAAACCTGATATCCCTTTTTATACATATCAAAATGCATGAGAAGATTTCCGTAATTGCTCCACATCAGGTCATAACCTTGCTCATATACGAGTGCTTTCGATAGGAACTGCCCGGCTTCGGAATAGCGCTTCTGGTCAATCATGATGCTGCTCATGCCGGCCAGCGCCTCGTAGCGCGTGGGATCCAGCCTGATTGCCTTGTTGAAGTCGTCCTGGGCTAGATTAACCTGTTTCAGATAATATTCGGAGAATGCTTTTGTCACAAAAAGATCTGCAAAAAACTTGTTATCCTCGTTCAGGGCGCTCTCTGCTTTCTTAAAATCTTTCAATGCCAGGTCATACTTTTTTTGCCCGTAATAGGAAACTGCACGACCCAGGTAGGCTGGTAAATAAGTCGAGTCCTTTTTTATAACCCGGTCAAAAAGTGTGAATGCTGTCTGATATTCATGTTTTGAAAGGTGCGTATTAGCTATTCCCGATTGCAGCGCAGGCGTTTCACGTTTTAATGTTGAGGCCAGCTTATAATAGCGCTGCGCTTCACTGATCTGCTTTAAACCATAAAACGAGTGCGCCATTCCCAGATAGGCATCGCCCCGGAAAGTACGGTCATCTGTTTCAAGATATTTTTCAAAAACGGCCTTCGCCTGGCCAAACTGATTGAGTGATAACAACGCATTGGCGTAGCGGATCTGCGCTTTCAGATGGTTTCGTGAAACCTTTTCAAAATCCTTCACCGCTTTCTTTTCATCGCCCGTCCGCATGAGCATGTCGCCCCTTTGCAAGCGGTAAGCCATTTCATCTTTCTGGCGGATGGCCGTTGCCATTTCATCCACAGCCTCGGGAAGCTGGCCTTTGTATTTGTAAACCATTCCGAGATTGTAATTCCACTTCCCGCTGGTGTTTTTTGCATTGTTACCATTGGCAAAGCTCAATGCATCGCCATATTTTTTCTGCTTACCATAGGAAACCAATGTGTTCAAAATGGCCTGCGTGCCGCCGGGCGCATCCGTAAAGTCATTTCTTGCAGCGTCGTATTTACCGGACAACATGCCAAAAAGCCCCCTGTTATAATGTAAATGCGGATCCTGGCTGCTCAAATCCAGCTCTTCCATAATGTGATGTGCCTTTTGAAAGTTGCCAAGCAACGCGAGAATAACGGCCTCATTGTTCATGCGCTGCACAGAATCGGATGGCTGAAAAGCCTGTTTGTGATATAGCGCGTAAGCGGCTTGTAAATTGCGGAGGCCTCGCTGGTAAGTGTCTTCACGAAGCAGCGCGGGGTTATTTTCCTCGAAAGACCGGTTAAAAACGGGAAGCAGCTCTTTGACTATCCGCTGGCATTCACTGAAATCCTGTGCTAACGTAACGCCGGGAGTTAAAAGCGTCAACATCAACAACATACCTTGGAGAAAAAACAGGCGGATCTTTTGTAGCATTACCAAAAAAGATGGCTCAAAAGACCGAACCTACAAGTAATGTTTCAGATTTACAATAATTACGGTAGCCGATTAATAGAATCCGCTAAAAATATAATTTTTTCAATAAATAAGATTATCGAAATCAGAACTACTTTTACAAGGTTCAATTCTTCCTACTGCCGGGTGATGTAATGTTTTCTAAATGTACCGCTAACAACCCGAGCCCCAACTAAAAACGCCCGGACGGATTCGGGGCATATTATTTCAAATTTAATATCTTGCAATAGTAAGTTTTGCCAGGTCCAACTTTACAGGCGCCGTTCAGGGTGCTACGGGAGGGTTTGGTAAATGTGTTTTTTATAAATAATTCAACTTGATATGCCCACGGTTAATAAAGATAAATTCATAGTATATCAGGTATTTACCCGCCTATTCGGGAACCAGTGCGCGACTAACAAATTGTACGGCTCCATTGAAGAAAATGGCTGCGGAAAGTTTAATGATATCACCGAAACTGCGCTTGCTGCACTGACTGATTTTGGCATTACGCACGTGTGGTATACGGGTGTGCTGGAACATGCGACATTGACCGATTACAGTGAATTTGGAATAAATGCCGACCATCCCCTGATCGTAAAAGGAATCGCAGGCTCACCCTATGCTGTTAAAGACTATTACGACGTAGATCCGGACCTCGCGGTGGACGTTAATAATCGAATGCAGGAGTTTGAGCAGCTTGTTCAGCGGACGCATGACAAGGGTTTGAAAGTGATTATCGACTTCATTCCTAACCATGTTGCCAGACAGTATTTTTCGGATGCCAGGTCTTCGGACGTCAGGGATTTTGGAGAGGATGACGATAATACGGTAAGTTTTAATCCAAAAAACAACTTTTATTACATTCCCAACCATGATTTTGTGGTCCCTGAGGGTCATAAGCCGCCCGTCGAGATTACTGCCCCATATCATGAACGGCCGGCCAAAGCAACCGGTAACGACGTTTTCCAGGCACAGCCAAGCCAGTACGACTGGTATGAGACCATTAAGCTGAATTATGGTGTGGATTATCAAAACGGCGGATTGCGCTATTTTGATCCTATCCCTTCGACCTGGCTGAAAATGTACGATATCCTCCGCTTCTGGACCGAGAAAGGTGTAGATGGTTTCCGGTGTGATATGGCGGAAATGGTCCCGGCTGAGTTTTGGGCTTGGGTTATACCAAAGGTTAAGGAGCTGAAAGACAGCGTTATCTTCATTGCCGAAATCTATAATCCTGCTCAATATCATCATTATATCAAGACAGGAAAGTTTGACTATTTGTACGATAAAGTAGGCTTATACAATTCTTTGCGGAGCCTGATGGAAGGCCATGGAACGGTGGAGGACATTACGCGCATATGGCAGCAGGAATCGGGTGATATCAGTGAAAATATGCTCCGGTTCCTTGAAAATCACGATGAGCAACGCATTGCGTCGCGGTACTTTGCGGGCGATCCGTGGGCAGCGATTCCAGCTATGACATTGAGCGCTACATTGCATACAGGTCCGATGATGATCTATTTCGGCCAGGAGCTGGGGGCCAATCCCGTGGAGGCGGAAGGTTTCCAGGGTGAAGACGGGCGCACGACCATTTTCGATTATTGGGGCGTTACCGAATTCCAGCAATGGGTCAATGGCGGGAAATTTGATCTGGAAAAACTCACTGCAGACCAGAAAAAATTGCGCGCTTTTTACGAAACGCTCAACCACTTTGTCCGTGAAAACGAAGCCGTTTATGCCGGATCGTTTTACGATTTACAATATGCGAATGTCGACGGCCAATCTCAAAATTACGACAAAAGGCTGCAATACAGCTATTTGCGTTTCACTGAAAATCAGAAGCTGCTTTTTATTTGCAATTTTGATAAAGAAAAAACTGTTGAAACAACCGTTAAAATCCCACAGGACGCCTGGGAAAACTTTCTGAAATTAGGCAATACGGCGGCTTACAGATTGAAACCGGTTTTCCCGACATTCATTCCTTCTCCAAGCCTGAGGACCAATGAGATCACATCTACGGGTGTGCAGGTGGGACTGGCGCCCAACTCTGTTTCGGTATATGAAATTGAGGCAAAATGAGCATGGTCAAAGCTGGAATGCTTAAATTTGATTCAGGCAAATGTTTATTTGACAGTTATAAAGCGTAAACTTTACGCAAAAAAGGAAATTTCAGCATGATCAGAATTATTGTTCTATCCATTTGTCTTCTTTCAGCAACCGCTTCATTTGCACAGCTCGCTGTTCAAAAGGTGTTTGCACAGAAAATGGATTTACCGGAGAGCAGGGATATCGGGACGCAGGTTTTGCGTATGGGTGAATCGTTTCTGGGAACGCCGTATGTTGCGGGAACATTGGAAGGAAATCCAACAGAACGGCTTGTGTGCAAATTCGATGGGCTGGACTGCACTACACTGGTGGAAAGCGCTGTGGCTCTGGCCATCGCCAAAAACGAAAACCCTACTTACGAAGGGTTCAAAAACGAGCTGACCAAATTGCGTTACCGGGACGGCGTTATAGACGGATATCCTTCGAGACTGCATTATGTGCTCGATTGGATGTATGAGAATGAAAAGCGAGGACGACTTGAAAACATTACGACCAAAGTTGGCGGCGTCCCGTTCAGGAAGGAAATCAATTTTATGTCCAATCATGCAAATCTTTATCCCTCTATGGCTGAAACGGCTGTCTGGGAAAAAGTGCGTGAGCAGGAAAGCACCATTAATACGCGGGAGCACAGTTATATCCCCAAGTCGGGCATCCATAAAGCGGAGCCTATGCTGCACGATGGCGACATTGTTGCATTTACGTCCTCCGTGGAAGGCCTTGACGTTAACCATATGGGGATCATTTCCAAAGTAGGCAGCCGCGCTTACCTGATCCACGCATCGTCTACGGGCAAAAAGGTGATTATGACCAGTGTGCCGCTTGCGGAATATGTAGCTTCGGTCCCCAAGCATACGGGAATGATCGTAGCGCGACTCAACGATATCTGATCCAATGAATGAATTTTTGAATGTGCTCGATTATCGGAATTTGCCGTGGTTAATCGTGCTGGTCGCGACTGTCATCGGTCTGATATGCAGCGCAATCGTTATTAATCTTATCAAAATCACAGCTTCAAGGAAGGAATGGCGGGCAGTCAGGGCGATTAAAGACAACCTTACAAGTGTGCTTTATTTCTTCATTCCGCTTGTCTTAATCACCGCCTCGCTTAAAACTTATTCTTTTGGCAATAAGGAGTACTACTGGACCTTCACGATCAGTAAGGTGATGTTAATCGCAGTGACAACGTGGCTCATGACGCGCATTGTCATCATTGTCGAAAAAGTACTGATTGACCAGCTTGATTTTACCTCGCCGGACAACAACCAGGCCAGACGCTTGTTCACTAAGATCAAGTTCGTGAAGCGCATTGTAATTATCCTGATCATTATTATAGGCGTTTCTATCCTGTTGCTGAGCTTCGAAAGCGTGCGGCAATATGGGGTTGGTATCCTTACATCTGCGGGTATTTTCAGTGTGATTATTGGTTTTGCAGCGCAAAAATCGCTGGCTAATCTCATGGCCGGAATTCAGATCGCATTCACACAGCCGATTAAGATCGATGACGTTGTTATTGTGGAAGGCGAATGGGGACGCATTGAAGAAATTAACTTGACCTACGTGGTGGTCAACATCTGGGACTTGCGAAGGATTGTCCTTCCGATCACTTACTTTATTGAAACACCATTCCAAAACTGGACGCGCAATGACAGTGCGCTCGTGGGAACCGCTTTTTTTCACCTCAACTATCTGACGCCTGTCCCGAAACTCAGGGAAAAGCTGAAAGAGATCCTGGATGAAACACCGCTTTGGGATGGCCGTTCATGGGCATTGCAGGTAACGGATACGCAAGGGCAGCTCATGGTAGTGCGAGCCATCATGTCGGCCCGGAATTCTTCCCAGACATTCGATTTGCGCTGCCTGGTCCGGGAAAAAATGATTGAATTTATTTCCCAGGAATATCCGGAAGCATTGCCCAGCCACCGGATCGAAGAAGCGCACAAGCAGGAAAATATGCTGCCCGAAACGAAACTCAACAGATAAAAACAATGGCCTCCGGAAGATCCGAGGGCCATTTTTTTCTTACTACTCACCTAACTCAATTTAACTTACCACTGCGCGGAATAGCTAATGAATGTTTTCTGGTACAAATGACATTTAACCGGGTTAAATGCACATTAATACCGAATTAAATATCCGTTAAAAAGGAGGGAATTTCAGAATGAATGTCGTTCCTGAGCCCATAACTGACTCAACCTCAATGCTGGCACCCTGCATGTTTATAATTCGCTTGGTCAATGCCAGTCCTATGCCATAACCTGCCTTACTGATTGTGGTGGCACTTCTGTAAAATGTGTCGAAAATATAAGGAAGCTCGTCGGGCGCGATACCTATGCCCACATCTTTGAAAAAGATTTTGATCAGGTCCTTATGGATTTCCAGAAACACATTCACGGTCCCATCATTGGAATATTTGCAGGCATTGTCCATGAGGTTCATGAATGCTGTTTTGAGCAGGCTTTCGTCGCCATACCGCTTCAATTGCTCCTCATCATCAGGGATATTGTCGTAATGAATGTGCACCTTGTAACCCGGATTCTTCTGCTGTACGGATGCTTTTGCCTGCCAGAGAACTTCATCCACCCTTATTTTTGAGAATGTTACCCTGAATGCGTGTTCTTCCGTTCGGGCCAGTTCCAGGAGGCGGCTCACCAGCTCATTCATTTCCCGAGCCTCAGACCAGATTCCTCTTAATGCATCTTTATATTCTTCCGTAGGCCGGTCCTTCATCAGGCTCAGCTCGGCCTCGCTCATGATCAATGCAAGCGGTGTGCGCAGCTCATGCGATGCGTGGGAAACGAAGTTTTTCTGGGCAATAAATGCTATCTCCAGCCGGCTCAGCATCTGGTTGAATGTCTGCGCGAGTGCGGCCAGTTCGTCCTTTTCCCTTCCTACCGTCACTTTCTCGTGCAGGTTGCCTGCCGAAATGTTGTTAACCTGTGAGATAATGTCGGAAACGGGTTTAATGGCATCATTCGCAAACTGCCAACCAGCCACGCCTACCAGAATAAGGGATAAAAGCCAGCCTATCAAAAGTATTTCACGAAGTCGTTTCAACTGGTTCATTCCCGGAAAATCATTGGCCACGGCCATCACAACCCAGGGTTTCCTGTGATCCTGTAAAACGTGCCTGATAATGATAGCCTCTTTGTTATCATGCTTGGTGCGGATCTCCTTCCCTCCCCGGGCTTCTGCCAGTATGTTTTTGGAAAGGGTAAATTTCTCGTCCCCGCTTGTAAATATGAGTGAATCCGAGCCGTCGTAGATGGTTATTTCTTCATTCAGCAGAATGGCATTATTCGCTTTTTCAATTTTTTCAATGTCCGCCTTACTAATGCCCTGGCTCGCTTCTACCAGCTGCGCAATGGTCTGCCCGCGTTCGTTCAGAAACGAATAGAATTGTTTTTCCCTGTACTGGTCGTAAAAGAAGTAAATGGCGATGCAGAACAATGCCATGATGGAGCCTACCAGCATGGTAAAAAGCAATGTCAGGCGCGATTTAATGTTCATTCTTCCTTGAAGATGTAACCCATTCCTACTACGGTATGGATCAGCTTGGTAGGGTAATCTTTGTCTACTTTCTTTCTTAAAAAATTAATGTAAACATCAATTACATTGGTTCCTGTATCAAAGCGGATATCCCAAACCTGCTCGGCAATGTCTACACGTGAAACCACGCGGCCTTTGTTCCGCATGAGATATTCCAGCAGGGCAAATTCCTTGGCAGTAAGGTCAATGCGGTTTCCGCCGCGGCGCGCCACTTTTTCATCCAGATTCAGTTCAAGATCAGCCAGGCTGAGAATCTGATTGGACTGCTCGCGGTTGCTGTTTCGTTGGGACAAAACCTTGATACGCGCGATCAATTCCCTGAATTCGAATGGCTTGACAAGATAATCATCACCGCCTGCTTCAAAGCCATCCAGCTTGTCATCAATGGTTCCCAGTGCAGTCAGGAAAAGAATGGGTGTGGCCAGGCCGTCGTGACGGAGCTGGCGCGCGAGGTCGTATCCGTTTAGTAGAGGCAGGTTAACGTCAAGAATGATCACGTCAAAACGATAGTTAGCGGCCATTTTCTTGCCTACCTGCCCATCATATGCCAATTCAACTTCCCAAGACTGTTCTTCAAGGCCTCGTTTGAGGAACCCGGCGAGTTTGGGTTCATCTTCGACAATCAAAATCTTCATATGAGTGGTGAGCAATTTTATTTGCCAAATGTTGCACAGAATTTCTCTTAAAAAAAGGCTGTCCGAAAATATCGGGCAGCCTTTTCGTCTATATCCACACCATTAGAACGCTAGCAACCAAGTGCATTCCGTTCTATTATAATGCAAAATATATATTATTTATTATAAAACATACGCATTGGACGATTTTACAAAATTAAATGCAAGTGTTTCAGTAATAATCAGTTCCGTTATCTAACTCCGAGCGCTCGTCAAATGCACCAAAGTCGTCTTCTTCCAACCGCATTCCTTTCACCGCTTTTTTGATCAGTCCGATCTGCCCTGCATGGTATACATCGTGCTGGATAACTCCGTGAATCAAAGTATAATAACTATAATCACGACCCGGAACGAACTCTTCGAGGAAGCTGTCACTTTCAATTTTTTCAAGCTCCGAAATCAATTCTTCCTGCGAAAGGCTGAGCTCCATTTGAATGGCTTCCCACTCAAATTCGTCAACCAATGGGAATTTTTTCCAGTCCTTATCCTGCGTTTTAATGTCAAACTCAGCATCTCCCTGTATTTTCCGAACGGCAAAAATGCGCCAAGTGGTCATGTGATAGACGATCTCTGCAATCGAATGTGTATTGGTGCTAAGCCTTACTTCCGCCATTTTGGGTGTCACATCACGCAATGCTTCCACCACAGAAGGCCCATACCATGCTTCCTCACTTTCGTAGGTATCGTTCAGTACATCTATAATCCTTAAAATCTCTTCTTTTGTTTCCATATAAAATGAATGTGTTTGTGCGATGTTAAATGATTTTCGGTTTGCTGCAACCAATTTAGTTTTTTAATAGTCCTGAAAGATATCTGCAACGAATAAAACTAAAAAATTGAGCTAAGAAATTACCTAAAATAAAATGTTCAATTTCAAATTTCGTTTAATTATCATATTTAAATATAAGAAGGAAACATGTTAAAAAAAGCTTCATTGTTCATACTCATGGCAGGAATAGGAATGATGTCCTGCTCCAAAGATCCTATCAGTGATTTATCAACGGAAGAAACCCTTGTTTACATAACAAATCACGATAAAGCGGCTAATTTCAATCAATACAAGACATTCAGCATTGTGGACTCGGTGCTGGTTGTGGAAAACGGACAGACGGGAACCGCATTAAGCGAGCTGGACCGGGACGTTTTGATCCGCATTATTTCCAACATGGAAAAGCTGGGTTACAAGTATGTCAGCCCTAAAAGCAAGCCGGATATAGGCATCAACGCCAGCTGGATTTCCAACACTTACCTGAATGTGGTTTCGCAGCCAGTATCATCTTACTATGGCGGCTACTGGGGCGGCGGCGGATATGGTTACGGCTATCCGAATTACTATCAGTATTATCAGACCAGCGAAAGTTACTGGCTTATTTCCATGCTCGATTTCAAAAACCCGAACACCGTGGATAAGACGTTTAAAGTGGTGTGGGACGCGCAGATCCGCGGCGCAGGAATAGGTGACAGACAATTTGTGGACACAATGGTTGACTCGATTTTTGGTCAGTCAGGTTATTTAAAAATTAATTAAAATGAAGAGAATCATCGTTATAGCCCTTTTTGTCATTGGTGCTTTTAAATCATATGCGCAGGAACCGGCGCCAAAGCTTTATACACTCCCCTCTCCATTTGAACGCTACACCCATTACCTGGCTACCGCGAGGTTGATGGGCGCAACGCCACTGGGATCATTTGCGGACAACTACATCGATAAGGCTTCTTTTCAGAACTACTCCCTCTCTATTGAATGGGTTTTAAGAAACTCGCCAATCTCCGTTGGCGGTGAAATCGGCTCGACTTACTTCGAAAAACGGATCCCGAGAGCATTATATCAAAATGGCGAAGAGGTCCTTTCGGCAGTTCAGACGCGCACCGTTTCACAATATCCGGTTGAAATTTTCGGGAATTATCACATTCTGCCAAGAAATTCGAGTATACAGCCTTATGTGCAGGTAAGCGGTGGGGTCAGCATTCTGGACTACACTTTGTTTTACGGCAATCTGGCGTCTCAGGATCAGAAAGTTCGTCCAAAATATGGCATTGGAGTAGGATCAAAATTCCTTTTCAAACGCGACGGGGCTTTTGGTCTGGACGTTCGCGTGAAGTATGATGGCGTTTCTTACAAGCACGAATATATCGATAAGGGGATTTCATCTGTGAACGGGTCGATTGGTTTATTCTATCGGTGGTGGTAAGTTTGCCTGATCCTTTCCATCAATCTGAATAATCTGTGCCCAATAACAACCGTATTTTGTCAAAAACAACGTTCTTCTGGATTACCGCAATACTAGTTTTTATGACGGGATCCGGTCTTTGGCTCTGGAACCGTTTTGGCCCGTCTACCAGCCGTGATTATCCTCAGAAAGTAGAAGCATATCCTGTTGCCCAAACAATCGATTCTTCTTCATCGGCCTGCGACCTGGTGATAAGGCGTTATAAACAGATCGGGAACGAGATGCAGTTCGAACTTGCTGCCAATGTGGGTGGCCTCTCTCCTTACAATGTTGAAATAACGCAAAAAGGCAAGGTTCAGCAGTTTAAGGAAGTGCCGCATCGCTTGGGCATATGGCTTTCAATCCAACAGCTGGATCTGGAAACGGGCCCGGCTACCATTAAGATCATAAGCTTAGGACAGCCGGGGTGTGAAACTTCGGCTTCTTTTAATTTTGATAAATCCAGAAAAGTTGAGATCCTGGATGTAAATAACTGGATCAGGAAGGGAAGTCAGGACAACTGGCTCGATGTTCGCCCGGTTATCGTTAATGGAAAGGTGCATTTGAAAGACTTCGGTAACTATGAAGACGGCCGCACCAAAGTGATCATGATCGATGGCATTGAAGTGAAAGGGCTGGAAAATGGCATCGAAGTGAAGCCCGGTTATTTATATTCCATCACTGCACGCTGGATCGACGCGCCGTATAATGATTGGTGGAACAAAATGCGGAATCGCTCCATACGGCAACAAAATATTTGGGTCTCAGGCAACGCGAAACCGAAAGAGGATACAAAGCTCACTCGGATTGAAATCCCGCAGTGGTTCTCTCCTTCGAAAACGATGAATGTGGATTTCGACACAAAATTCCCTGAATTTGAACCGATTAAGGGAAAGTTGGTGAGTCAGTATCGACTCAATAATTACGTTCCCGACGAGAATTATTTCGAACGCGGCATTACTTTCCTTTACGGAGGCAAGAATACGCCCTACCAGCGGATGCATTACACGGTCACGCCCAACTATTTTGCGGATCGGGATGAAAAATGGTTTTCTACATTATCTAAAACGGATGTGGAAGTGTACGCCGGCGTTCCAAGCTTCGGGCTATATGCCCTGGACTTTGAGTTCTGGAACCAACATTACATTCCGGAAGTAAAGCAGCGGCTTATATGGCTGGTGAAGGCGATCCGTGAACGTAATCCGAACATGTATTTACTGGATTACTGGGGCGGCGGTGCTTACACCAATCCACATATCAACACCATAGGCGGGAAAAGTCCGAAAGAGCTCATGGGCGATTACAATGATCCCAAGCCAAACAATTCCAATTTCGAGCCGTTGCCGAATGGAGAAAGTTTCCATAATATCTTCAATGCGACGCCGATTGACGTGTATCCGAAACCCATGTTCGCTAAAGATGAACAGGGAAACACGCCGAACAACTTTGTGCTTTTATCAGCGGTCCATTCCCTGCGGATCAATAAGCTGATTCCTTATCAAAAGAACAATAAATTCATTTTTTACGGCTGGAACCGCTATATGCCGCTCCACCATGACCCGATTATTCCCTGGAACTTCCAATTGACGGACCCAAAAGGTGAATTGGTCATGAACCAGCTTGAAACGATGCCGGCAAGCCAGGCACTGAGCATGTCGCTATTTTCACTGATCCTGTTTGACGGTTACTATTTATGGCACGACAGCGGCCCGAGCGGTAACGATCCGGATGGATATAAAGTGGGTGGCGACGCCTCGCCCTGGGGATTTGAATGGTATCCTGCCAATGGCAAGACGCCGGTAACAGAGATCGGCAAAAAACCCCGTGAAGGCGACGCCGCTTATTATTGGGATTACCCTACCCAATTTTATTCGCTTGGAAACTGGATGGCAAAGCAGGTGGAAGATGTAATTGTTGACGGTAAAACCCAGGATCTTGCTTTTCAATTGAATGGAAATTGGGTCGAGCCTAAGAAAGAACAGGTTTTACTGGCCATTGACCGGAAAGAGCCATTTATAACCTCCATCGTAAAAGGAAATCAGATTGTAGTGTTGGGCGTCGATTCGTTCCAATCCCCTACTGCCAGCCGCATGGTAAAAGTGAAGCTGCCGGATGGCTCCGAAACCACTATTGAACTTTATGGAAACTGGCCTTCACTTTACAGAGGCACATTAAAATAGATAAACAAAAAAACAATTGCCGGGGGCTTAAGCCCCCGGCAATTGTTTTTTTGTTATGAAACTCTGATGTAGCTGCCGAGCCATTTCAAGTGCGACCCATATTTGTGCATTACTTCCTGCACAGGCGCATCATCCACGTGTCCCAGGAACTCTACCAGAAACCAGGCTCTGAACGTCGACGTTCCTCTTACCGGACGGCTTTCTATTTTCGTGAGGTTAATTCCCCTGTCATTAAAGTCTTTCAAAAACTCGTATAAAACACCCGGACGGTTTGTGTTGGGCAAATTCGCAATGATTGTCGTCTTATCATCATCACTTTTAATGTTCACAAAATCTTTTGCTAAAATCAGAAAGCGTGTCCGGTTCTGGTCGCTGTCTTCAATGTTATCGTAAAGAATCGGAACGCCAAATAGCCTGGCGGATATCGAAGAGCATATAGCTGCCGAATCGGGTTCCTGCGCGGCCATTTTCGCAGCCTTCGAAGTAGATTCCACCGGGATCAGCTCGATATCCATGCCTTCCAGATACTCGCTGATAAATTTTCCGCATTGCCTGAATGCAATATCCTTGGAGTATATACGCCTGATATTTTTAAGGGAATCGGATTGCGATGCGAATGTGAAATGCACTTGCAGCAACACTTCCGCTACAATAGAAAGATTTTTCTCCCGCAGAAAATCGACTGTTTCAATAACAATTCCCTCCTGGTTATTCTCGATAGGCACAACCCCGAACTTGGCACGCCCCGTTTCTACACTTTCAAATACAGAATGAATGGTAGGCAACACGAGATATTCACTCATCCCACCAAAACGGCTCTCGGCAGCCTGATGCGTAAAACTGCCTTCCGGCCCCAGATAAGAGACTCTTTCGGGCAGTTCCAGGTTACGGGAAACCGCGAAGATCTCGAAGAAAATGGCATCAATCGCTTGCCGGGTAAGCAGGCCATCATTGCGTTTTTCAAGCCGGTCGAGGATCTGCTTTTCCCGTTCGGGACGGTAGATGATAGATTGGGACGAACGTTTCAGATCTCCTACTTTTTTGACGAGCTCCATACGCTCGTTCAAAATGCCAAGCAGCTGATCGTCAAGCGCGTCTATTCTGTTCCTTAGGTCTTGTAATTCCACTAAATGGTGATTAATATGTGTCGAAAGGTCCGGTCAGAATTTAAAGACCCGACCTTCCGAATATTACTTTTATGACTTCAAAGATAAACAAAGAGAGTCCTACACTGCCAGTGCAAGTTCTTCAATGTTCTTTTCCGTCTTCAAATTATCAATGATAAATCGCTGACGCTCAGGGGTATTTTTACCCATGAAATAACTCAATAATTTCTGAATCGAAGTTTCCTTTTGAAGGATAACAGGCTCCACGCGCATATCTTCACCAATAAATTTCCCGAACTCGTCCGGCGATATTTCACCAAGGCCTTTGAAGCGGGTAATCTCAGGTTTATTTCCCAGCTTGTTCACTGCCTGCTGCTTCTCTTCCTCGCTGTAACAATAAATAGTCTCTTTTTTATTCCTAACCCTGAAAAGCGGCGTTTCAAGAACGAAAAGATGCCCGTTCCGGACAAGGTCGGGGAAGAATTGCAGGAAAAACGTCATGAGCAGCAAACGAATGTGCATACCATCCACATCTGCATCCGTTGCGATCACGATACGGTTGAAACGCAGGTTTTCCACGCCGTTTTCAATGTCGAGCGCATGTTGCAGCAAATTAAATTCTTCATTTTCGTAGACAATTTTTTTCGTTAAGCCAAAGCAATTCAATGGCTTACCCCGTAAACTGAAAACAGCCTGCGTCTGAATGTTCCTGGATTTCGTGATCGAGCCGCTTGCGGAATCTCCTTCCGTAATGAACAATGTGCTTTCATAACGCAACTCATTTTTAAGATCCGTTAAATGCAAACGACAGTCTCTCAGCTTTTTATTATGCAAATTCGCCTTCTTAGCACGGTCGTTGGCCAGTTTTTTAATGCCCGCCAGCTCTTTCCGCTCCCGCTCGGACTGTTCGATGCGCTTTTTCAATGCATCCCTTGATTCCGGGTGCATATGCAGGTAATTATCGAGTCTTTCTTTAACAAAATCATTGACGAAGGTCCGCACGGTTGTGCTGTTAGGGTCCGGCGTGATCGTATTTGATCCTAATTTAGTTTTGGTCTGCGACTCAAAAACCGGCTCTTGCACCCGGATCGCCACGGCGGCAATGATGGACGAGCGAACGTCTTCCGGCGCGTAATCCTTGTTAAAGTGCTCTCTCACCGCCTTGACAACAGCTTCCCGAAAAGCCGCAAGGTGTGTTCCGCCCTGCGTTGTGTATTGTCCGTTTACAAAAGAATAATACTCTTCCCCATATTGATTACCGTGGGTCATAGCAAATTCAATGTCCTCTCCTTTCAAATGTATAATGGGATAGCGCAACGCCTCGGGATCCGATTTGCTTTGCAGCAGGTCCAACAGCCCATTCTGTGAAATATATTTCTGTCCGTTGAAATTAATGGTCAGGCCAGCATTCAGATAGCAGTAATTCCAGATCATATTATCCAGATACTGAGGAATGTAGCGAAAGTTCTTGAAAATTACCCCGTCCGGTTCAAAAGCAATGTGCGTTCCGTTCCGCTGGTTAGTCTGTATTTCTTTGGATTCGTTAACAAGCGCTCCCTGCGCAAATTCAGCGTTTTTGCTCTTCCCGTCGCGGAACGACTGCACTTTAAAATATTGTGAAAGTGCATTCACCGCTTTTGTCCCAACCCCATTCAATCCCACTGATTTCTGAAAAGCCCCGGAATCATATTTTCCACCTGTATTGATCTTTGAAACACAGTCTACAACCTTTCCAAGCGGAATTCCACGGCCATAATCGCGCACCTCCACGCGGTGCTCCGAAATTTTAATTTCTATGGTTTTTCCGTTGCCCATCATATGTTCGTCGATGGAATTATCGACGATTTCTTTCACTAAAACGTAGATCCCGTCGTCCACCGAAGATCCGTCGCCAAGCTTACCAATATACATCCCTGGCCTTAATCTGATATGTTCTTTCCAATCGAGTGACCTTATACTATCCTCATCATACTGCACGTTGGTACTTTCCATAAACTATGATCCCTTTGGAGGCTATTATTGATTTTGAATATTGTATTTTAATAATTTAAGACATTTGTCGTTACCCTGTTATAACTTTACACGAAAATAGCTTGGGCACGATTAATAGAAATTCTTTAAAAATAGGAAAAATCTAATTTACTTTGCCATGTTATACACGTCCAAATATTAAATATGCTCATATCCAAAATTCAAAAACACTAGTCTTATACAGAGTTTTAATGAATTGCAGGCATTTCAATAGTACAATATTACTTCATATGAACAGATTCAAATTGGCAAAAAGTTATAAAAGTATACTTCCTTATCTCCTCTGTTTATTCATTTCCTTACCATCCCTGTCCCAGGTAATCCCTCAATCCTTCCCTACCGCTCCGACCGGTATACCACAAGGCAGCAGCACGACCGGGACGCCACGCGGAACAACTGGTAATGCGGGCAATGCAGCGAACCAAGGCAATGCAGGAAACCAGCAAGGAAATCAGTCTGGACTGAGCAATCAGCAGCAACAGCAGGCAAATCAGCAAAAGGCTAACATTCAACGTGATAACCAGGGAAAAGTCCTCGGCGGTCAGAACGGACAGAACCAGGATGCTGGAAATCAGGGTAAGTTAAACGACTCCACATCTGCCAAACTTCCGCCTGTGGATGCAGAAAAGGAAGCATTTCGTCAGAAGATCTACGGATATTCGCTTTTTGCCAATAAAAGTCTTGATCCTATTCCAAATTTGCAGATCGCAACGCCTACAAACTACATTGTTGGCCCTGGCGATGAGCTTAAAATCTTCATTTACAACTACGCAGAAAGCACCTACGAGGTTACTGTTACCAAGGACGGCTTCATTTCGCTGCTGCGGGTGGGTAACGTATATGTGGCCGGCCGAACAATAGAAGAGGTCCGCAAGATATTAATTGATAAGTTCTCTAAGTTCACGCCCGGCCTGATTGGCAGCGGCGGCGAAACAGCACGCACCAAATTGATGGTAACCCTGGGCGATGTACGCACAGTAAAGGTCTTTGTAACAGGGGAAGTCATCAATCCGGGAACCTATCAGGTGTCCTCATTATCGTCTGCATTCAATGCCCTTTACCAGGCTGGCGGCCCGAACGAAATTGGATCTTTCCGTGATGTTCGTGTCGTGCGTGCCGGTAAGGTTATATCGCATATTGACATCTACGATTACCTTGTTAACGGTAAGATCGACGGTGATATCAGGGTTCAGGATAACGATAATGTTGTTGTTGGTTACTATTTAAAGAGAGCTGAGATCGCAGGAATGGTTAAGCGTCCTGGCATTTACGAACTGAAACCGGAAGAGAAGCTAGGTGATATGCTTCGTTATTCAGGTGGTTTTAATGATAAAGCCTACCGCGCAAGACTTAAAGTACAAAGGATCACTTCAAAAGAACGCAAGATCCTGGATGTTGCGGAGACGAATTATGAGTCTTTTGAAATCGTAACAGGTGACTCGGTTAATGTTGAAACCGTGTTAGACCGTTTTGAGAACATTGTAACGGTTGAAGGTGCGGTAATGCGTCCTGGTGATTACGCTTTGGACAACAGCCCGTCATTAAAGCAGCTGATCGATAATGCGCAGGGCTTGCGAGAAGATGCGTTCGTGGGACGTGTAAGCGTTTTGAGAACACGCCAGGATCTGGTTTTAGAAAGCATTTCTATCAACTATACGGATATTTTAAATAATGTCACGCCCGACCTGATCTTAACCCGATTGGACAGGGTTATTGTTCCCTCCAAATTTGACATGGCCGAAACAGCTTATGTAAGCGTTAACGGCGAAGTCAACAACACGAAAATCGGCGAAAACGAAGGCAAGTTCCCTTATACAGTGAACATGACGCTGGAAGATCTGCTGGTGCAAGCAGGAGGCCTCAAAGAATCAGCTTATACTTCGGAGATTGAAGTTATCAGAAGAAAAAGAAACAGCATCGCAGGAGCTGCAAACGCACAGATTTCAGAAGTTTTTAAATTTGATGTAGACCGCGACCTTTCACTTAACAGCAAAGGGAGCAACTTTACATTGATGCCGTTTGACCAGGTTACGGTTCGCAAATCCCCGAATTACGTGGAGCAACAAAGCGTGTTCGTGGAAGGTGAAGTGCTTATTGCAGGTCCTTATACCATTGTTAACAAGAACGATAAGATCAGTGATGTTATCAAAAGAGCAGGCGGCTTAACCGAACTGGCATATCCCGAAGGCGCGACGCTGCTGAGAAGAACCTTGGTAAGAGAACTGGACGAGCCAACGGATTTTGATCAGGCGGAACAAACTGAAAAAAGCATTAAATCAGGGACGATTATCGGTGATGTTCCGAACGTAAAAGAAGAGTCAATCGGGATTAAGTTGAAAAACATCCTGAAAAGCCCCGGGTCGTTTGAAGACCTTATCGTTCAGGAAGGTGACATTATCCGGATACCGAAGCGTTTGGAAACAGTTCAGGTTAATGGTTCTGTCCTTTACCCTACAACAGTCAAATATGGCAAAGGAATGGCTTTTTTGGACTACATTTCACAATCGGGTGGTTTCACAACACAGTCATTGAAAAAAAGCTCTTATATCAAATATCCAAATGGAAATGTCGACAGAACAAGAAGATTCCTGTTCTTCAACGTATACCCGAAAGTTGAGCCTGGCTCCGAAATTTTCGTTCCGCTGAGAGCTGCTCCTGCATTGAATCCGCAGCAGGCACTTCAGACCGCAACGGGTATCTTAGGTTCCGTAATGAGTTTAATTTTAGCAGTCTTGGCTTTCCGATCAATCAACTAATGTCAACAACGACACTACATCCGCAACAACAAGTGCCAGAAGATGAGTTGACCCCGAAAGAGGTTATCGAAAAAGTTCTGGTCGTGAAAACAGCGATTCTCCGTAACTGGAAAATGCTGGTGCTATTGCCTCTCCTTGGTTTTGGGATCGGATATGCTCTGGATACATTCATTGATAAACCGAACATGTACGAAGCTGAGGTTGTTTTCAATCTTGGTACAGGCCAGCAATCATCGGGTTTCGGCGATATGGCTGGGTTATTGGGGCTGGGAAATGCACCTGATGCTAACATCTTTACCGGTGAAAACTTCTTCTATTTCGTAAAATCCCGCCCGGTTCTGGAAAGAAACCTGATGAAGGAAGTAGAAGTGAACGGTCAAAAAATGATCCTGGCAAATTTCTTCATTGATTCAAGCGGGATCAAGAAAAAGGAATGGGAAGAAATTCCGCAAAATCACAACTTCCATTTCACCAGCCGTGATGTTAAGAAGCTGGATATGAGGTCAAGGAGAATTTTGAACGAGCTGGTTATCAAGGCAGCAGGTTCAACCGAAATTGCTTCGCTCGATCGGAAATCCTCTTTCATCTCGCTGTCAACCAGTATGGAAAACGGCACGCTGGCCGGACTCTGGGTGACTAAGCTTCTGGAAACTGTGGAAGAAATGTACACGGAAAACCAGACGCAAAAATCGCGTAAAACATTAAACCTCCTTCAACACCGCGCCGATTCCCTGGCAGCTGTATTGGGCATCGCCGAACACAAGCTTGCACGACAATTGGATTACAGCGCGCAGATCATGCTGCCGGAAGCGAAGATTTCGGCCAACAGCATGGAAAGAAAGTCATCCTTCCTTCAAACGCTTTACTATGAAGCAATGGGAAGCGCTGAAAAAATGCGTGTTACAATGGTTCGTGAAGCACCATTATTTACAGAAATAGAAGGCATTAAGGTGCCTTTGGATATCAAAGCAGAAGACAAAAGGAATGCAAAAATAGGCGCGTTGGTGGGCGTAATGCTCGCGCTGATCTTTATCTATTTCAGAACGGTATTTGCAACTCCAACAGTAGTAGTAGTAAAGCAATAAAATGGCATCTCAGCACTCAATTACCATAAAGGCAGGCGGATCCGAAAAGGATTACTGGAAAGATCTCTGGCTCAACAGACAGTTACTCTGGATTTTATCAAAAAGAGACATTTCAGTTCGTTACAAACAAACCCTGCTAGGCGTTGCGTGGAGCGTTTTAAGGCCAATTATGACGATGACTGTAATGGTTTTCGTTTTCAGTTATCTTGCTAAAATTAAAAGCGATCCGGGTGTTCCTTACCCGTTGATGGTTTTGAGCGGTCTTACGATCTGGACATTTTTCGCGAATACATTTACGCAGATCAGCAGCAGCATTCTGATCAATTCCAATCTGGTCTCCAAGGTTTACTTCCCCCGCTTACTGATGCCACTGAGCTCGATAGCGGTTGGATTCGTTGACTTTATGATCGCTTTCGGGATATTTTTGATCATGACGATTTTCTTTAAGCACCCCATTAGCTGGAACATCATATTTCTTCCTTGCTTCATTTTACTTACATTTATTACAAGTTTGGGTTTTGGCCTGTTCTTTGCGGTGCTAAATGTACGTTTTCGGGATATCGGTCAGTTAATTCCATTTTTAGTACAAGTTGGAATGTACGCCGTGCCAGTCGCTTACAGCAGCACGCTTGCACAAGGCACATGGTTTGAGAAATATTATAACTTGAATCCGCTGGTGGGTATCATCGATGGTTTTCGCTGGTGCTTACTGGGTGACAAGGCTTATTTCAATCCCCAGAGTCTTTACTCAACAACAATAATTTCCTTTTCGATAATGATATTGTCTTTGATTTATTTCCGTAAAAAAGAAAAAACTTTCGTCGATCATATCTGAAATAATTACCTTTAGGCATGCCTGTAATCGTAGCTGAAAACATCAGCAAGAAATATATTATAGACCATCAACGTAAAAATGGTTCTCCAAGCCTGCGCGACATTGTTTCCGAAAAGGTTGACAAGTTGTTCTCACGCAAGCAGGATAATTCCGACTTTGCCGAGAAAGAAGAGTTTTGGGCATTGCGGGATGTGAACTTTTCCATTGATCAGGGCGACCGCATCGGTATTGTTGGCCATAACGGCGCGGGAAAGTCGACCTTATTGAAAATCCTCAGCCGCATTACAGAACCTACCACAGGCCAGATCAAAATTGACGGTCGTATTGCCAGCTTGCTGGAAGTAGGGACCGGTTTTCACCCGGAACTAACCGGCCGTGAAAACATATTTCTGAACGGTGCCATTTTGGGCATGGCTAAGAGTGAGATCCGGCAATCATTTGACGCCATTGTTGACTTTGCTGGTGTTGAAAAATTTCTGGATACACCTGTTAAAAGATATTCCTCGGGTATGTATGTGCGGCTTGGTTTTGCGATCGCCGCGCATCTTAATCCTGAAATCCTGATCGTTGATGAAGTTTTAGCGGTTGGTGATACAGAATTTCAGAAAAAATGTCTCGGTAAGATGCGTGATGTTTCCGAAAGTGGAAGAACATTGCTTTTTGTGAGCCATAACCTTACCGCCATTCAGGCGCTCTGCAACAAGTCCTTTTATTTTGAAAAAGGAATGTTGATCGATCAGGGCGAAACAACGCATATCGTTACCAATTACCTCAGCAAGGTTTCTCATAAAACCTTGGAAAAGCATTGGGACAACATTGAAAATGCGCCCGGAAATGATCAGGTTCGCGTGAAAAGGTTTAAGCTTTTCCCTGAATACCAGGACGACCTGAACCATATTGACGTTCGTACGCCTATCAATTTTCAATTTGAATTCTGGAATTTGGTAGAAGGCGCAAGCTTGAACCTCAGCATGCATTTGTATACGTTTACAGGTGAGTGTATTTTTAATGTAGGTACACAGGCTGAAACTTTTTCAAAAGGATTGGTAAGCGGCGTGTGTGAGATTCCAGGCCATTTCCTGAATGATGGTTCCTATGTGGTTTCTATGATGATCGTAAAGGACACCAGCACCGTTCTTTACAACATGGAAGAAGCTTTAATTTTTGATATTGAGGATTATCGTGAAAATGTAACCTGGTATGGCAAATGGCCCGGATATATTCGCCCTCAACTTAATTTTTCCATTCGCCAAACTGAACATGTAGTGAATGATTAACGTCACTAAAACCTTTTTACCAGACCAGGAGAAATATCTGCAATATGTTCGGGAAATTTGGGAACGCGGATATCTTACCAATAACGGACCGGTTCTTCAGGAGCTTGAAGCAGAACTAAAAAAATACCTGGGGGTAGACCATCTCTATTTTTGCGGAAACGGAACTATCGTCCTTCAAATTGCGATCAAAGCGCTTGAAATCACTGGTGAGGTGATCACAACGCCGTTTTCATACGTGGCAACATCCAATGCAATCCTTTGGGAAAATTGCACGCCCGTTTTCGTTGACATTGATTCTCAGACATTCAATATAAATCCGGCACTGATCGAGGCATCCATTACGCCTGCAACGACCGGAATCCTGGCAACGCACGTTTATGGCAACCCATGTGATGTAGAGGCCATTGAAGTGATTGCTAAAAAGCACAATTTAAAAGTGATCTATGATGCCGCTCACGCATTTGGCGTCACCTATAAAGGGAAATCTTTGCTTTCCTTCGGAGATCTGAGCACTTGCAGCTTTCATGCAACCAAAGTTTTTCATACAATTGAAGGCGGTGCATTAATTTCCAATCACCCTGAACTTGATAAGAAACTGCACCTTCTGCGCGCATTCGGACATCAGGGCGATGAACATTATCTTTACGCAGGGATCAATGGTAAGAATTCCGAATTCCACGCAGCGATGGGATTGGTCAATCTTCCGCTTGTGAAAGACATTATTGCTGCCCGCAAGGAAGTTTTTGATGCTTATGACAGTCTGCTGAATTGGGACGTATTATATAAGCCGGTCATCAGCAAGGACATTGAATATAATTATGCTTATTACCCGGTTGTATTTCCTTCTGAGCAGGTTATGTTCCGCGTTATGGATGCATTGCGTGAGGAAGATGTTATTCCGCGGCGTTATTTTTATCCTTCATTAAACACGCTATCCTTCATGCCGAGGCAAATTGCCTGCCCGGTTTCGGAAGATATCGCGTTAAGAGTGTTAAGTTTGCCTTTATATGTAGGCCTTCCGTATTCGGACATCGAACGGATCTCCCGCATCATTAATGGTCATTTATCACCAGAATAGCATGAGTTTTGTTTACTGGCTTGCGTTCCTGCTGTTTTTATACAGTATCAGTTTTGTTGCTAAAAGGATAGCCCAGCCTTCATTGGCAGAGTGGCTTATCGTTTGTTTCATGCTGTTTGTTGGAAGCATCATTCCCGCAGGTTTCGTACTTTCTGCATTAGATCTTACCGCACAAACCTGGGCATGGATAGGCGCTACATTTGTTGCTTTGGGCTTGCATTATTTCATTTGGAATTCACTCCTCGCGACTCAGCCCTCCTACTCCATTCGCTCGGTTATTTCCAACCGGACTGAAACTTTCCGTTCGTGGTCCAAAGAGCTGTCTGTTTATCTTAAAACGATATTCTTTTTCATGTTTGGGACCATTGCGGTAATTGCAGTGACCAACTTTATCCTCGTTCTTTTCACAGCGCCGAATGAATGGGATAGCATGACCGGCCATTTAAATCGTGCGATCCGCTACATTCAGCGCGGCACGATGGCACATTTCGGAGGGACGAACTGGAATATGGACACGTATCCCAAAAGCCTTACGACCATCCAGATTTACAGCTATCTGATCAGCGGAAAGATTGAGAATGCATTCAAACTGATTCACCATACTTCTTACTACATCACGCTCGTATGCGTGTTTGGAATTGCGCAGCGCATTGGCAGGAATTTATCGGCAAGCTTCTTCTGCGCACTGGCTTACGGAATGTTCCTGAACTTCCTGATGCAGGCGGTAACAACAGAAACAGACATTGTCCTGACCGCTTATCTGAGCTGCCTGCTTTACTTCCTTTTCACTTATTACAGCACAAGAAACACCAAATATCTTTATTTGTCGGGGCTTGCATTCGGCATTGTGTTTGGCCATAAAGTGACATTTGCATTGTTACTGCCATCGGTTTTTGTGATCATGCTTTATACAGTGTTCCTGGCGCCCGACCTGAAAGTGTTTTTCAACCGGTTTATAAAACTCGCCGGCGCGATATTCGTTGCTATGCTCGTTTATACATTCCCGACAGGTTACATTAAAAACATCATGGTCTTCGGGCACCCGATAGGCCCGCCTACTGCATTGAAACATCAGTCCGTGGAGCGTTTTGGGTCGTTACCCAATCTTTTCGAGCAGGGAAGCCGCAATGTGGTCCGCTATACTTACGAGTTTTGTAACCTGGATGGCATCCGCAATGCGCAGTGGGGATATGATTTGAATACATTTATCCGCAAACCGCTTGTGGTTTTGGAAGATAAATTACGCATGCGACTGGACGAAGAAACGGAATACGCGATCGTCCCGTTTTCTTTCCAACGCCGTTTTGATAACTTCAATGCGAACCCTTACTGGGGCGTATTTGGTTTTGCGCTTATATTACCACTGATCTTTTTGACGCTAATCCGGGTTTTCCGCTCGCGGGTGCACTGGTTTCTGGCGCTGGCATTCTGTTTACATTTTGCAGCCATTTCCTACTCTGCCGTTTACGACCCTTTCAAGGGAAGATATTTTATAGAAACAGGCTTATTCGGCGTCCTTTTCTTACTGCTTTTATTTTCAAACCATCGTCTATCGATCCTTAAACCACGCAGAAATGTCTGGAAAGGATACATTATGGTTGTTGTAGGACTGGCCTGCGTTTCGGCCGTCATGTCGGTTTATCTGAATATCCGTTGCCTGCCTATTGCGGCTTATGGTTATAAATCAGCGCTTCAAACCGATAGGATTCAATTGCAGACATTTGCCCGTCCCGACATTACAAAGGCTTATCAGACATTTGATTCCATCGTTCCCAAAGACGCGACCGTTGCCTTAGCTACGATCAATGACGACTTTGAATATCCGCTTTATGGCGAAGATCTTTCGCGCAAACTGGTCACTATCAACCCGTTTGAACAAGGTTTAAAACCGATTCCCAAAGATGCTGACTATCTGTTTTATGCCAAAAGCGTGATCAATGACACCAGCCGCATCAAATCTTTGCCCACAGACATTCGTTTAGGAAGCGATACGACAATCACCAACGTGGCGGTCAGGGGTGAAGATTATTATCTCAGAAAGCTTAAATAGCAATCCATGACCATCGCCATTATGCAGCCCTATATATTTCCATATATAGGCTATTTTCAGCTGATCAACGCCGTTGATAAATTCATTATTTATGATGATGTGAATTTCATTAACAAAGGCTGGATCAATAGAAATAATGTGTTGGTGTCCTCCAAGCCGCATCTTTTTACAATTCCACTGAAAGATGCAAGCCAGAATAAGCTGATCAATGAGGTCGAACTTTCAAGAAGTGAGCCCTGGCAGAAGAAGTTTCTGAAAACCATTCAGCAATCGTATCAAAAAGCCCCCAATTATCAGAAGGTTTTTGTTCTGATAGAAGAAATTGTAAATTTAGATGTTCAAACCATATATGAACTAACTTTTCAGGCCCTGAAAAGAACCTGTGAGTATATGGAAATCACGACGGAGATTGTCCCCTCGTCCACGATATACCAGAACACACATTTGAAAGGTCAGGATAGGATTCTGGATATCTGTAAGCAGGAAAATGCCAGCCATTACATTAATCCGATTGGAGGAATGGAATTGTATGACAAAGCAAAATTTGAAAAGGAAGGGATAAAACTTGACTTCATTAAAAGTGTTTCGAGCCCTTATCCCCAATTTAAAAATGCTTTCGTACCTTGGCTGTCAATTATAGATATCCTGATGTTTAACGACCCGGCGGACATTAAGGAACATTTAAAGGCTTACGAACTGATTTAAGATGGCTAAGGTTATCGTTTTTGGAATACTCGACACAGCAGAACTGGCACACTATTATCTGACGCACGACTCAGAACACGAAATAGTCGCTTTCACTATCCACAGGGAATACATTCAGGATGAATCTTTTAAAGGACTGCCTGTTGTGGCCTTTGAAGACGTCGCCACCCTTTTCCCTCCTTCTGACTACGCGTTTTTCGCCCCTATGACCGGCAGAAATATGAACCGGAACCGGGAAGGGATTTACAACGAAGCAAAATCAAAAGGCTACCAATTCATCTCATATATAAGCTCCCACGCCACCATCTTCGACAGGAGCGTTATCGGCGATAACTGCTTTATCCTGGAAGACAACACCATTCAACCTTTTACGACGGTTGGAAATAACGTGGTGATGTGGAGCGGAAATCATATCGGTCACCATGGCCAGATCAAAGACCACGTATTTTTCACTTCCCATGTAGTGCTTTCGGGCCATTGCGTGGTGGAGTCCTATTCTTTCTTTGGCGTCAACAGCACAATTCGTGACTATACAACGATCGCCCAGGGAACTTTGGTGGGTATGGCTTCTGCCATCACCCGCGAAACCGAAGAATGGGGTATTTACATTGGTAACCCTGCGAAAAAAGTGCCGGGCAAGAAAAGTTTTGAGGCTTATTAAGCGCCTATCCGGGAGAGGAATGTAATCGGGTAAACCGAATTTGAGACAGTAATTTACTGGGCAATGGAGCAGAAGAAAATCTTATTTGTGAGTCATGATGCCAATCGGGCAGGAAGCCAGTTATTGCTGTTGCAACTGCTCAGGCTATTGAAAGAACGGGGCGTTCCCATGCATTTGTTGCTTTGCAGTGGCGGAGAGCTGGAAAAAGAGTTTGAGGCAGTTGTAAGCATTACGCGCCTGTATCAGAATATCAATGTAACCACCACCCCGCTTACCGGGAAACTGCTCAAAAAAGTCCCTTTATACAAATATTACCAGCAGCATTCAGCCCAAAAAATTAACGAAAGAATTGCTGCCGAGCTCTCGCACCAGAACATAGGGCTGGTTTTTGTTAATTCAATCGCCAATTCTGCGGTCTACTGCGATTTTCTGAAATTCCTGCACCATTTGCCGCTTGTGACATTCGTGCATGAGCTCGGCATGGCTGTAAAGCTTTATTCGCATGAAAAGCAACTGACTTTCATGCTGAAAAAAACCGGACACCTCATTGCGGTTTCACATGCAGTGGCCAATTACTATATTGGAAAGTACAATTACCCGGAAAGTCAGGTCAGCACGTTCACTTTAATCGATCACGAGCACATTGACCGGAAACTGCAATCTGTGCAGCGCGACATTCTTGAAAAAACCTATAATGTTCCAAAAGATGCCATTGTGATCGGTGGATGTGGAAATGCAGAATGGCGCAAGGGAAATGACATTTTCAACTGGATCGCAAAGCGCGTTATTCATAAAACAAGTCCTCTGCCCGTTTATTTCGTATGGGTTGGCGCAGGTCCCCAGCACGAAATTTACGAGCTGATTGAAAGCGATATTCGTCTTATGGGGCTGAGCGACAGGATTATCCTCATTCCGCCTACGCCGCGCGCGCTGGACTATATCAACCGGTTTGATGTATTGCTGCTGAGCTCACGGGAAGATCCCTATCCGCTTGTCGTTCTGGAAGCCGCTTTACAGGAAATTCCGGTGGTGTGTTTCGAAGATGCCGGCGGCGCACCCGAACTGATCGAATCGGACGCAGGATTCGTAGTTCCTTATATGGATATATCTGCTGCATCTGAGGCAATCATTCAATTGGCGCTCGATCCTTCACTTCGCGAAACGCTGGGTCGCGTTGGCAGGAAAAAAGTATTGGAGCGGCATAATACGGACAAAAGTGTTGCGAGCGTCGAAGCCATCATTCAAAAATATTTACCCTTACCGGTTTCGGAAAAGCAAAATCAATGACAATTGCCTTCACAATTTGCTCCATCAATTATTTAGCGCAGGCCAGGACATTAGGCGATTCACTTAAATCCACCAATCCCGACGTCCTTTTCTTCATCGGGCTGGTCGATTCCCTGAAAGGTGTTGTTTTTGAAAAAGGATACAATACCGATTTTCCAATGATCGAAATCGACAAGATCGAGATCCGGGATTTTCAGGAAATGGCTGACAGATATAACATTACCGAGCTTAATACAGCGGTAAAGCCTTTCTACTTTACTTATTTTTTCAAACATTATCCCGAAGCACATAATGTCATTTATTTCGATCCGGACATTATTGTATTTCAACCATTGACGGAGCTGCTGTCCTCACTATCCGCTCACAAAGCGGTTTTGACTCCACACATTAACACGCCCATCGAAGACCAGCTTACGCCCAACGAGCTTCACCACTTGAATACGGGTGTTTATAACCTGGGTTTTGTGGCTTTCAGCAGGTCGCCCGAAATCACAGCATTCATCAATTGGTGGGAAGAAAAGTTGCGTTACGAATGCCTTATTGATCTTTGTAATGGTCTTTTTGTAGACCAAAACTGGATGAACTTTCTGCCCGTTTTTGTTCCTGACACACATTTGGAACGAAACCCGGGCTATAATGCAGCATACTGGAACCTGCACGAAAGAATATTTTCGGAATCCGATGGCACGTTCTTCGTTAATGAGACCAATCCGTTAATTTTCTTTCATTACAGCGGTTATGATCCTCAGAAGCCGGCTGTTTTGTCCAAATATCAGGATCGCTTCGAATTATCGGCCCGCCCTGATCTTACGGCATTGTTTGATTTATACCGTAACAGCCTACTGACCAATGGTAATGCTTATTACCGCCAGTTTCATTGCGCTTACATTAAGCCAACGCCGGTCCGTCGCTATCAGCGGGTACGCAAATTGCTGAAAATGCCTATTAATTATGTCATTGATCAGCTGGAAACAATCTGATGAAAGAGCTTGTATCCGTTATTGTGCCCATTTTGGATCCGCAGATCAATCCCACAGAAGAGCGGCTTTTGCATCACTGCCTCAACACGCTCGATAAATATCCGGTCATTTTTATCACTTTTGAAGGCGCCGATCTATCCATCGTGAAGGAGCACAATGAAGATATAGACGTTATTTATTTTCCGAAAAAATACTTCCAGTCCAGATCTGCCCTCGCGGGATTGCTCTTAATGGAAGATTTTTACGACCGTTTCAGCTGGTGCGACTTTTTGCTGATCCACGAACTGAACAGCTGGGTTGTGCGCGACGAGCTCTATTACTGGTGCAAACAAGGTTATGATTATTTAAAAGCCGGACCACTCGAAGACGACAATATCAAAAGGCTGGCAGGAGTCGTTTCCCGGATTTCCGGATTGAAAGAAGACGAAAAACGACTGTTTGGTCAAGCATATGCGAACAATGGGATTTATCTTTGCCGGATTGAACGCATGATCAGTACGATCAAATCAAAGCAAAAAGAGGTTTACACGTATCGGCACAGCGACAATTTCCTGCACGCCGATTCTGTCTTCTGGGACCTGGAAGCAAACCGTTTCTGGCCACATTTAAGGAAGCCTACGCCCATCGTTCGGAATCATTTTGCGGTGGACGCAGCCAATATCAATTTAAACAAAACGTTACCTTTTGCATTAACCGGCATTTTGAAGGAAAATATTCATCATTTGCCTTATTTCAAATCATTGCCGGAAGCGGATTAATTGCACATGAATATTATTTATACGGTTTGTAACAGAATCAACCTTGCCCATGCGCTTGCTTTGGCGGATTCGGTTCTGCTTCACCAGCCGAACCATACTTTTTACTTAGCCTGGGTCGATAATGTGCCCGTACAAGTTCCTCCGCATGTTAAATTACTGACCATTGAGCAAGCAGAAATCCCAGCCTGGGAAAGTATGAATGCCAAATATTATCATTTTGAATTACTCGCAGCCTGCCGTCCATGGTTCGCATTAGCACTGCTGCGGCTGCATAGCGAATGCAAAAACCTTATTTTCCTGGCGCCGACTGTCCTGTTGGTTAAGCCGTTCGGGGAAGTGTTAAATGACTCCTCGGAAATTCACCTGACCCCGAACATTCGGAAGCCGCTTGCGCCTTCGAAGTTGCTGGATGACAAGCGGATTTTGAACATTGGCATGTTCCATTCGGGCAGCTGGATGTTGAAAGTTGGTGAGCAAACAACGAAATTGCTTCGCTGGTGGGCCGAAAGGACCATCGACCGGGCTGAGTTCGATCTCTGCAACGGAAAGAATATGGATCAATTGTGGCTTAATTATACCTTGGTATGGATTCCTGAAACAACTCAGATTGCGCATCCGGGCTGGCATTACGGACTGCATTCGATCCTTAATCACGAGCTTCAAAACAAAAACGGAGATTATTACATTGAAGGAGAGCCGTTAATCTCCCTTGATTTTGCAGGACTAGACTATTTTGATCCCGTGTGGTCAAATCATATTGGCCTAATGTCTTCAAACAGAGCATTTCACGTGTTATTTGATAACTACAAGAAAACGCTGACCAAGTATAAGCATTCACTTCCTGCCGATCGCATGCCTGGCTTTGGCAAGCCCGCAAAAATCAGGGAGAACAGGATTTTAAGAAATAACATTGCAGCAAAATTGAAATCAATTACTGCATTCATTGACCAGTTTTAATTAACCAGCCGAACCAGGACTATATGCACTTCCTAAAAAAAATGACGCAGGACTTGCGGAGTTTTCTATCTGAACTGAAAATCAACGGCACTCAGAACACGGCTGATCAGCAGGATTATCCCAAACTCACCATCATTACGCCTTCCTACAACCAGGCCGATTATCTGGAAAGGACGATTCTGAGTGTTTTAAACCAAAATTATCCTAACCTCGAATACATTATCGTAGATGGAGGCTCCACGGATCACAGCTTAGAAGTGATCAGGAAATACGAAAAATATGTCTCCTGGTGGGTTTCTGAAAAGGACAGAGGGCAGGTGCACGCGATCAACAAAGCGCTGGAAAGAGCAACGGGAGACTACATTGGCTTCCAAAATTCGGACGATGTATATTTTCCGGACACGTTTGCTCGTTTTGGAAAAGCGGCCAAGAGCCAGGAAGACGATATCATTTATGGTGACCTGTATATGATCACCCCGGATGATGAAGTGACAGAAATCCTGAAAACAACGTCATACAGCTTTGAATGTCAGATTTTGGAAGGAATGCAGATTCATAACCAAACGCTATTTTTCAAACGGGCATTGGTAGAAAAATACGGCAAATTCGATGAATCTTACCGGTTTGCCTTCGACTATGAATTTATCACGCGTTACACATACCAGAAATCGACAAAAGTGCGGAAAGTGGAAGGCTTAGGCGGGGCATTGCGCGTGCACCCTGATGCAAAGTCATCTACGATCGCATCTGTCGGAAAAGAGGAACACGCCAAAATTCAGAAATTGTACATTTCAACGAACGGTTCAGCAGCTCTCAACAAAATAAGGTATCTTTGGTGCCGAGTTCGTAAAATTCTCTATTTCGCGGTGCGATTAGATTTACAATATATCCGTTTCAGATTTTCCAGATGAATTGGAGTCTACTAAACATAGCCACAAACTTTAATAATCTCAGATATTCCGTTGGCATCGCGATGATGTTCAACGGTTTTCCGCTGATATTTTTTATCCGCGATACACTGGGAATCGGGCCGGCAAGTAGCGTTTTCACCGCCATTTTCTTTTCATTGGCGCTCACGATGATGGTGCCTATGCACCTATTCAAAAGACTTTACAAGCCAAATGTGATATTGTTCAATCTCGGTCTTGGCTTCCTGCTGCTTACATTATATTATTTCTTTTTTATTAATAAACAGGGGAAAGCGGTTGCGGATATTGGTAACTACGTGTTCATTTTCGGCTTTCTCGTTCTGCTGCTGCACGTTCCCAATGATGTCAAGGAAACGTTGGTGATGATCCTGTTTCTGATGTCATTATTTACCAATATAACCCTTGTCTACTCCATTTTGACGGACCCCAACTGGACGCCGGGAATGCGTGCTGCGGTAAATTTCGCCAATGAAGGAGCGCAACCCGGTGGGAATCCGCACATTACAGCCCGAAATGGCATCATTTGCATGTTAACCGGGATGGTCATGCTGAACCGGACACCGGGGATCATTACGAAATTATTTCTATTCTTTTCGGTCCTGTTTGGCCTTGGTGTTATTGTTATTTCACTCGCCAAATCCAGCTATCTGGCTGTCGGGCTGATGATAGGCGCTTATTTTGTTTTGCATTTCAAGATTTCCAATGTGTTTACTGCTATAGGAAGTGCCTTTAAACTGCGGAATATGGCCTTCATCATTTTGATATTGATCGGGCTCAGGTATTTTTTAATCCGCTACGGCAACATTCTGGATATGCTCCTGGGTTATTGGGACATGTTCCAAAATAGGATTATGGACGTAATTTTTACTTCAACCGGGGTCCGGATTACGGATACAGCTGATACGGATGCTTCCGCAATGGGGCGCGTAGGCGGTTTTGCTGAGTTTACAGAGACATTCTTTTCCTGGGATGTTTTCCTCGGCCGGGGCTTTAAATCGGATTACCTGGATATTCCGCTTCTTGAATCCTGGGTTAGTCATGGGATTTTCGGGTTTGTATTTTTCGCAGGATTCAATTTCTTCCTGTTCATTTACGCCATGCGCGAAATCAAGAGATATACCAATCCGCTAACAACATTCCTGGCCTATTTCTTTCTGTCTTTAATGGTGCTGCTGTTCACCGGCGGGAGGCCTTTCGACATTGCATTCTGGTTTCCTTACCTGGTCATGATCCGTTTTTTGGGAATCAAATATCTCGACAGTATTTCCAGAAGGCCGGTTGCAGCCCAACTTACAACGGTTACCAGCTAATTCCCTTTTTTACAATAAATCGTCATGCTGCTTTTTCATAGCCATGTAACGAGAAACCCTGCTCATGAGAGACCGCGTTGAACAATTAGATGGATTAAGAGGCATTTTTTCTATTCTCGTAATCGCACACCATCATAATGCGTTCAAGGAATCGGTTTTTTACAACAACTTTTTTGTCATCAATTCCAGCCTTTTTGTAGACTTTTTCTTTGTATTAAGCGGTTTCGTGATTGCGATGAATTACGTGAACAGGATCAGCAATGCCAGAGACTTTGGCACATTCCTGAAAAAGCGATTTATAAGGCTCTTCCCGCTGCTGTTTTATACAGAAATCATTTTTATAATCGCGAGTCTGATCGGCGAAAACAGCCCAATGAAAAATGTGGGCGAACTTGGCTTGCGCTATTACGCTTATACGGCCTTTGACACCCTTACTTTCATGGGTTCCGCACCTGTTTTCGGCTCCTGGGTCAGCAATAATTATCCCGCCTGGTCCATATCGTCTGAAATGATCTCCTATGCGGTCTTTGGGCTGGTTATTCTGTTGTTACCAAAAATAAAATACATCTCCTTTGCCGTAATCGCCTTGCTTTCGGGCCTTTTTATTATTTCAAAAGGTGAATATTTGCTGGCTTACGACTATGGCTTTGTCCGGGGATTGCTGTGTTTTTCGCTGGGCATCTTTACAAATCTGTTGCTTAGTAAGCGAACATTCAGCCTGTCTGCGTTCGAAATCCCCTTCCTGATCTTCCTTATTGCTGCCATGTATTTGGTACATCACTGGGAGCTGAATTTATGGAAGCTTGTTTTTCCTTTCATATTCGCAGTCGGGATCATTATTTTCGCGAGCTCCAAAGGCGTTGTTACGCAAGTGCTTAAAAGTGAGCCATTTCAGTATTTGGGTAAAATATCCTATTCCATTTATCTCAACCACGCCATTGTACTAATTCTCGTGAATGTGGTTCTTTTTCGGGCACTGAAATCGCCCGTTAATGAGGGCATGATCGCCATTTCACTAGTGACCTCTATTTCCCTGACGATCCTTTATTCTCACTTTACATATGAATTTATCGAGAAAAGGGCTGGGAAACTTTTGAAGAAAATCCTGGAATGAAAATTGATGACGGCAGGTAAACCTTTCATGCTATTGAATGGTTATTCTAACAAACCAAAGCAGAAATCATGGCCACATTTTCAGAACTTATCCAAGGTAACAAGCCTGTATTAGTCGATTTTTCAGCCGAATGGTGCGGACCTTGTAAAATGATGAAGCCGATTTTAGAAAAGGTGAAATCAGAACTCGGCGATTCCGCAACGATCATTAAAGTGGACGTTGATAAGAACAAATCAGCCGCTAATGCTTACAAAATCCAGGGCGTTCCTACATTGATCGTTTTCAAACATGGCAAACCCATGTGGAGACAATCGGGCGTTGTTCAGGCAGACCAGCTGAAATCCATTATCCAGAAATACATTTAGTTATTAACCCAACTCCGCAAGATTTTGAGAGGCAGTAATTTAGAAGTCATTGAAAACAAAGATTTCAGCATTGAAGAATTAACTGAAACCAGTTATGAACAAGTCAAATTCCTCAACTGCACATTCTCCGATCTTTCAGGCATAGACTTTATTGATTGCGTTTTTCAGGATTGCAATATGAGCAATGCAGGCGTTAAAAACTGCAAAATCTCTGACATTGAATTTATTAACTGCAAGTTGTTGGGAATCAATTTTTCAGAATCCAAAGATTTTGCCTTTGCAGCTAAATTTGAAAGCTGCATCCTGGATTATGCGATTTTTGAACAAAAGAAATTGAACAAATCCGCGTTCAGCAATTGCAAAATCCACGGTGCAGATTTCACGCAAGCTGACCTTTCAAAATCAAAATTCCATAATTGCGACTTCTGGGACGCTGTTTTTGCCAACACCAATCTGGCAGGCGTCGACTTTTCGAGCAGCAAGAATTTTACAATTGACCCAACCAGCAACAACATTCGCAAAGCCAAGTTCCTTTCCTCCGATCTGGCTGGCTTGCTTACCAAATTTGACATTATTATTAAGTAGCATTTTGACCGCCTGAGCATTTTTTGTTTCTTGACGGCTCAAAATGACCCTTAACATTATGTCACTTCAACTGTTTGCCGAAACCGTTTACACCGGCCAGGAAATTCTAAGAAACCAGCTTATACAAGTCCTCGACGGCCAGATTGCCGGCATGGAATACGCAGAACCAGACCCGACCGTCACACGCGTCGCCAACCTGGCACCCGGCCTTTTCGACAGTCACATTAACGGCGGGGAAAAATTCTATTTCACCGAACGCGCTGACGAAGAGACGATTGACGACATTTACCAAGCCAGCGTCAAAACCGGAACGGCCTATGTCCTGCCAACGCTCATCACATCGCCTCAGGATAATATTTTAAAAGGAATTGAAGCCACCAGAAATTACATCGCTAGAAACCCGAATTCCGGCGTTTTGGGCATGCATTTGGAAGGCCCGTTCCTGAATCCAATCAAACGCGGCGCGCATTTGGCAGGCTATGTTCGCAAACCTACCGACGCTGATTTACAGGAGATTATCACCCACGGAAAGGACATTATCAAGCTCATCACGATCGCGCCTGAAATGTTCACGACAGATCAGATCCAAATGTTGCTTGAATCCGGCATAACCGTTTCTGCGGGCCATTCCAATGCCACTTATGACGAAGCTACGGCTGCATTTAACCAGGGGATTCAGTTGGTAACACATTTATACAATGCGATGTCAGCATTCGGTCACCGGGCACCTGGCTTGGTAGGCGCCACATTTGACAACGAGAATGTATACGCCCCATTAATCATCGATGGCGTGCATTGCGATTTCGGCGCGGCGAGTGTAGCGTATAAGATCAAGAAAGACAAGCTGTTCCTGATTTCGGACGCATTGTTTCTGGGAGAAAAAGTGACCGAATTCAAGTGGGGTGAATTTGATGCCTATTTGAAAGATGGTCGCTATACAAATTCGGACGGTAACCTGGCAGGAGCCACCATTTCACTGCCGGATGCAGTCCGTAATGCAGTGAATGTGATTGGAATCCCCTTGCAGGAAGCAATTGAAATGGCCACAATCAGGCCAGCGCGTGCATTGGGATTGGAAAAGCAGATTGGCAGCATTGCCATCGGTTACCCCGCAACATTCACAACATTTGACAACAACCTCGAAAATTTCTCGGTTTTGAAAATGTAATGTTACAAAACCAGCATGCCACCGGCGCGAAGCTGCGTCCAGGTCATGGAAATCATAAATTCCTCGAAGCTGCCCAGTCCGGCGGCTTCGAAATCATTTCTCAATCGCTCCAATGGGTAAGCTTCGGCATTGGAAGACAGCAGCTTAGGCATCATTTCCACCAGCCACTCTCCTATCGCCACATCAGTCTCAACGGCCCATTCTTTTTTCTTATTATAGAAAACCAATTCAGCGATCTCGTAGACCTTTTTGCCTTTTTTCTCCTCAAAAACAGACATTTCAGGCAGGCTTCCCAGCCAGGTAACTACGGCATTGGGCCTGGTTCCCAGGTCAGGCAGCTCACTAATGCTTTTTTCAATGTAATTGGGCGGAATGGAAGTAGGCGGCACTTTGAAATCGAACCACCGGGAATGTGGAAAATCGAGGCAGACGCCGTGCATATAATTGAACAGCGATTTCCGCAAACCCTCGCCAAATAAATCGTGGTTCGCGCCCGAAGGATCATCGTGTTCCAGGTCATTATTCGCGAAATCACCAACATTCGGCCCGATCCGCATCACATCAAATTCCTCCGGGTGCAGTCCCACAGGACTATGCGCCGTCATCGCAAACCGATGCCAAAAGCCTGATTGCACGATGCCCGCCTGAAACAACTGCCGCACCATTTCAAGCGAATCAATTGTTTCCTGCGCCGTTTGCGTCGGAAAACCATACATTAAATATGCATGCACCATAATCCCCGCCTGCGTAAACGCATCCGCCACGCGCGCAACCTGCGCAACGGTCACGCCCTTCTTCATGCGCTCCAAAAGCCGGTCAGAAGCCACTTCAAGCCCGCCGGAAATCGCAATGCAGCCCGAAGCTTTTAACAGCAGACAAAGGTCGTGGGTAAAGTTCTTTTCAAAGCGAATGTTCGTCCACCAGACAACGGTGAGTTTCCGTCTTATAATTTCCAGGGCCAGATCCCGCAGCAATGCCGGCGGCGCGGCTTCGTCTACAAAATGAAAGCCATTTTGCTGCGTTTGCGCAATGATCTCTTCGATCCGATCGCAGAGTAAAGCGGCCGTCATGGGTTCGTAACGTCTGATGTAATCGAGTGATATGTCGCAAAACGAGCATTTGCCCCAGTAACAACCATGCGCTAATGTCAGCTTGTTCCAGCGCCCATCGCTCCAAAGCCTGTGCATGGGATTAACAATTTCAATCACCGACAAGTAATCGTGCAGAGGCAGATCGCTGTAATCCGGCGTGCCCGTATCGCGCTGCGGCACATCCTTTTCCTTCGCGCCATTATGATAAACGACCACGCCATCGACGCGCGAATAAACACGTTTCAGCTGCGAAATTTCCCTTTCACCATCCAGATATTCCAGCAGCGAAAGCAAAGGCGCTTCACCGTCATCAAGACATATAAAATCGATGTAGTTAAAAACCCGGGGTTCTTTCAATGTGCGCAGTTCCGTGTTCGGAAAGCCGCCGCCCATAACGATTTTAATGTTGGGATAATGCTTTTTTAAATATTGCCCACATTTAAAACCACCGTATAAGTTTCCCGGAAAAGGCACAGAAATGCAGACCATGTCAGGCTGGTATTTTTGTATTTTCTGTTCCAAAACATCGGTTAAGGTCCTGGACAACAGCGTATCCGGCGATTCCAACGCCGCTTCCATTTCATCAAAACTCGTTGCAGACCTCCCTAACCGCTCTGCATATCGGCTGAAACCAAAATGCGGATCAATAGCCTCCTGGATCAGATCGCCGAGATCTTCGAGATATAATGTTGCAAAATGCCGCGCCTTATCATGGATTCCCATTGTCCCAAATGCCCAATCCATATCTTCCAATTGCTGAAAACGGCCCGCTTCCGGCAAATAACTGCGGTCACAAATGCTGTGGGCTAATGTTGGGTTTTGGTTTTTGAGAAAGCGGATGACAGGATCAATGGTGGTGATATAATCATCTTTCAGCGAATAAATCCGGAAACTATTCTCCGTAAGCGCTATGTCCGAATCATCGAGCTGCGCAAAAAGCGTCTTTAACCCCTTCGAAGAAAATAACTCCAAAATCACATCAATCCCCAGATCCGCCTGATACGACTCCCTACCCAAGGTGTTCAAAAACCCTTTCAGATAAGCCGTAGCCGGATAAGGCGTATTCAACTGCGTAAATGGCGGCGTGACAAAAAGCGTTTTCTGCTGCAAGGTGACTTTTAGTTATTAAGCGGTGCAAAGGTACGACTGTAAAAGAAAAATCGCACCTTCCTGGATTAGTTGCGCATCCCTGATAGTTTCAGTAAGTTCGGCCCTCAATGGCGCAACGACTTATGGAGATTTTATCTGATGTTCTATTCCAACAATATCTTGATCAAAATAAATCGGATCTGGATCATGATTTAGAAGCCATTACCAACACGCCTTTCACAACAAGCGCATTTGATTTTTACACTTCTGTTGCCGTTATATCGTCATCCAAGATCGAAGGGGAACAACTTGAAGTGGACAGTTACGTCAAGCACAAAATCCAGCACATTGAATATTTGCCTGAGTTGACTCAAAAACCCAACGATTTATTTCGCGCCTATCAGTTTGCCAAAGAGAACAGATTGACCCGTGCCAACTTTCTCGAAAGCCACAAACTTATTTCCGAACATTTGTTGCCTGAGCAATGGCGTGGCGTTTTAAGGCAAAATAATATGCTTGTGATGGAGCATAACACTGGTAAAATTCAATTTGAAGCTGTGCATTTCGAGCAAGTGGAGGAAGAAATGGATAAGTTATGGTCTGACATTGAATTACTTGCACAAAAGACGTTGACGGTTGCTGAAACGTTTTACTATGCATCATTTATTCACATGGTTTTTGTTGCTATACATCCTTCTAATGATGGGAATGGGAGAGCAGGAAGGTTGTTGGAGAAATGGTTTTTGGCGGAAAATTTAGGAGAAACAGCGTGGTTCATTCAATCTGAAAAATATTACTATCAGCATGTTGACCAATATTATAAAAACCTGAATCGCCTCGGTGTCTTCTATGATCAGCTGGATTATGGTCAGGCAATGCCATTTCTATCCATGCTGCCTCAGGCAATCAAATTGTAATAGCCTGATTTTGTCGCCCCCCAGTAAGTTAAGTATCTCAACCATTCATATTTCACATGCGTGCCGTTTTTTCAAGCTCATTCGCCGGATTCTTCTTACTTATATTAATCAGCACCAATTCCACCCTTTTCGCCCAGAAAAGCAAAACATACCCTCCATCCCCTTTTCCTGACCGTGTTATTCTGGGCTATAAGGGTGCCCCGGCGACTTCGCAGGCTGTTAACTGGCGGACGGATTCGACGGTTGCGAAGGGAATTGCGGCGATTCATGAAGCGGATCCTTCACCGGATTTTGTGCCTAATGCAAAGATTGTGAATGCGCTGACTCAGGCAGTTAAGTTGGATGGAAAGCTCGTGCATTATCATGAGGTAAATTTTACGGATTTGAAGCCTTCTACGCAATATGTTTACCGCGTTGGCGATGGGGAGAATTGGAGTGAATGGTTTCATTTTACGACGGCTTCGGATAAAAATGAGCCGGTTTCCTTCCTTTATTTTGGAGATGCACAAACGGAAGTGCGCTCGCTATGGTCACGGGCCATTCGCGGGGCTTACTCGACATTGCCGAAAGCGGATTTCATGATCCATGCGGGCGATTTGATCAACCGATCCAATGAAGATCACGAGTGGGGCGAGTGGTTTGAGGCAGGTGGCTGGATCAATGGCATGATTCCCAACCTTTCGACGCCTGGGAATCATGAATATTTTAAAGACACAGATCATGATTTGAAAGTCTCCAAGCATTGGCGTCCGCAATTTGCCTTGCCCGAAAATGGACCGGAAGGAATGATCGAAACTGCATATTTCATTGATTATCAAAACAACAGATTCATTTTCCTCAACTCCGAAGAAGCTGATAACAGCATTCGCGCGATGAACCGGCAAGCGGAATGGTTCGAGGAAGTTGTAAAAACCAATCCAAACCGCTGGACGGTTGTGGTGCATCACCATCCCGTTTATTCCACCAAACAAGGCCGCAGTAACGACCGCTGGCGCAGGAAAATGGAGCCGCTTTATAAGAAATACAATGTCGATATCGTGCTGCAAGGGCACGATCACAGTTATGGTCGTGGCCTGAATATGCCCGTGGGCGAAAGCCGCCAGACACCGGATGGACCAATTTACGTCGTTTCCGTCAGCGGGCCGAAAATGTACGACATTGGTTTGCAGGACTGGATGGACCGCGCGGCCTCCAACACGCAATTATATCAGGTGATCACCATCGATTCGGCCAAATTAGCCTTTAAAGCATTCACTGTCAATGGTGATCTGTACGATTCATTTGAGTTGAATAAAGATGATAAGGGCAAAAATATGCTCGTGGAATTAGAAGGCACATTGCAAATGAAGGAAAGACTGGAACTGCCGGAGCGTTATATGAAGACATTCAAAGAGGCTGATCTGAAGCATTACAACGAGCGGTTCCAGGAATACAAAAAGAGAAAGGCGTTGAAGTGAGAAATTGGCATATTGATGTTTGCTAACCGAAATTTTGAAGCTATTTCCTGACAGCCCAGAAAATGGCATTCTTGAAAATAGTTTTATAAACAACACTTTCAAACAAAACCGGCGAATGTCCCATGAAGATGTAAACATTCTTCGCCTTCACTTTCGTATTAGACCAAATGACCGGATGGTCGCCCATTTTGACCTTTGAATCAGGCGAATAGGTGGATTCATCAACGCTCGCGAGCACATCCACATTAGGCCGCGGGCTTTTGTCATAAATGTACCACTCCTCTTTTTTAACCAAAAAAGATGCCGGAACGTCTTTCATAACCGGATGGTTCTTCTTCTCAATATTCACAGTTCCTGCCGCAAAATCGGCAATGTAATTTTTGTAACGAATGCCGCCCATAAATTCTGAAAACCAAGGCCATATTTTATAACCATCAAACTCACCAAGTAATGTGGCATGATGAAACCCGATCCAGCCGCCTTTTCCTTCATTGATATATTTTTCAAACGCCGCGGAAGCTTCCGGTTTCCAGGCATAAGGAACATAATCGAGTTGAATAATTAATTGATAGTTAGCAAGATAGGCCTCGTTAATAGGATCTGTTTTATCAATGTAATCAATAGTAAAATTCTCCTTGGCAGCCAATGAATCCAGCCAGATCCGCGCCCGTTTCGAATATTCAATGTGATGTCCGCCCGGCTCAGCCATGGCTAAAACCCTGAACTGCTCCTTTTTCGTTTGTGCAAAAGCTGCCGTGGATGCGACGAAAAGCAGGCACGCGATCAGATATGCGGGAAATTTCCCGGTGAACATTTTCATGATTTACAGGTGTTTAGGAATCAAAACCGTCCTTATTTCAAGACGGGCAATAAGATGCTGCTGCTGTATTGTGCGTTATGGTGAATCGTAATTTTTGATTTTTGAAAATCCGACTCACTGGCTTCAAAAATGTTCAGGAATTTCTGTGGGTTCCTGTCTACCAGCGGAAACCAGCTGCTCTGGATCTGCACCATAATGCGGTGGCCTTTTTTAAATGTGTGCGCCGTTTCGTTGAGCTTTACCGTCACTTTTTCCACTTTGTCTTTTGTAAAAGGCTCCGGTTTTGAAAAGCTGTTGCGGAATTTTCCACGAAGCACTTCTGCCCGCACCATTTGCTGGTAACCGCTCATATCCACTGCCTTATCACCCTCTTTAGCACCAGGAACCGACGTGTTGGCGGGCCATACATCAATCACTTTTACAATAAAATCCGCGTCAGAGCCAGTTGTGGAAACCATTAAATTGGCAATGATCTCGCCGGTTAATGTCACATTTGATGTCAAAGAATCTGTTTGAAAGCTAAGCACGTCCGGCCGTTTGGAGGCAAATCGCTGATCTTCGGCCATATATGCATTATTCCTGCGGCTGCCCGTCACGCTTGTGTAGGGAACCGGGTTGGCAGGATCGCTCTCATACGCCGTCTCACCTTTTTTTGCATTTGGCTTAGCTGCTGTTAGTGAACCTTTTGCATTCAAATAATAGGTCGTCGGCTCACTATTCTTCGGTGGCCAGACATCATAATTTTTCCATTGATTTGAACCCGTTTCGTAAACCGTCACCTCGGGCTGATCAGAGCTGCCTTTTCCTTTAAGATAAAAATTAAAAAACTTCGTCTCAATCTCTTCCTGGAAATATTTGTTCAAATCGCCGCCAAAATCATATTGCGCAAACGACTTCCATTGCGGCGCAGCCCAGCCGCCATGCGTCCAGGGGCCCATTACGAGGCGATTATTGTTGCCCGGCGTCTGCTTTTCGATGGCCGCATAAGTCTTCAAGGCACCATATAAATCCTCCGCATCAAACCAGCCGCCAACGACCAGCACAGCAGGTTTAATGTTTTTCAAATGCTTCTTAATGTTCCTGCTTTCCCAAAATTCGTCATAAACGGGATGTGCCACCGTTTGCCGCCAAATGCTGTTGGGATCCGAAAAATAGGCGTCTGTATTGGCTTTTTTCAAAGGACCGAAGTCGAGAAAATATTTGTAAGCATCCTTATATTCCGCATTGAAAAACGACTTATAATTTTCACCATCCGCGCTTTTTGGACCATCAAAACCGCTATAAAAACCGAAGTTATCCATCAGGAAAAATGCGCCATTGTGATAGCAGTCATCGCCGATAAACTCATCAGACATAGGCGCTTGCGGAGAAACGGCTTTCAATGCAGGGTGCGCATCGGGCAAGGCGGCAGAGGAATAAAACCCAGGGAAGGAAATGCCTGATTGACCCACCTTACCATTGTTTTTGGTGTTTTTTAAAAGCCATTCAATCGTGTCATATGTGTCGCTCGACTCGTCAACATCCTTATTGCCCGATTTCTTCTCAATGGCAGGCGTCATCTCCCGGAAGGTGCCTTCGCTTTTGTAACGGCCACGCGCATCCTGGTACACGAAAATGTATTTTTCACGCATTAAATAAACGTTCGGGCCTAGGCTGCGGCGATATTTATTCACGCCATAAGGCCGCACCGAATAAGGCGTCCGCTGCATAAGGATCGGGTAAGCCTGGGAAGAATCCCTGGGCGCATAAATAGCCGTAAAAAGCTTCACGCCATCACGCATGGTGATGTATTGCTCGGTTTTAATGTAATTTTCCCGGATCCAATTCGTATCGGGAGCCGCCTGATTTTGAGCCTGACAAATGCAGGTGGAAAGCAGCAAAATGAGCAACAGAAAACGTTTATGCATGGCTGGCTGTTAATGATGAAAATATAGTGACCAAAAATACAGAAGAAAGTGTTTGTCAAACATAAAACTTTTTACCTTCCCGTTTATTTGCATTTCCCCCGTCGATGATCCGAATTCTTAAAAAATCCCTTATGATATTATTTATTTTGCTGGCGTTGCTGGTCTTTGCCGGTTACATTTTTATGGAGCGGCCGCAGTTTGGCCGACAACCCTCCGGAGCGCGTTTGGAGCTGATCAAAAAATCCCCGAATTACAAGGATGGCAAGTTTCAAAATGAGAGTTACACGCCTGATTTGGCAGAAGGTTCCAGTTATTCCAAAGTGCTCATCAAGTTCTTTTTTGGCAAAAGCAAATACAACATTCCGGGTGCACCCATTCCTTCCCAAAAGACTGATTTACTGCATTTAGACCCAAGTGAGAACGTTTTAGTATGGTTTGGACATTCTTCCTACTTCATGCAGATCGATGGCAAAACATTCCTAGTCGACCCTGTTTTCAGCGGCAGCGCCTCCCCCGTCCATTTCACAACGCCCAGCTTTAAAGGCACCGATGTGTATGATGTTGAGGATTTCCCGAACATTGATTACCTGATGATTTCGCACGATCACTGGGACCATTTGGATTATCCGACCATATTAAAACTGAAAGCCAAGGTTAAAACCGTCATCACGGGCCTCGGCACAGGCGAACATTTCGAGCGTTGGGGTTATAAAACAAGCACGCTGATTGAAAAAGATTGGAACCAGGGCGCAGATCTGGGCGGCGGGTTCCGGGTTGACATTACGCCGGGGAGACACTTTTCAGGCCGCGGCCTGAGCCGTAACAAGGCACTTTGGGTCTCCTTTGTACTGCAAACCCCAACCATGAAAATCTTCATCGGCGGCGACTCCGGCTATGACCAGCATTTCAAAAGAATCGGCGACAAATTCGGTCCATTCGACCTCGCCATACTCGAATGCGGCCAATACAACGAAGCCTGGAAATACATCCACATGATGCCCGAAGAAACCGTAACGGCAGCCCACGAGCTGAAAGCCACCAAACTAATGCCCGTCCACTGGTCCAAATTCTCCCTCGCCCTCCACGACTGGAACGAACCCATCCAAAGAGCCACTACCGAAGCAAAAAAACAAAACATGCCGCTGGTAACGCCCATGATCGGACAGAAAGTGAATTTGAAAGGGGATAATGTCTTCACCGAATGGTGGAAACAAGCCGCGCTGCAACCGGAGGATTAACCAGCTCTGCCGCAGGGACAATATAGTTGTGAATGTTGTGGGATGTTTTGAAATTGAGTTTCTGTACGTAAACACTTGGAATTATGACACAGGAATTGGTTGATAAGGTTAGGGCTTATGTGAAGGCAAGGCGAGAGGAAATTGATAATTCTCCTGATCCCAGGCAAGCATCGATTGACCATTTAAAAGAAATTGGTTATCTGGATGAGAAAGGGGAAGTGGCAGAACAATATCGGGGTGGGTTGCCTCATATCAATAAAAAGACTAAAATGTCTGCCTAAGGTTAAAATTACTCACACACTATATTAATGCATCCATTTCACTACTGTAACGTCACAGTCTACGGCTTTCATGGCTGTAGTGCAGCTGTCAAAAGCAAAATTTTAAGCGGCTCTGCTCAATTTAATAGAAGTGCTAATCGCTATGATTGGCTAGGACCTGGGGTTTATTTCTGGGAAAATGACTTTCTGCGAGCACAGAGTTGGGCGAGAGACATGCATGGTAACAGTGCTGGTGTGATAGGAGCGAAAATCCAGCTTGGACATTGTTTTGACATCTCTAACTCTTTTGCTAAAGCTATCTTAAAAATCGCCTATGACGATCTTCAGGCAGATTTATCAGCCGCACGTCTTTCGATACTCATTAACAAACCCCATCCGTGGAATAAAGGCAATCCGGATGATAAGGTTTTAAGATATCTGGACAAGGTTGTAATAGACTATGCAATGGCGATATCCCAACAAAATCAGCCTAACAATTTATACGACACGATCCGCGCACCCTTTCAGGAAGGCTTTCCAGTCTATCCCGGCAGCGCTTTTCGCGAACATGACCACATTCATTTATGCGTTCGAAATCCTGATTTGTTGATTGATTTATTTGATCCGGAAGAGGTCGGATGAATTGTATCCTTAGTAGATCTTAAACTCTAATACACTAGCACAACTTTTACGATGAATGCCGAAAAGGAATCTGACACAACACAATTTGCTTTAATCATTGAAGGCAGTACAAGCACTCTCTGGGGACAGATAAAATATAATGGGAATTCAATTGTCGAAGAAGCTGATTCTATCGAAACTTTGGAGGCAAAGATATAGAAATTGCTATTGGATTTCCATAATCTTGACCCGGACACTTATGGTTTCAAGGTTAAATTGATTTCGAGCGTCGGCTAAATCATCGAATCAGTTTAGACATTCACAAAATGCCTGATATTCTCCCGGCTAACATTTTTTTCCGCCTGCCACAGATCGTAATTTTTTTGTAAGTTCAACCATAGCTCAGCACTTGTGTTGAACCCTTCCGAAAGCTTAACTGCCATTTCTGAACTTACCGACGCCTTTTGATTCAATATCGCTGAAAGCGTGCTTCTGCTAATCCCTAGCCCCGCAGCAATTTCAGTAATAGTAAAAGCCCTGCCCGACTCCTCGCGCAAACCTTCTATCATCCCCGCCAAAATCGCACCCGGATGAGACGGGCGCATTCCTCTCTTTAACATATGAATGCTCTTAATGATAGTCAAGATAGTTTACATCAAACACCTTTCCATCAACAAACCGAAAAATGATCCGATAGTTTCCGCTTACTCTTATTGAATAGAAGTCTTTGAATTCACCGGTTAATTTATGCAACCTGTATCCTGAAACGTTCAACTGCTCAATTGTTTCAGCCACGTCTAACAAAGATAAAATTTCCCGAATTCGTTCCACAAGATGAGGAGGCAGTTTTGACGAGTTATCTTCTTCAAATAGAAGACGTAAACCCTTATGCTGAATGCTTTCGATCATCTTAACACTGGCAAACTTTCAGACAAAATCTTGAAGTAAACAGCGCTGATGAACATTCGGGTAGTTTTGATATCATATATATAGTGTCTAGTTATTGTAAATATCGTTAATCTTTCCTCAACTCCGCAACCTCCCTCTCCAACTCGCGAATCCGATCCTCCTGCCGCAAAGCCTTCCGCTGCAATTCGATAAATTCATCTTTGGTAATCGTTATTTGATTTGAGAGTTCGGCTTGCTTTGTAAAAATCGGCTCATCACCGCCCTCGCCTAGTAATAACCAATAAGGATTTACCTCGAAGGCCTTTACAATGTCGGCGACGGCATCAGCAGTCAAATTTCCACTTCCCTTTTCAATTCTGTTATAGGTCGCCTGCGGGACATTAGCCTTTTTTGCAAATTGAACTGCGTTAATTTGCAAAACTTCCCTAAGCTTTTTTAGCCTGTCAATCACGGAAATTTATTGATTTGATTATAAGTATATTCATTTTGATAAATAATATCATCAAATTGACTATATTTGTGTAGCATTATCTGATTAGCACAATTTACACATATTATACAAATGGAAACAACTAGATTACCGATTAAGCAACGATTACTTATTCGTTTTCGTAGGGCCAAAGAGATGGCAGGTCCAAAATGGAGAGACAAGCTGGCTGAGCACAACCAGTTTTTTGATACGAGAACTGGTGAAGCTTACATGCGTTCAGTGGCTCAGGCGCTTCCCGATCCGAGACGTGGCGATGTGGACCGGATTGAGCATGTTACTTTGGCTTTGGAGGAGATTGCGGGGATTAGTAATGTTCGTATTTAGTTAATGCTCCGAATCGGGTAAAGCAAACGCCAGACAACAACAAAAAAACCGCCCTAAAATAGGACGGTTTTTGAAGTTTCTGAAAGCGCATTCCGCGCGGTTATGTGACCCATAGGGGAATCGAACCCCTGTTTCAACCGTGAAAGGGTCGTGTCCTAACCGCTAGACGAATGGGCCGACTGGTCTCCTACTTCGCGCGTTTTTTAAGCACTTTCTTTCACTTTTCGTTTCCGTTTTCCGAAATCGTGGTGCAAAGATGCACGACCGGTTTTTAAATTCCAAACTTACAAGAGAAATAAAACGAAGTTATTTTACACTGTCCTGATTTCCAGAACATTCAATCCAAAAATTTTTTTTATTCAATATCCCATGCCGTTAAATTGAGGTAACTTTCTAATTTTGGAATCCTCGTTTTCCATTTCATTTCCTTCAATATATGTTAAAACGTTTCTGCTGGTCATTGCTGCTGCTTTTTTCCCAATTCGCAGTGGCGCAAAATAAAACGCCGGACGAATTCCTGGGTTTCCCGCTCGGCTCCAAGTTCGCATTTCATCACCAGATCGTTGATTACATTAAGTTATTGCAATCGCAAAATGCGGACCGGGTGAAAATCGTCCAATATGGCAGCAGCAACGAAGGCAGGCCGCTGATGGTGGCGTTTATTTCCTCGCCGGAGAACATTGCGAATCTGGAAAAGATCCGCACAAACCATTTAAAGAGCATTAAACTCCTGGATGGCAAACCGGATGCCGCCACGCCACCGATCGTTTGGATGAGTTATAATGTGCATGGAAATGAGTCAGTTTCGGCGAATACGAGCATGAAAGTGGTTTATGAGCTGCTGAATAAACAGAATACGCTGACACAGGATTTTCTGAAAAATATGGTCGTGATGATCGATCCTTGTATTAATCCGGATGGGTATGACCGCTATTCGCAATGGTATAACCGCGTGCAGAATGCGACACCGGATGTAACGCCATTTGGGCTGGAACATGACGAGCCCTGGCCCGGCGGTCGTTTTAACCACTATTTGTTTGACCTCAACCGCGATTGGGCGTGGCAAACGCAGAAGGAAACGAAGGAACGCATTGCGCTTTACAATCAATGGATGCCGCATTTCCACGCCGATTTTCATGAAATGGGACACACCAGAAGCTACTATTTCCCTCCTGCTGCCCGTCCATTTCACAAGGACGTAACTGCCTGGCAAAGGCAGTTTAATGATTTGATCGGGGAATATTGCCGCAAATATTTTGATAAAAACAACTGGGCCTATTTCACCCGATATAATTACGATCTCTTTTACCCAAGTTATGGCGACACCTGGCCTACGGTCAATGGCGCAATTGGCGTGACTTATGAGCAAGGCGGCGGAGGAAGGGCCGGATTAGGCATTGAGCGCAAAGATGAACATGATACATTGACGCTCGCCAGCCGCATTTCCCATCATTATGCGACGAGTCTGGCCACGTTGGAAGCGGTGCTTTCACAAAAGGAACGCATTGTTTCTGAGATGATTAAGTTTCATGAAGATGCCGTAAATGCGCCTGCAGGTTCTTTCAAAACCTACATTGTGAAGGCCAAAGGAAATGAAGAGCGGATTCGTTCTTTCAGCGAATGGATGACGCGCCAGGGCTTTGTTTATGGCATTGCTGGTAAATCTGCATCCACAAAAGGCACGGAGCTGACGACATTGAGCGAGCAGCCGGTAAAAATTGAGAATAATGATTTGCTGATCAGCGCCTATCAGCCCAAATCGAACTTGCTAAGGATTCTCTTTGAGCCCAAACCGGTGCTGGAAGACTCTGTAACTTACGATGTTACGAGCTGGGGACTTGCTTATTTGTATGGTTTGAAAGCTTATGGATTGAAGGAAAAACTGGCTCCGGCAGCGTATCAGTCAAAGAAAATTGAAAATCCGATTCCGGCGACTTCACCTTATGCTTATCTGGCCCAATGGTCTGAGGTCGAGCACGCTGCGTTTCTTGCAGAGTTGCTGAAAAATGGAATTCTGGTCAAAAGCTCGAATATTCCGTTCGAGATGAATAAGTCGAATTTTGAAGCTGGAACATTGATTATCCCTAAAAAAGGAAATGAAAACCTGGCATTTGATAAACTTGTCACTTCTATTGCAAACAAACACTTTGTCAAGCTTACGCCTGTGCAAACGGGTTATGTGAGCAGCGGCGCTGATTTTGGAAGCGATTACATTGTGTCGCTTAAAGCGCCAAAGGTGGTTGCTGTGACGGGTGAAGGCATCAGTCCGACTGCTGTCGGCGCTGTGTGGCATTATTTCGAGCAGCAGATCGGTTATCCGGTGACGATGGTGAATGGTTCGCGGCTTTCCACATTGCCCTGGAATGAGATCGATGTGCTGATCCTTCCTGACGGCCGTTATAGTGACATTATCAACGACAAACAGCTGGAAGCTTTACAAAACTGGATCCGGAATGGTGGAAAACTCATTGCTATGGAGCGCGCAACGGATGTTTTTGTTGGAAAATCGGGTTTTAATCTGACCAAAAAAATGTCGGACAGAAAGAAAGATTCCGACACATTTAAAAAATACGGCGATCAGGAAAGAGAAGACGCGGGCGACACTTCGCCGGGCAGCATGTTCCAGGTGACGATGGACACGACGCATCCGCTGGCATTCGGCTGCGGAAAGGAATATTTCACCCTCGTGCGCGACGCCTATGAAATGGATTACCTGAAAGACGGCTGGAATGTGGGTTACCTCACCGAAACGGGCTACAAAGCTGGATTTGTCGGCAACAAAATGACCGGAAAGCTCAAAAACACATTGGTCATGGGCGTGCAGGACATGGGCCGCGGCCACGTGGTTTACCTCATGGACGACCCCGTTTTCCGCTCCATGCTGTATAGCGGGAAGATTCTGTTTAGCAATGCGGTGTTTAGGTAATTAGAAATAGCGAACCGCCAGTTCATAACCCCGAAGCCCCAACCCACAAATCATCCCCTTACAACGCGACGTTAAATAGCTATGGTGGCGGAAGGATTCTCTGGCGTGGATGTTGGAGATGTGGACTTCTACGGCCGGAGTGGTTACGGCGGAAAGGGCGTCGGCCAGGGCGATGGAGGTGTGTGTGTATCCGCCCGCATTGATCACTATCCCGTCAAATGTGAAGCCGACTTCGTGGATTTTGTCTATTAATGCGCCTTCGTGATTGGATTGAAAATAATGCAGTTCAATGTCCGGAAAAAGACCTTTCAGTGTTCCGAAATAATCCTCAAATGATTGGTTACCATAAACGCCGGGTTCGCGTTTGCCTAAAAGATTCAAATTAGGGCCGTTCAGGATCAGGATCTTTTTCATTCAATAATCAGATTAACAGTTCTTCTATGTGGCAAAGCTACATCAAACATTTTAAAAATTATCTTCGGCTGGAACGCTCCCTATCGGGCAATTCAGTGGAGGCTTATGTGCGAGATGTTGAGAAACTGGAAGAATATCTTGAATTGGCAAAAATCGATTTGCCCCCTGCGAAGATTACGGAGGAACATTTAGCGGATTTTCTGAAATATCTGTCCGAGCTCGGCCTGGCGGCACATTCTCAGGCGAGGATGCTTTCGGGCATTAAAGCTTTTTTCAGATATCTTTTGCTGGAAAATGAGATTACCGAGGACCCGACCGAACTGCTGGAATCCCCTCGCCTGCCGCGCAAGTTGCCGGATGTGCTTTCCTATGAAGAAATTGAAACAATGCTCTCCGCCATCGATCATTCCACGCCGGAAGGAACGCGAAATCGGGCGATCATTGAAGTGCTGTACAGTTCGGGCTTGCGAGTTTCAGAATTGACTGGCTTGCAACTGACCCATTGTTATTTCGACATTGGCTTTCTGCGGATTTTAGGAAAAGGCGATAAGGTAAGACTGGTCCCGATTGGCAAAGAAGCCATTAAATACACCCAGATTTACCTCGAACACGTCCGTAATGACATTGCACCGGCCAAGGATGCAGAGGACATTGTTTTCCTGAACAGAAGAGGCGGTCAGCTTTCTCGTGTGATGATTTTTATAATGATCAAGGACATTGTGGAAAAGGCAGGAATCCACAAAAATGTGAGCCCGCACACATTCCGGCATTCATTTGCGACACATTTGATCGAAGGTGGCGCGAGCTTGCGCGCAGTGCAGGAAATGCTTGGGCATGAGTCGATTACGACCACGGAAATCTATACGCACCTGGATCGCGATTATCTCCGGCAGGTTATTACGGAATTTCACCCGCGGGGTTGATTACTTCACTTCTTCCAGCAGCGAATCCAGTAAAAGCGAATCAGCGTCGGGCGTGGCGCCTGGTAGTGCGCGGTTCAGTTGCTTGGGCTTATTCCAGGGAGCGGTTGTACGGCTCGACATGTCGTAGGAAATGTATACGAAAAGCGCAATAAAAAAGACAGTTATGGCAATGAAAATGCTGCGGTTCTTGTTTGGTTTGTCCATTTTACTCAGTTTCGCTCACTTGTTTTGGTGTTTTGTATAAAGTCAGCTGCCCGGTTTTTGCCGAAAGCTCTTCCCATTTGAGTCCTTCAAATTCAATGATGGCAACGCTTCCTTTCTTCATCGAACCTAAATCTGTTCCCGACATATATTCCGCAAAATGGCTGATATCGGGATTATGGCCAAATAGCATCAGCTTTGAAAAGCTTTCCGAAACAGAATTCAATGCGTTTAAATAAGCTTTCGGCCCGCCATCGTAAAGGTCTCTGTCAGAGATCAGCTGATCCGCATTCAAGCCCAACTTTTCCGCGATAATTTCGGCAGTTTGATAAGCTCTGGGAGCCGGACTTGAAACAAAAATATCAGCACCAATATTGGCCGTGGCAAGCCATTCCCCCATCTTCGCCGACTCGCCCAGTCCCTTGTCATTAAGTTTTCTGTCAAAATCCTTGATCAAAAAACTATGGTCCTCAGCGGTGGCGTGGCGAACGAGAATTAGCGTCTTTTTCATTTTTCTTTTTTTTCAAAATTACAGATATCCTGCATTTAAACCACTTTGCAGGGACATGAAAATCGGCGTGAATTTTTTGCCACTTAGCGAGCTCATATAACCTTTCGACATTAATTATTCTACAATCCGCGACAATTAATCTGTATTTTTGTTTCTTACATACCTATGAAATAAAACCCACTAGCAAGTATATCATGTTACAATTCTTTAAATATGTCCTGGCCACTTTTGTCGGCATAATCATTTTTCTTTTCGCTTCCTTTTTCATCCTTGTGGGTATCGGTTCCATGCTTTCGTCAGATGACGAGGTCGTTATAGCAGAAAAATCTATCCTTAAATTAGACCTTAACAAACCGATACAGGAAGTAGGCGTCGAAAACCCTTTTGCTGAAATCGGCGGGCCGTTTGGTGGCAACGAAAATGCGGTCGGACTGAAAGACATCATCGAAGCCTTAAAAAGCGCTCAGAAAGACGATAACATCAAAGGCATTTACCTGAAAACAGAAGGACCGGAAGCCGGATGGGCAACATTGGAGGAGATCCGGAACCAGCTTTTGGAATTTAAAAAATCGAAAAAATTCATCGTTACTTACGGCGAATCTTACTCCGAAAAAGGCTATTACATTGCTTCATTAGCCGATAAAATTTACCTGAATCCTGCTGGCGGCATGGAATGGAATGGACTTTCTGCCGAATACAGCTTCTTTAAGGGCACTTTTGACAAGCTGGACATCAAGCCATTGGTGTTCCGGGTAGGTGAGTTCAAAAGCGCGATCGAGATGTTCTCGCGTCAGGATATGAGCGATTCGAGTAAAAAGCAGTCCATCGAATTAATTACAGCCATTAATGGCAATTTTCTTAAAAATATATCTGCCTCCCGTAAAATTCCGGTTGCTGAACTAAAAGGACTTGCCGATTCCCTTGCTGTTGACAATCCGAAAGCTGCATTAAAATACAAATTTGTGACAGATCTGGGTTACCAGGATGAATTGGAGTCCTATTTGAAAAGGGATTTGAAAATAGAGGACAAGAAAAAGATCACTTATGTGGGTGTAGATAAATATCTGAAAGGCGGCAGCAAGGTTGATGAGGGGGATTTTAACAAACGCATTGGCGTGCTTGTAGCGGAGGGAGAAATTACTTCCGGCGATGGCGGCGACGATAATATCGGCTCTGACAAATTTGTAAAAGAACTGAAAGAGATTCGTGAAAACGACAAAATCAAAGCGGTCGTGATTCGGATTAATTCCCCTGGCGGAAGCGCGCTGGCCTCTGATGTCATGTGGCGCGAAATACAAATTACAGCCAAAAAGAAGCCTGTTATTGCTTCCATGTCTGATGTGGCAGCTTCCGGCGGATATTATATGGCTATGGGTTGCGACAAAATTGTGGCACAGCCGAACACCATAACGGGTTCAATCGGGATATTCGGCTTGATTTTCAATGTTTCGGATTTCATGAATAACAAGCTTGGGGTAACATTTGACGGCGTGGGCACCAGTCCGCATGCTGACTGGCCTACTGCAACCCGCGACATGACGGAATTCGAAAAATCAATGATCCAAAAGAGTGTCAACGAAGGTTACGAGACATTCATAAAAAAAGCAGCGGCTGGCAGAAAAATGTCTGTTGAAAAACTGAAAAGCTTGGCACAAGGACGCGTTTGGTCTGGTGTTGAAGCCAAGGAAAACGGCCTAGTGGATGTTTTGGGCGGTGTGGATGATGCCATCAAAATTGCTGCAAAAGCGGCAAAATTGGGTGAAGGCGATTATCGTGTGCGTTATTATCCTGAAAAGAAAAAGCCGTTTGACGAACTGGTAACCAAAATGATGGGCGATGAGGAAGAAAAAGCATCGACAAAGGCACTTGGTGAACTTGCTCCATATGTCAAAATGTATAAAAAGCTTTTGAACATGGGCGGAACACAAACCAGAATGCCTTTCGAACTTGTAATTCGCTAAGCGTTTCTGTTAATCGACGATCAGCTCACCGGTTTCTTCATCAATTTCTTTTCTGACAATCAGCACGGCGTGTTTATTGGGAGCAATTCCAACGCCGTCCTGCTTGGCATAAACCTTCGTAAATTCTGCCCCAAAATAAAGAATAATAGAAGAATAGTAAATCCAGGTCAGCAGGATTACGATAGAAGCGGAAGTACCGTATGCTGCACCAAGGTCAGACTGGCCCAGATAAAAACTGATCACAAATTTACCTATCAGGAACAGAATAGCCGTAAAAGTTGCTCCTACCATACACTCCTTCCATCTCAGCTCGCCATCCGGTAACACTTTGAAAATCACTGTGAACAGCGCAGTAATAATGGTCAGAACCAGCGCCAGGTTTACAATGTAGAAAAGTATGACAGAACCTTCTGAAAAGTATCTTTCCAACTGATTACTCAGCACATCCACCAACGCACTTGCACCCAGGGACACAACAAGCAGAAAGCCGAGCGTAAGGATCAGTGAAAAGGATACGAGGCGGTTTTTAAGATATTGAAGCCAGCCTTTTTTGGGTTTGGATTTGATAGCCCAGATGTAGTTGATCGAATCCTGCATTTCAGCAAAAACCCCCGTTGCACCGACCAGCAATGTTCCGATCCCTATCGCCGCAGCCACACCGGACTTGTTGGAAAGCTCTGCGTTTTTAAGGATTTCCTGCAATTGCTGAGCTGCACTCGCGCCTACCAATCCTCTGATCTGGTCAAACAACTCACCTTGAATGGCATCCCGCCCGAAAAAAATGCTGAACACGGAAATGATGACCAGCAACATGGGAGCCAGGGAAAATATCGTGTAGTAGGAAAGAGCTGCACTCAGTTTCAGCCCGTTATCATTCATGAACTCACCGAAACTTTCTTTGAGGATGGAGAAATACAGCTTTACGTTTTTCATACGATGTTTTACTAATTCAATATTAACTTCGAATCAGCAAACAAAAATATCCATGCCAAAGCAGCAATCTGACCGGGCTTATAACAGCAAACCGGCAAGCGTTGCCGACATGTAGGAAGCCAATGTTCCACAAATGAGTGCTTTAAATCCCAGCCTTGCCAGGTCGGCCCGGCGTGACGGTGCGAGTTCTCCGATCCCTCCTACCTGAATGGCAATGGAGCTGAAATTTGCAAAACCGCACAATGCAAAACTGGTGATCACGATGGTTTTATGATCCAGCGTCTCCTTCATTTTCACGAGATCAAGATAGGCCACAAACTCGTTGATAACCATCTTTGTCCCCATTAACGAGCCAGCAGCCTCGATATCCTTCCCGGGAACGCCCATGGCCCACGCAAAAACGGAGAAAACTTTACCAAGCACAAAGTTGAAACTCAACTGTGGAAAAGCAAACAAACCGCCAATCAAGCCCAGCAAATAATCGAGCAAGGCAACCAATGCGATAAAGCCGATCAGCATGGCTATGACATTAAAACCAACTTTCAGGCCCTCGCCTGCTCCCGCTGCAATGGCATCCAGCAAGTTTGCATGCGTTTTCTGGATTTCCAGCTTTACGACGCCTTTTGTGTTTGAAGTTTCAGTTTCAGGAAAAACGATTTTTGAGATAACCAGTGCACCCGGAGCAGCCATTAAACTGGCAGCGATAAGATAAGGAGCCGGAACGCCCAATGAAATATAAACAGCCATTACACCGCCCGCTATACACGCGAAACTTCCTGTCATAGAAGCCATTAACTCGGAGTTGGTCATGTTTTTCAAATAAGGCTTAATCATAATCTGCGCCTCCACCTGACCTACAAATGTGCTGGCAACATTGGAAAGAGCTTCTGCACCACTTACACCCATAAGCCAGTAGACGCCGCGCGCAATGACAGAGACCACGCGTTGCATAATGCCCAAATGGTAGAGCATATTCACCAGAACGGCAACAAAGATGATAGTAGGAATTACTTTAAAGAAGAACACGAAATCATTTCCAGGACCAAATGCACGTTGCATTAAATCGGGGCGAACGAGCGTTCCGAATACAAAATCGGCGCCCCTGTCGGAAAATGAGAGTAATTTTTGAACTTTATCACCCAGCCATTGAAAGATCCGCTGGCCGGTTTCGGTACGAAGAATAAATACAGCCAAGCCAAATTGAAGTCCCAACCCCACGCCTACTGTCCGGTAATTAATCGCCTTTCTGTTATTCGACATTGCGAATGCAATGCCCAGGATCAATATGATACCCAGCAGTCCCGTAAATCTTTCCATAAATTGTTAAGTCGCCCTTTGCCAAAAGGTGCAAAATAACAACAAATTAATTGGAAGATGCGAAATGTGTAAAATATACAGGATTATACCGGAGATTATTTGGCAGCGATAATGGCCTCAGCCGGCATGGCCAGTTTATCGGATTGACGATGTACGATTTTCCACTCATTATTTTCCCGGCGGAAGACAATCGTAACATTCAGGTCAACTTTAATGCCATCTTGGAGTGTGTAATGCTCTTTTTGAAGAACATATCCCTGCTCAGGGCCAGCTTGACTCGCGATTTTTTCTAATTTGAAGTTGCTATTACCAGCCATTTTCTGAGCAAAGGAATCCAGACTTTTTTCGACCGATTCCCAACCTTTGTATTCCTGTCCATCCATTGCACAAAAATTGCTTACATCTTCCGAGTGCGACCAAAGCGATTTGTAGATGGAAGCCCGACCCTTAGCAAGCTCCTGGTTGCCTTCCTGCAATTTCAGCACGGCTTTATCGAATGCGCCGGAATCCTGACCTATATTTTTAACTGATTGAACCTGGGCGGGGCTTACTGTTGAAACTTGCCCGCGTGTTTTGGTTCTGTATTTAAATGAGGAGGCAATAAGGATGAGTAAGATGAAAACGGCGATATTACGATTCATGGCTAACAGACTTTAATTCTAACTCGAATTATAAGACAAATATTCACTGTAGAAAACTAAGAAAATAGCGTATTAATACCTGTTTCCAGCACTTCATGCTCCTTAATTACGTCATTTGTTCAAAAAAAGTATACAGCGGACAAATAAAATGGGAGAGCAGGTTACCCCCACTCTCCCAATCGAACCTTAAACATTAAACTTTTTAGTATCCCAAAACAGGAGAAAGCCACTTTTCAATTTCTTCCAGAGGCATATCTTTTCTCCTTGCATAATCCTCAACCTGGTCTTTAAATATCTTGCCAACAGGGAAATAGCGGCTGTCCGGATGCGAAAAATACCAGCCGCTCACGCTGCTTGCGGGATACATGGCATAGCTTTCCGTCAATGTAATGCCGAGCTGTTCTGCGTCTAAAAGATCGAATAGCATCCGCTTTTCTGTGTGGTCCGGGCAGGCTGGATACCCGGGTGCAGGACGAATGCCCATGTAGCTTTCCTTAATGAGGTCTTCGTTGCTAAATGTTTCATTTTTGGCATAACCCCAAATCTCCTTCCGAACGCGTTCATGCATTAATTCCGCCAATGCTTCCACCAAGCGATCCGCCAGTGCCTTCACCATAATGCTGTTGTAATCATCATGGTCCTTTTCATATTTATCCAAAAGCGCTTCGATGCCGATGCCCGCAGTCACTGCAAATCCGCCTATATAATCGGTTTTTCCCGTTTCAAGAGGTGCAATAAAATCTGATAAGCAATAATTGGCCAGATTAGACGCTTTTTGAGACTGCTGACGCAAATGATGTAAAACCGCCGCCGTATCAGCAACAAGCTCCCCTGCATTGAGATTCTCCGTTGCCGGTTGACTGATCAGATATTCGATATGTTGGTGCGAGCCATGCCTTTCGCAAGACACTTCGCGGGTTTGCTCTTCAAAATGATGCAAAACAATGTCATCCTGAATTGAATTGGCCGGCCAGAAACCAATCACGGCTTTGGCTTTAAGCGTTTTATCCCGGATGATTTCGCCTAGCAGCACCGCAGCATCCTCGTATAATTTAACTGCTTCCGCTCCAACAACTTTGTCTTCAAAAATCTTGGGAAACTTGCCGTGTAACTGCCAGGTCTGGAAGAATGGTGTCCAGTCAATGTATTTAGCAATGTCATTCAAATCATAGTCATCATAAACCCTTGTTCCCAAAAATTGCGGCTTGGTCGCCTGGAAGCTGGCCCAGTCGATTTTTGCTTTATTTTCTCTTGCTTTTGCAATGGGAACATGCGCTTTTTCCCCGCCGCGTTTGGCATGGTCGACTCTCAGCTTGGCGTATTCAGCCTTAATGTCTGATAATACATCAGCCTGACTCTGATCACTTTGGATCAGTTTACCAGCGACCGGAACAGATCTGGAAGCATCGAGAACATGAATGACAGCACCGGAATAATTGGGGTCTATTTTAACTGCCGTGTGTATACGCGAAGTTGTTGCACCTCCGATTAAAAGCGGCATTTTAAAGTTTCTGCGCTCCATTTCTTTGGCCACACCAACCATTTCGTCGAGCGAAGGCGTGATTAATCCCGAAAGACCAATAATGTCCACATTATGCTCAATGGCGGCGGCGAGGATCTTATCCGTAGGCACCATTACGCCCAGATCGATAATTTCGTAATTGTTACAGCCCAGCACCACGCCCACAATGTTTTTGCCAATGTCGTGAACGTCGCCTTTTACTGTGGCGAGCAATATTTTTCCGGCTGAATTATTGCCCTCACTTTTTTCCGCCTCAATGTAAGGTTGCAGATAAGCAACCGCTTTTTTCATTACACGAGCTGATTTCACAACCTGCGGCAGGAACATTTTTCCTTCGCCAAAAAGATCACCCACAATGCTCATTCCGTCCATTAACGGCCCTTCTATCACTTCTAATGGTCTGGCAAACAAGTGTCTGCATTCCTCCGTATCCTCATCAATATAATCCGAAATCCCTTTTACCAAAGAATGCGAAATGCGCTCTTTAACCGGCAATTCTCTCCATGAAAGATCAGGACCACTTTGTGTTTTTCCTTTGTCTTTTACTGTCTCTGCATAAGCAACAAGGCGTTCGGTTGAGTCGGCGCGACGGTTAAGCAGCACGTCTTCAACCAGTTCAAGCACATCTTTCGGGATCTCATCATAAATGCCAATTTGCGCAGCATTTACAATTCCCATATCCATTCCGGCGCGGATTGCGTGGTATAGAAATGCCGTGTGAATGGCTTCACGCACCGGTTCATTTCCCCTGAAACTGAAAGAAACATTGGAAACACCACCCGAAACTTTCGCATGCGGAAGATTTTCCTTGATCCAACGAACGGCATTGATAAAGTCAACCGCGTAGTTATTATGCTCTTCCATTCCGGTTGCAACCGTCAGAATGTTCGGATCAAAGATGATGTCCTCAGCTGGGAAACCAACTTCTTCTGTCAAAATGCGGTAAGCTCTCGAACAAATTTCAATGCGTCGTTCGAGGTTATCAGCCTGGCCTTGCTCGTCAAATGCCATTACAACAGCCGCCGCGCCGTAGCGAAGCACCGTTCTTGCGGATTCCTTGAATTTCTCCTCGCCTTCTTTCAAAGAGATCGAGTTAACGATCGACTTGCCCTGCACACATTTCAATCCCGATTCAATCACTTCCCATTTCGAAGAGTCGATCATTAAGGGCACTTTGGAAATATCAGGCTCAGAAACAATGAGGTTAACAAAGGTTTTCATTGCCTCCACGCCGTCGATCATCCCTTCGTCGAGGTTAACATCGATCACCTGCGCACCGCTTTCGACCTGTTCGCGGGCGATGGCAAGTGCTTCGTCGTATTTGCCTTCACGCACGAGCCTGGCGAATTTTTTTGAACCGGTTACATTGCAACGCTCCCCAATGTTCACAAAATTGCTCAGCTTATTGATCTTAACCGGCTCTAAACCAGATAATTTCATCACTGTTTCGCTCGGCGGCAATGTTCTTGGGCTATATTTTACAGACAGGTCCGCAATCACGCGGATGTGGTCCGGCGTCGTTCCGCAGCAGCCACCGATAATGTTGACCAGATTATCTCTCAAAAATCCATCAACCACTTCGCCCATCTGCTCGGGAGACTCGTCATACTCACCCATTTCATTCGGCAAACCTGCATTCGGGTGAGCAGAAGTAAAAAATGGGGCCTCTTTCGCCAGAATTTGCACATATGGACGCATCAGATCGGCCCCTAATGCGCAGTTCAAGCCTACTGAAAGCAATGGTAAGTGAGATACAGATGTCAGAAATGCTTCTGTCGTCTGCCCTGATAATGTTCTTCCGGAAGCGTCGGTAATTGTTCCCGATATCATGATCGGCAATGCTTCGCCGGGTTTATTTCTCCATGAATCGAGGCGCTCTATTTTACCATTTTTGGCATCAACGAAAAATTGATCGATGGCAAAAAGTGCAGCCTTCGCATTTAATGTATCAAAAATGGTTTCAACGAGCAGCAGATCGCAGCCGCCGTCCGTAAGACCTTTAATTTGCTCATAATAAGCTTCCACCAGCTGATCAAAGCTGATCGCCCGGTAACCGGGGTTATTAACGTCCGGCGAAAGTGACGCGGTCCGGTTCGTAGGCCCGATAGACCCCGCAACGAAACGCGGCTTGTCCGGATCTTTTTCTGTGAACTCATCCGCAACTTCCCTCGCAAGGCGCGCAGACTCAAAATTCAGTTCATAAACCAATTCCTCCATGCCGTAATCGGCCATGGCAATGGTGGTTCCTGAGAATGTATTGGTTTCGGCAATGTCTGCCCCTGCCTCGAAATATGCAGCATGAATGGCTTTGATAATGTCAGGGCGTGTTAGTGAAAGCAGGTCATTATTCCCTTTTACATCACGCGGCCAGTCCTTGAAACGCTCGCCCCTGTAATCGTGATCTTCCAGCTTATACCGCTGGATCATCGTTCCCATCGCACCGTCCAGTACAAGGATACGGCTTTTCAGGATTTCACGGATGTCTGCGTTTTGCGTTGCTACCATTGTGTTGTATTTCTATTAGCTGAATAATTTTAAGCGGAAGGATTCCAATGTCAACTGGAAAGCAAATTTAACCTAATAGATGTTTTGTTCAAAAAAATCAAAAAGTTCAGACTAATAGTCTACGTCCATTCCAATCGACAAATTATTTATCTATATTCGATCAGTTCAAAAAGTAATTAAAGATATTCTATCTATGTATAATCCCGACGAAACAGATGCTAAAATCCTGCATTATCTGCAACAGGATGCGACCTTGAAAACAAGGGAATTGTCGGAAAAGTTGAATCTATCCTATACGCCTGTTTATGAACGTGTTAGGAGACTGGAAAAGGAAGGGATTATTAAGAAGTATGTTGCACTTGTAGATCGCGAAAAGGTAGGCAAGAAGTTGATGGCTTTCTGCAACATTGCTTTAAAAGAACATTCCAAATCGATGGGGGAAAAATTCGTGAAAGCTGTTGTGGCCATGCCCGAAGTGATGGAATGCTTCAACATTTCAGGTGATTACGATTTTTTGCTTAAAGTCGTGGTGGATGATATGTCGCAGTATCAGCAGTTTTTAATGCAGAAACTGGGTTCGCTTGAAAATATCGGGAGCACGCACAGCCTGTTTGTCATGGGCGAAATCAAGAATTCCTCCGCTTTGGAAATGCACATCCAGAAAAAATAAATACGGCACCAGAAATTCCAGGCCGTATTCCAACTCACCCCTAACAAATTTTTTAATGTCTTTTGAATGTAAGGACATTCTCTAACTATTTACGTTCCTCACAAAGCAGCTGTTGCAAAATTTGCCACTTTTTTCGCCAGGAAAAGGGCTTTAACATTTTTTAAGAATCGTCACAAATTTAAATGCTCAACTTTTGCAACAGAATTACGGCAATATCCGTAATCCTAATTAAGCACTCAATCCCTGACAATCTGATCCTCTAACTTTGCTCTTCGGACGAAAAATATCTTTTAACGAAAACGACTTTGAGACCGTCGTTGCTGCGTGCATTGCTGGTAACAACCAGGCGCAGAGACATCTCTATAAACAGTTTTTTGGCTATTCGAAAAGTATTTGCCTGCGTTATACATCGACAACCGAAGAGGCTGAGGAAGTTTTGAACGAAGGCTTTTTGAAGGTTTTCAATAATTTGGGTAAATATGATTCCAATCACCCGTTTAAGGCCTGGCTGAGAACGATCATGGTGAACACGGCGATCAGCTATTACCGCAAGCATAAGAAGCATAATGAAGATATGGTTTCGCTGGAAGACGCTCCATATCCGAAATTTGATGAAGATATCATCGGGCAAATCACCGCAGATGAGATCCTGGAACTGATCCAGAAAATTAAGCCGGTTTACAAGAATGTGTTTTTACTTTATGTGGTCGACGGCTACAACCACCGCGAAATTGCAGATTTACTACAAATAAATGAAGCCACTGTACGCTCGCATTATGTGCGTGCAAGAGCGCGTTTGCAGCATTTGATTAAACAATATTACCCAAATCTCTATCCAAGCGATTGGGCCGTAAAGTCATTAAGAGGAAATGAAAACTAATAGATTTGAAGATACTATACGCCGGAAATTAGAAAGTATAGAACCAGACTTTCAAGAGAAGGATTGGGCTAAAATGCAAAATTACATGCAAGCCCACAACCCTCCCACTTTTTGGCAGCAGCACAGTTCCTGGATCGGTTACGCCGCCGCAGCTTCGGTTTCGACGGTGATGGCTTTTATGTATGTGAGCCAGCGCACGCAAAACTACAATCTGACGGCAGACGTCAAAAACCTGCAACACCAGATCGAGGCGATCAAAAATATACCTTCTGAAAAGACAGACACGGTGTATTTAATGCAAAAGGCAGGTGATTCTGGTGAGTTGGTCGCGGTTTCGAAAGAAAATCTGACTCAGCAAAGCCAGGTCGATGCCAGGTTTGCCGCCGAGCCTGAAGACGTGCAGCAGCGACTTGCAGAGCGTAAAATTTTAGTCAAACCAAATGCGGTTTTTGCAAAGCGTCAATCATTAATTGCTGAAAATGCATCGGTTGCCGACAACGCAGTTATTGCAGACAGTGAACTGGTTACCAACCATGCGAATGGAGGAAACGGATCCGTAACTGATCAGCTGACGGTTCCATTCGAAGCACCGTTGGATATGCAACGCGCAATAGCATTCAATAAAGGTAGCTCGCAGGCTTATAAAATGAAGTATAACCTGGTTAACCGCATTTCTTCGCGCCAGTACAAACAGGCGCTTCTTGCCCGTAATGCGAACACACTGCCTGTCGCTAATGCAGTGAAAGGCACCGAACAGTTGGCGCAAGCCGAAACGGTCATCCCAAAACTCGACCTGAAAGTGCCTTACAGATTCGGTATAGGTTTTCAAACAGACCGCGTCGGTAAGGCGAAAAGCGTTTCCGGAGAAGTTCTGGTCGGAAGAAAATTCTCGATTTCTGCCGGGATAAGCTGGCTGAAAGTGAAGCCGATGGAGTTTTTCAATGAGAAATTATTCCGGGAAAAAAGCCGCCGCGATTTCCGCGAAAGCCTTCCCGGCGAAGTGCCGGCAGCATTGCACGTCTATAACATTAAGGTTGATCCTACGGTTGTACAAATCCCCTTAACCGTTGCCTTCCGGAACAACATGAAAGACAACTGGGCCTATTATGCGGGCGCAGGCACCAACATTACCGTTTCTGCAAAAGAGAAGATTACATTCGACGCCAAGTCGCCAAACCTTGCGTACCTGAACCAGCATTTCGAAGCCAAGTCGGATGTACCATTGATTAATTCTGTGAATCTAACGATGGGCGTTGAGAAAGCCTGGTATCCGATCGTTGTGCAGGCTGAGGGATATTTGTACACTTACTTTAACCAGCTCAATCCTTTGAGCCAGTCCGCCGGGCCGGGCGTGAAAGTCAAGCTGATGTATCAGATAGGAGGAAAAATGTAAATAAGCCGCTTCAACTTTCAGGAATAATAAATAGATTCTTGTTCCTGAAAGTCCTATTTTTGGCTTTTATTTACTCCCCTATTATACCTGACTTTTGAAATTCGCTGCAATAGATATTGGATCCAACGGTGCCCGCATGCAAATCTCTTCGGTGTTGCATGACGAGGGAATTTCCCGTTTTAAGAAGGTTGAATATGTCCGTTTTCCGCTAAGACTTGGCCATGATGTTTTTACAGAAGGCCGGATAAGTCCTAACAGCGAAGACCGGATGATGAAGCTTATGCTTGCTTATCAACTTTTGATGGAACTGCATGAAGTGGACGATTACATGGCTTGCTCAACTTCGGCTATGCGCGAAGCAGACAACGGTTATGAGGTCCGCGAACACATTCAGCAGCGCACCGGCATCCACATTCAGATCATCGACGGCCAGAAAGAAGCAGAGCTGGTTAATAATGTTGTGGTTAAATCGCTGAGCGACGGCCAGTATATCCACATTGACGTGGGCGGCGGCAGTACGGAGCTGAATGTTTATAAGGACAGGCAAAAAATTGCTGCCAAATCGTTCAAATTGGGCTCAGTAAGACTTCTGGAAGGGAAAGAATCTAAAAGTTCCTGGCTTAAAATCAAGGAATGGATCAATCAGTATGTTGACTATTCCCTGCCCATCGAGGCCGTTGGAACGGGTGGTAACATTAACAAATTATTCGATCTTTCATCAAAGCTTTCCGAAAGCTCCACCAGCCTGGACGAGATCGAAAGAATGCGTGACTACATTGCCTCTTTCACACTGGAAGAGCGAATTAATAAACTACAACTTAACCCGGACCGTGCGGATGTAATTGTTCCTGCGGGCGACATTTACACATCTGCAATGAAATGGGCGGGTGCTAATGTCATTCACGTGCCTGACGTCGGCCTGAAAGACGGCATGCTGCAATTACTTTACGATCGGGCGTGCCGCAAAAAAAAGCCCGAGGTTAAGCCCGGGCCTTTGTCAGCGTAATGTTATCAGGTTACCAAACCTGTTCAAGATCCTTTGCGGAATATTTGTGATTTCTCTCAACGAAAACAGAGTCTTTCGCTTCGCGTTTCAATGCTAGCGGGTTTTTCTTGCCTAATTTGGCGATAGCTGCAACCGGGAAAAGGATCACGAAAAAAACCAGGGATAACAATATCCGGCCATTGATCGCACCCAAAATCTCCGCGATCTTGTACCATCCTTTTACGATCAGGTCTCCTGCTGCGGGGATTGCGATACTTAATACACCAACAGCCGCCGCTGCCATAAGAAGATACGGATACTTAGAGCCGAAAATAAAGTAGAAAACGACTAAGCCTGTAACGATGACCAATTGCGCTTTGGCCTTATCTGATTCACTCATTTGATATTTGGGATAATTTAAATGCAGTGGCTTTGAAAACCACTGCATCAATTTTTAAAAGTCTAACTGATCGGATATACTAGAATAGGGTGTAGATGAAAGGAGCAACCGCCGAACCTCCACCGATAACAATCAGGACACCGATAAGCAGTAAAACGACAATCACAGGAGCCAACCACCATTTCTTACGCTCCTTCATAAAGGCAAACAAGTCTGTCAAAAAATCCATTTCTTTCGTTGTTTTTATTTCAAAGATAAATATTTCAATATTTTATAATACTATTTTCCAGTTATATTATTGTTAAGGCTTCTTCATCGCGTCTGTAAGCCTGTCTGCGATAAGTTTGTTTAATGTTGCGCTGCCGTGCCCGTCGTTCTTACCTACGACACGTTCCTTTTCCGGAATCTTCAAAACGCCATCATTAATGCCTACAACAGTAACGCCTTTTGAGCGCAGATAATCTTCCACTGGCTTGGTATAACCAGCACTTTTATCAACCTGAAAAAGGAACGGTATGAAAACTGCATACATTTTAGCACCTGTGCTGTCCCGGTAATCGATCATCTTGGAAAGATCTCTCAGGTGTGCGTTGAGCACTGTTGTATCGGTGTAGGCGGTTTGAACAAATTTTTCGAATGTACTGAAACCGGTGTGAGGCAATTGCCAATAGATGAAGTTGGGCAGATAAAAACGCTTTACCAATGTCGCCATAGGGCCTTTCAAATCGGCATAAGGTTCTGCGCCTGAAAGGGAAAGCCCTTTTTCACGGCCTACTTTCTCAATGTCATTGGGAAAATATTCCAGAACAATTACGTCAGGCTTTACTGGAAACTCTTCAAGCCTTTTGGCTTCGTCACGCGTGTCGGCGCCAGACATTCCTAAGTTATAAACAGAATGTTTGTCTGCACCTAACGAAGCTTCCAGTTGATTGGAAAAACGCTCGTTCACATCTTTCAGACCGTGACCCGCCGCAAACGAATCCCCAATAACGAGGATCTGCTTTTTGCCTGGCTCTTTCGTGATCTCCTTATCGTGGTAACCCAGTGAATTGATTGGTTTCCAATACTTTTCCCACCATATCTGCGAAGCTTTGGAAAGCACACCTTCATGGCTTTGCGGAATGTACATGAAAATGATCTCGAGGAAGATAAGCGTTACAAGCAGCGGGACGGTGATGGTGACAATATTTGCCAAAAGTCCTTTTGCCTTGCTTTTTACAACGCCGTAATAGAAAATCCTGAGGATCTCAATAATGAGCAAAAACCAGAATGCAAACTTTGCCAGGCGAACATACCAGCTGTCCGCTTGCGGAAATCCGGGATAATCAAATTTTATCTGAAACTTATCAGGATAGAATAAGAAAATGAATAATAAGCCAAGAAATAAGATGCGGATAACGCTGGTAACTATTTTAGAAGCCATTTGTGTATGTTATTGATATTCAAGGAAATTAATCAAGAACAAATTCTTCTTTCCAGTTATCTTTTTCAAGCCATTCAGGCTGTTGCTTTTTATCAAAAATGAAATTGCCGACTACGAGGTAATCCATTTCTGTCCGCATGAAACAGCGATATGCATCATTAGGTGTACACACAATAGGTTCGCCGCGAACATTAAAACTTGTGTTCACGATAACCGCGTAACCTGTAAGCGCTTTGAATGAATCGATCAGCTCATAGTAGCGCGGATTGGTTTCCTTATGGACAGTCTGGATCCGTGCCGAATAATCAATGTGCGTAATGGAAGGAAGGTCTGAACGCTCAAAATAAAGCTTTTCCCGAAGGTCCATAGCACCATAATTCGCAGGAACCGGCTTGCGTCTTCCTTCTGCAACCGGGTGAACGAGAAGCATATATGGAGAAATGCCATCATAATCGAAATACTCGGCACAATCCTCTGCCAAAACCGAAGGCGCAAATGGCCTGAACGATTCGCGGTATTTAATTTTCAGGTTCAGTTTTTTCTGCATCTCGGCATTCCGGGGATCGCCCAGGATACTTCTTCCGCCCAAAGCGCGCGGCCCAAACTCCATCCTGCCCTGAATCCAGCCTACAACGTTCCCTTCGGAAAGCAATTTAGCTGCATCGCCGGCCAGGTCTTTGAAATTTTCGTAATGCGTGTAAACGGCTTTGTATTTTTTGGCCGTCAACGCTACGTCCAGGTCTGAGAATGTTGGTCCGAGATAGGAACCTCTCATTGCATCCGCTTTCCAGGTAATATTTCTCTCCTGACCGAAGAAAATATGATAAGCAGCCTGCGCCGCTCCCAATGCACCACCGGCGTCACCGGCAGCTGGTTGGATAAAAATATCTTTGAAAATATTGGCTTTCTGCAACTTACCGTTCGAAACGCAGTTCAATGCGACACCACCCGCCATACACAGGTAATCCGCACCAGTAAGGCGTTTAGCTTCCTTTGCCATCCTGATAACCGCTTCTTCGGTAATGTTCTGAATAGCAAGTCCCAGGTTGCAATGGACCGGTTCAAGTGCGTCTTCCGGCCTTCTGGTTTTGAAGCCAAAAAGCGCTTCCCATTTGTCCTCATTCACCATTTTCAAGCCCGTAGCATAATCAAAATAATCTTGATTCAGCCAAACGGAGCCGTCTTCTTTCAGTTCAATGAGGTCTTTGAGAATGATATCTTCGTACTTTTTGATATCAGGGGAAGTTGGGTTGCCATAAGGAGCCAGACCCATTAATTTATACTCACCGGAATTGACCCGGAAGCCAAGGAAATACGTAAATGCGGAATACAGAAGCCCCAATGAATGTGGAAATCTCAGTTCCTTTAAAATGCTGATATCTTTTCCTTCTCCCAAGCAAATGGAAGCTGTTGCCCATTCACCCACGCCATCAATGGTAAGAATGGCAGATTTTTCATACGGTGACGGATAGTAAGCGCTGGCCGCGTGAGAAAGGTGATGTTCCGGAAAAAGCAGTTTTACTTTTTTCTTTTTATCATAACCCAATTTCACCAGCTCTTCATTGATCAGACGCTTTAAAAACATCTTCTCTTTAATCCAAACCGGCATTGCAGTTAAAAATGACCTCACTCCTTTCGGCGCAAATGCGTAATAGGTTTCGAGAAGTCGTTCGAATTTCAGAAGTGGTTTATCGTAAAAAACGATGGCATCCAGTTCATTCAGGGTTAACCCGCCATATTCCAGGCAAAACTTCACTGCCTCAGAAGGAAATCCCGGATCATGTTTTTTTCGGGTGAAGCGCTCTTCCTGCGCTGCTGCAACAATTTCTCCGTTATCAATTAGGGCTGCCGCCGAATCATGATAAAAAGCTGAAATACCTAAAATTTTCATTTACCTATTTAAAATTTTCCACTACAAACGCTTCCGGAGATATTTAAACCAGATGGCAATAGCGTGTTTTCCTGAACGAATGCACTATATGCTTAAATTGACGACAAAGCTAGCAAAAGTTGACACAAGTTAGGTATTATAGATTTTTTGACAAATAAGAATAATCCAACGGCAACCTTTTCGCCGCCGCCTAATCCGAATGTTCCAGTAACCGGGAATCGATCAGATGCCCGGCCAGTTTGGAGGCAAAATTTTGTGCTCCCAGCTCGCTGACATGGCATACGTCACAAAAAAAACGTCCATCCTGAGGCATATTCGCTGCCATATCAAAAAAATGTGTTTGCTTCCTTTTAGCCAGATCTGTCAATATCTGATTATGCGACTGGATGCCTTTTTTCACATTATCCGCCTGCCCCCAGATTGTTACGGGCGACGCATAATGGCAACCTGCAAAATGATCCATATCTTTTTGCTCGCCGGTCAGCTTCACTCCTTCCGGGAAATAGGACGCATATTTCATCAATAGCAACGCATCCCCGCGCCTGTTCGATATGTTAATCATGTTGGTGAGGTTTTCCCGGTACGGCAAGGCAGTTTTAATGTTGCTGCCGAATTTTGCAAAACCAGGATCTACCATATCCTGGCTCACATATGCCTTACGGGTAACTTTATCCCGCACACCCCTGATGACCAGCGCACATACATAAGGAATAACTGTAAAATTAATTTCCGGGTGGGCTTGAAGCAGATAAATGTCGCTATACCATTTAATGTGCGCATAATCGGCACGAAAATCTTTGTCGGGGATGCAATTTGCGCGGTTCTCGTTAATCGCCTCGTAGTAAATGACCAGATCAAACCGCTTATCTGCCAGAAGTTTGTATTTAATAAGGTTATCGAGCGAAGTGTGGCCGGCTGCGGCTGTATTGTAGAAGGCAAACTTTTTCGATTTGCCGTATTTCTTTTGAAGGATTGTATCAAGCCGCACTTCCATATTAGACCACGGTGTGCTGATCACCGAACCACCAAGGATGAGAATGTCCTGAACTTCGTCATCACTCCTGATGTCCTTCCCAATCATCTCTTTGAGTGTCGGATAAAACCCTGTGTACAAGTAATCGCCTGGCTTCCAAAATGGATAACCATAGCATACCAGCGCAATTCTGAGGATTATTTCAGTAGCGACGAAAAGGATTACAAAGAATATTAACGAAAAGAGGAACGAACGCCAAGCCATTCTGATAGTATATCGGCACAAAACCTTAGCCGAAAAAGGAAAAATTACCCTCCAACCATCCCGACCTGCCTATATACGAACAGAAATTACTTTTGGATCACTACGTAATAATTTTAGTTGGTTTATGCTGCTCGTCGAGCGCTACGAAAGTGAATATGCCCGTTACTGCTTTTTCACGGCCTTCTTCATACATTTTCTCCACAAAAATGTCCACACGCACCTTCATACTCGTATTTCCGACCGTTTCCACGCGCCCGATAAGCTCAATAATGGTCCCTGCGGGAATAGCATGCGTGAAGTCAATGCGGTCGGTTGAGACTGTAACACAGCGCAATCTGGAAAAACGGGTGGCGGCAATGAATGCCACTTCGTCCATCATCGACAATGCGGTTCCTCCGAAAAGGGTGTCGTAATGATTGGTGTTATTAGGAAACACCGTTTTAAAAACGCGTGCTTCGGAGGCAATGATCCTTTCTTCTAATGTCAAAACAGAAATATTTTAATTTTGGCAAAGGTAAAAAAGAGTCACGCTAACGGCGCCTAATCTGCTATTAGTTTTGCCGCTTCCGAATCCAGCAGAAATTCTGCGTTCATATGGTTTTGTAAAACAGTTGCAGGAAAAGCCGTCGTTACCGGGAATGCCATTGCACGCTGTATCACAGGCGCTTTCTCACTTCCTGCTGCTATCAGAATCGCGGTTTTTGCCTCCATAATGTGCCGGATGCCGACCGTAATTCCCTTGGTGATCGTGGTCGGTTGCTGAAAATATTTTTGTCCAACCTCTCTGGTCACGTTTTCAAGCTCCGAAACATGGGCATAGCTATCCCACGGCGTTCCCGGTTCATTTAAGGCCAGATGTCCGTTCATTCCCACGCCCAGAATGATCATATCCAATCCACCCAGGTTTTCCAGAACCTTGTTAACCCGCTTGCATTCTTCTTCGGGATCAATGGCTTTTCCATCAAAAAACACGATCTGATCTGCCCGTAAGCCAATTGGTTTTAAAAAGTCCTTATTAAGTAAATTCCGGCAGCCGCCATCATCTTCCGCTCCAAAACCTACCCATTCATCCAGACCGATGAAAACACACCGGGAAAAATCTGTCATGCTCTTTTGATTGGCGGACACCAGAATTTCAAACATGCCCAGCGGCGTGCTGCCGGAGGGCAAACAGATAACAGCAGAAGGTTTTTTGGCCAGTAATGCCATTACACGCTCCGCAACGGCGAGGCTCATGGCTTTATAATCGGGGTAAATGTTCAGTTTTGGTTTCATTGTTGAAATAAAATGTAGTTAAAAATAGTCTTGAACAGATTCTTTTCACCTAAGAAACATTTATCCTTGAAAAACACCAAAAACTGAAAGTCCAATCCTAACTTTACCGCAATAAACGTGATTGTTCATTCTCACTAAATAAAAAATGGAATACCGTATAGAAAAAGATACCATGGGTGAAGTGCAGGTGCCGGCTCATGTATACTGGGGCGCACAAACACAACGTTCGATCCAGAACTTTCCTATTGCTCAGGATATCAATAAAATGCCGAAGGAAATCATCAAGGCATTTGCATATTTGAAAAAAGCCGCAGCCATTACCAATTACGAGGCGGGCATTCTTCCAAAAGAAAAGAGCGACCTGATCGGACAGGTTTGTGACGAAATCCTAACGGAAAAGCTCGACGACCAGTTTCCGCTTGTGGTGTGGCAAACAGGCTCAGGAACGCAATCCAATATGAATTGCAATGAAGTGATCGCTTACAGAGGTCATGTATTGCAAGGGGGCCAGCTGGCTGACAAAACAAAATTCCTTCATCCGAATGATGACGTGAACAAGTCACAGTCTTCCAACGACACTTATCCTACGGCCATGCACATCGCTGCCTACAAGATCCTGATCGATGTCACCATCCCAGGCATCATCAAGCTCAGGGACACATTGAAAGCCAAATCCGAAGCTTTCAGAAACGTGGTAAAAATCGGTCGTACGCACTTTATGGATGCGACCCCGCTTACATTAGGACAGGAATTTTCGGGTTATGCTTCACAGTTGGATCATGGCCTGCGTGCGATTTACAACACATTGGCGCATCTTTCCGAGCTTGCGTTGGGCGGAACGGCCGTTGGGACAGGCATTAACACGCCCGAAGGTTATTCTGAAAACGTGGCCCGTCACATTGCATCATTAACAGGCCTGCCATTTATCACTGCTGAAAACAAATTCGAAGCATTAGCAGCACACGACGCGATCGTTGAAGCACACGGCGCATTGAAAACGGTTGCTGTAAGTTTGATGAAAATTGGTAACGACATTCGTATGTTATCATCCGGCCCGCGCTCCGGGATTGGCGAGATCCATATTCCTGATAATGAGCCTGGAAGCTCTATTATGCCGGGCAAGGTGAACCCTACGCAATGTGAAGCTATGACAATGGTGGCAGCACAAGTGATGGGCAATGACGTTGCCATAGGCATCGGCGGTTCCAACGGTCATTTTGAGCTGAATGTTTTCAAACCTTTAATGGCTTACAACTTCCTGCATTCAGCGCGCCTGATCGGGGATGTATGCGTTTCCTTTAATGATAACTGCGCGGTGGGCATCGAACCTTTGCATGAGAACATTAAGAAACACGTAAACAACTCGCTGATGCTGGTTACTGCACTGAATACAAAAATTGGTTACTACAAAGCAGCCGAAATAGCGCAAACGGCACATAAAAACGGTTCAACGCTGAAAGAAACAGCTGTGGGACTAGGTTACCTGACGCCCGAAGAGTTCGACGCCTGGGTGAAACCGGAAGAAATGGTTGGTGATAATAAATAGTTTCAGATAAATATTTAACAAATGCTCTGCCAGACCCGGCGGAGCATTTGTTTTGATAAACGGCTACGCTGATGAACATCCGCAGCACATTACTGGCAGATCCCATACAATCCAAACGGCGTGCAACGGAAGTAGCCGCTTATGCCTGTCTGGACAGTACACATTTTCAGGAACTGATGGACTGCTTCGTAGCCAACGATTACAGGCTGGCACAAAGGGCCGCGCAAAGCGTAAGCATTGCCGTAAGCGAGCGCCCCGACCTGATCGCACCGCATATGGGCTCGCTCGTGGACCAGCTCACAAGACCGGGCGTTCATGACGCGGTGATCCGCAACAGCGTACGCATTATGCAGGAAACAGAAATCCCCGTTGAGCTGCACGGGAAGGTTATGGACGCCTGTTTTAATTTTATTCAAAACAGGCAAATTGCAATTGCTATCAGGGCTTTTTCGCTTACAGTGCTTTACAATTTTTCAAAAATTTATCCCGAGATCAAAAATGAACTGGGCATAATTATTGAGGAGGCGATGGAATTCGAAACGCCTGCATTCAGGGCGAGAGGAAAGAAAATTCTGGCTAACATTAAAAAGCAAAAGCATCCTTAACACAGGTAAAAGTCTTTACTTTACTTCTTTAAAACAAAAAAGCAAATGATCATATACTGCTATTCCATGCTGGATGAGTCACTGAGAAACAACCTTAGTGAAGCACTGCAACCACACCATACAGTTCATTTCAGGACCGAAACGTCCAGTGAGGAAGAAAACCTGGCAGCATTTCGTACAGCAGATTATATCTTGGGCAATCCGCCTGTCGGCTGGTTTTCGGAACCGACGGATAAGCTGCAATTCTGGCAGCTGGATTCCGCCGGATTTGACCAGTATGCTTCTGTAAACATTAAAGAAAGCGTCAAAACAGCCAACATGGGTGACTGGTTTGCACGTCCCTGCGCTGAATCCATCGTAGGCGGCGTTTTGGCATTGTATCGTGGCATTGACACATTAACCCTGCTAAAACAAAAATCAGAATGGATCGGCTCGAAGCTGAGAGGTGAGTTGAAGATCCTTTACAAGCAGAATGTGATCATCCTGGGTGCGGGGACCATTGGATTGTCGGTGAATACGATTCTCAAAGGCTTTGGCTGCACAACACATTTAATGGCACGTACTTCACCGGAAGCTGACCTGCATTCACAGGAAGAATTATTTGTAGAACTGCCATTCGCGGATCTGGTAATCAACACGCTTCCCGGAACTGCCCAGCATTTTGTTGACCAGACTTTCTTTTCCAAAATGAAAGAACGCAGCGTTTATGCAAGCGTCGGCAGGGGCAGCACCACAGACGAGGATGCGCTGATCGACGTGCTGCAATCTGGTTATCTGGATGGAGCTGTTCTGGATGTGACGGAAGTTGAGCCATTACCGGAAAACAGTCCGTTGTGGAAAATGGAAAATGTTATTCTTACGCAGCACACCGGCGGCGGGCATAGCAACGAGCATATCGGCAAGGTCGATTTGTTCCTTAATAACATCTTCGCAATCGAAAATGGTGGAAATATTGTCAACGAAGTGAACCTGCGCAGGGGTTATTAATTAAATATCAGACTAGTATTTTAAATGCAAGATTCAGAAATAGTCAATAAAATAAAGGAAAAGTATTTCCAAAAATTCGGTCAGTCCTCAAAGCCGGAGCAAGTTAGGGTGTTTCGTTCGCCGGGAAGAATCAACCTGATCGGTGAGCATACCGACTATAACAATGGCTTCGTACTGCCGGCCAGCGTGGATAAGGCCGTTTATTTCGTCATTGAACCAAGGGAAGACGACCAAGTGATCCTTCACGCAGCGGATCTGGATGAAACTTATTCATTTTCAGTTGAAGATCTTTCAAAACCAGCGCAATCCTGGGCACATTACCAGCTGGGCATTATTGAGCAGATTTATAAAAAGGGGCTAAAAATCGGAGGTTTCCAAACCACCTTCGGCGGGGACGTTCCGGTTGGCGCGGGCTTATCCTCTTCTGCGGCGCTGGAATGCTGCCTGCTTTTCGCCTTGAACGAATTATACGACCTGAATCTGGACCGGTTCAGCATTGTAAAAATGTCGCAAAAGGCCGAAAATGAATATGTTGGCGTGCAATGTGGCATTATGGACCAGTTCGCGTCCGCATTTGGCAAAGAAGAATCCGTGATCCGCCTCGATTGCCGCTCATTGGAATACGAATATTTCCCTTTCCCCATGCAGGATTACCTGCTCGTGCTTTGCGATACCAGTGTGAAACATTCACTTGCCAGCTCTGAATACAACACACGCCGCCTGGAATGCGAAAAGGGGATCGCCATACTGCAAAAATATTATCCCGAAGTGCAGAGCCTGAGGGATGCAACGCCTGAAATGGTTGAGACACATAAAGATGAACTGGGCGACATTGTTTACCGGCGTTGTAAGTTTATAACCGAAGAAATCCAGCGCGTTCAGGATGCTTGCGATCTGCTTGTGGAAGGAAATCTGATTGATTTTGGCAAAAAAATGTACGCAACCCATCAGGGATTGCAGCACGAATACGAAGTAAGCTGCCCCGAACTCGACTTTTTGGTTGACCAGACATTATCTGATCCTAACGTGCTTGGGTCGCGGATGATGGGCGGAGGTTTTGGCGGCTGCACCATTAATCTTGTTAAAAAAGAGGCCGTCGATGCTTTTGAACAAAAAATGAAGGCAGCATATCAGGAACAATATCAGATTGACCTGCCTTGCTATAAAGTGAAAATCACAGCCGGCACAGGAGAGATCATTTGAAACAAATTGCTAAATATCCAGACAAACCTTTAACCTTTTGTATGAAAAAAATATTCGTTTTACTCACTGCGCTGACGGGTTTTTATCTTTTCAGCTGCTCCAAATCAAACAAAGAAGAAATGATCAGTACGATTTCGAAAGAGTCATTTGGCAAACTCCCCGACGGCCAGGAAGCAGATTTGTACACGCTCACCAATGCCAAAGGCATGACCGTGAACATTACCAATTACGGCGGCATTATCACCAAAATCATGGCTCCGGACAAAAAAGGAGAGTTTGCGGATGTGGTGCTGGGCTTTGATTCACTTGCTCCTTACTTAAAGGAAAACCCATTTTTCGGTGCCTTAGTAGGTCGTTATGGCAACCGGATCGCGAAAGGAAAGTTCACATTGGAAGGCAAAGAGTATAACCTGGCCATAAACAACGGACCGAATTCCCTGCACGGAGGCAAAAAAGGGTTTGACAAAGTGTTGTGGAAAGCGACAGAGATTAATCAGGACTCGGTTGTGGGCCTTCAACTGGAATATGTCAGCAAGGATATGGAAGAAGGTTATCCCGGAAACCTGACAGTAAAAGTGGTTTACACATTGGATAATGACAATGCATTGAGCATCGCCTACACTGCCACAACGGACAAGCCTACGGTCCTCAACTTGACTAACCACACCTATTTTAACCTTACAGGCCTGAAAAGAGACATTCTGGATCATGAGATGATGATCGAGTCAGACAGCATTGTGCCGGTAGACGCTTCACTGATCCCAACCGGAAAGCTGCGTGCAGTAGAAGGAACACCATTTGATTTCAGAAAATCTACAAAAATCAATGCTGGCATTAACAAAACAGAAGACGAGCAGATTAAAAACGGTGGCGGTTACGACCACTGCTGGGTCCTGAAACGCTCCGAGCCCGGACTCATGCATTTCGCTACGGCAAAAGATCCTGAAAGCGGCAGGATTCTGGAAGCATTCACAACAGAGCCAGCTGTTCAGTTTTACAGCGGCAATTTCCTGGACGGGTCACTTAAAGGCAAAAACGCAACATACGCAAAGCGTTTCGGATTCTGCCTGGAAACAGAACATTACCCCGACTCCCCAAATCAACCCCAATTCCCTTCCACGGAACTAAAACCAGGAGAAACTTACCAAAGCACAACCAAATACCGGTTTTCGGCTAAGTAACAGCATTTGTTTAGGATTTAACCAAAGGACAATGACCACAGACCTAAACCATCTCGAAGTCGTTGTCCTTATTTTTAGAATCTTTTGAGTAATTTTGAATAACACACTATGATATTGATATGCCTAAAATCCTGGAATATTTCGGAATAGTTTTTTATTTCTATTCAAACGATCACCTGCCTATTCATGTGCATGTTTCCTACAATGAGTACGAAACGGTTTTTGAAATTTTCTTTGAAGAGGGCAAATTGAAGGACGTAAGGGTGCGGGAAGTTTCGGGGATCGAAGGCTTGCCTGCGGTTCAATTCAAAGAGGCGCGAAAAGTTATTGAAGCTTACGCAGAAGTAATCGTAAATCGCTGGACGGATTTTTTTGTTTTAAAAAAGAAAGTGTCAACGTTAAGGATAACCAAAAAGCTATGACTTTACACATTCACGTCATCGCTGCTGAGTATTTGTCTGGGTATAAAATCTTAGTCAAATTCAGTGATGGTACGCAACAGGTTGTGGACTTCGAAGATTTCTTGGTGTCTAATCCGCATCCGCAGCATAACCAGTTCAAAGTCAATGAGCGTTTTAAGAATTTTAAGATAGAAAAAGGAACCTTGGTATGGGGTGAAGATTGGGATTTGATATTCCCTGTCGAACAACTCCATGCTGGATACATTGAAAATTGATCTCAACGAACTAATTAAATACCCCGCAATGCTTACCAGAACAGTAAAAATCAGCAATGTTACTAATTTGTCCGATGCGCGTTATTGTGCGGGGATGGGTGTTGAAATGCTTGGTTTTTCGATTGACGAAGATTCTCCCAATTATATTTCTCCCAAAAAATTCGAAGACATTTGTTCCTGGCTGGCCGGCGTGAACCTTATTGCGGAAACTGCGCAAACGGATCCTGCCAAGATTATTGAAGCACTGGCGCTGTATCCCGTACATTCTGTGCAAGTGGAATCACCCGGGCTTTTAAATTATCTCAAAAGCGAGCTGAATCTGCCGCTGCTCCTCCGAATCAGCGTAGACCTTTACGAAGCAGGCGAAATCAATTCTATACTAAGCCGTTACGAGGGAGAAATTTCCCATTTCCTGCTCGAAAGCGACAACGAAGCCGAATTAACAGAAAACTGGATGCAAGTGCTTGGCAACCTGGCGGGTGAATATCCGATCCTGATCGGCTTTGGCCTGGACAATGAATATACCGTAAGCGCATTAACCGAACTTTTCCCAAACATTGGCATTGCATTGCGCGGAAGCGAAGAAATCCGTCCGGGTTACAAAGATTTCGGTTCCATGATGGACATTCTTGAAGCTTTGGAAGAACAATAAGTCCTTAAAAAGTCCACTTATAAGCCAATAATTAAAGGCTTTCCTTAAAAAAACCCGCTCAACACGCCCTCCCGCCGATAATAATTTTCCGGTTTGCAGTATCTTGCATTACCTACTACCTTTGATTACAAATAAACGCTAAGCTAATCATGGAAAAGAAATTGCATCGCATACCTGACCAGGCAGTTTTAGGAGGAGTTGCTTCCGGAATTGCTCAATATTTTAATATAGACGTTGTAATAGTACGAGTATTGCTTGTTGTCATGCTGCTGCTCCCTATTCCACCCACATTCGGAATGACAGCATTTATTTACATCATTCTCTGGGCAGTGCTGCCTACGGGACCGGCCGGGACAATCTACACAACCAATACGTCATTCGATCCAACGCCTAACACGCCTTCCGACCCGGTTTGGGACAAGAAGAAATCCGATCAGACTGTGATGGTTCTGGGTGGTGTCCTGATCTTTTTCGGAGCTGTGATGCTGGTGGACGATTTCCCGCTTTGGTATCAGTTTAAACAATATTTCTGGCCCATCGTTCTGATCGCAATCGGCGCGTTTCTGATCCTTCGCCAACGCGATAAAGAGCATCATGGCAATACAACGGTGTATCCTACAACGCCTCCACCGCCGGTTGATCCCATCGCGCCAGATCCTGAACCACAGCCTTATACACCTTTCACACCATCATCCGCAACAACCACGACCACCACGCACTTTCCGGAAGATCCGGAGGCCAGGAAACCGGATGACGAGGATGATCAGGTGATTAAAGTGAACTAGTTTATTGAGTTTAATATTCTTCGATTTAACACCATTAACCATACATAGCCATGAACTTTCGAAACATTTTTTGGGGTGTTATCCTCATCATTGCCGGATCTCTTTTCTTAATTGAAGAACTGACTGCATTTGATTTTGGCCGCTTTTTCTGGCCCATTATCCTGATCACCACCGGTGCTCTTTTGCTTTTGCGTAATTATTTGAGTTCTGATATTTCCAACCGTTCAAACATTTAAGACGATGAAAAACTCACGTGGTATAGTTTGGGGTGGATTGCTGATCATATTTGGAATGCTCTGGCTGCTTCGGAATATGAATCTCCTGAACGTTAATTGGGACGAGATTCTTCCTTACTGGCCTGTTTTACTAATTATTGCAGGTGCATTGCTAATCGCCAAAGGCAATGAAGACAGAGGATTAGGAGGACTGATCGGCCTGTTGATCACGCTCGCAGTGTTTGGCGGCATTGTTAACAAAACAGACAAGGCCTTTGACCGGCACGCCGACAATTGGGATTGGAACTGGAACGACGACGACGATGATGACCGGAATTTTGGTTATAACGACAACGACCACAATGATCATGACAACGATAATCACGAAGATCGGGACGAAGATTATGAAAATGACCGTGATAACCGGGATGGCAAAAAGCCGATAAATGGCAATTACAAGTATGAAATGGAGGATTTTATTCAAAAAGCCAATTTTCATCTTGAAGGCGGCGCCGGATCTTTCACATTGAACGGCAACACCCAGAAACTTTTCGAAGCCAAAACGAAGAGCACATTTGTTGGTTTTTTGTCAAACACATCCATTAACAAGCTTGATAATTCTGCAACTGTCAACCTTAAAATGGAAGAAGGCAATGTAAAGATCAAGGAAGGAGAAATCTCAAATCAGGCAAACATTCATCTGAATGAGCGCCCGGTATGGAATATTGACCTGGGCATTGGCGCCGGAAAAGGCGATTTTGATTTCAGCAATTACAAAGTTGAAAAACTGAAAGTAAGTACTGGCGTCGCCGATATGGATATTAAAATGGGCGACAAAATGACCACTTCCAACATTGATATCGAAGCAGGCGTTGCTTCCGTAACGTTGGAACTGCCTCGTTCGGTCGGCTGCGAAATGCGTATGGATGGCGCTTTGAATGCCAAAAACATGGATGATCTGGATAAAATCAGCAATGGGCTTTACCGTTCTCCGGATTTCGAAAGCGCCTCCAAAAAGATCATTATCCACTTCGAAGGCGGTCTGACCAGCGTCAACATCAAGCGCTACTGAGAAGGCCAGAAGTATAGAAATGAATATCTTTGCAGCCTATCGCAACGATATTCATTTTTTTATGCCTATTAAAATCACTTGCTCTCTGCTCATTTCCCTTTTCATATCTGGTCAAAGCTTTGCGCAAAAAGCAGAAAAAGAATCAGTTAGGGATGTAAAAATTCCTGCTATTGAGCAGAAAATGATCGAGCAGGGCTTGGTGGACATTCAAAAACTGGATCCGAACATTAAGGTTGAGCTGAAATATTCGACCACAGACAATTTTGTAGGTAAAGACGTTTACGGAGACCTGAACCGCGCTTACCTGCAACCGGAAATGGCCAAGCGCCTAGTTAAGGCCAATGCGCTTATAAGAAAAAACCATCCGGATTACACATTACTTGTTTACGACGCAGCGCGCCCCAATTCCGTGCAATATGCATTATGGGACGCATTGGACAATCTGAAAATTCCCGCCAAAAATAAGAAAATGTATGTCGCAGATCCCAAGATCGGCTCGAATCATAACTTTGGCTGCGCGGTGGACCTGACAGTGGTTGACGGAAAAGGAAAACCATTGGATATGGGGACCAAATATGATTTCTTTGGCCCCCTGGCCTATCCCCGCTCCGAGCAGGAAATGTTGAAAAAAGGGAAGCTGACCCAACAGCAGATCAGCAACCGGCAGATTTTAAGAACCGCAATGAACCAGGCCGGTTTCAAAACGAATACAACGGAATGGTGGCATTTTGACGGCATGTCCAAAGCTCAGGCGCGTGCCAAATATGGCATGATCAAATAAACTATTCCTTCCTGACTGTGCTGCCGCCCGACGTTTTCTTGTCCACATTCGGATTGCCTTTATAGCGCACATTGCTGGCGCCGCTCGCATCCACTTTCAGAAATTCTGAAACGCAAACCCGTGCCGAGCTCGCTCCTGACAATTCCAGGTCTGACTCCTGGGTAATGAGTTCAAATGCATCCAGCTGAGAGGCTCCCGAAAGATCGCCATCAAGATATTTTCCTTCGCCAACCAGAAAAAGCTGAGATGCACCCGAAAGATCAAACTTAAATTCACGGCCGGAGCCTTCAAATTCCACCTTCGAAGCACCCGATAATTCAAAATCAAGTCCTGGAAGATTTTCAAACCCAACCAATTTGGCCTTTACTGCGCCCGAGAAATTGACGGATTGAATGTCCGGCATTGTAATGTCAATGTACATCGGCTCGCGGCGATTGCGATATCCATTTTTGTAACGCGCATGCAATTTCCCGTCTTCCACAAATAAATCAAGATCGTCCAGATCATTAAGCTCGCCTTTTGCAGAAACAGAAAAAGAACTTCCGGCAATCACATTTACGCGAAAAGCATCGCCCATTTCCAGTTCATCAAAATTACGGAAATCGTAAGTCCTGGTGCCTTCGCCGCGTGGAGAAATGTCGTCTTGGGAGTCCACATAAACACAGGATTGGAAAACAAATGCAATGAGCGCAAGCGTGATGGAAAAAAATAATTGTTTCATGGCTAATAAATAAAATTTAAGAATATGGCTAATAGACGTTCATTGGCGTCTTTTATCCATGACATGTGACTTCTTGATTCCCCCTATCCAGAAAAAAAATAATTTGAAATAGGGGAAATCAGGCGGTTGGTTGTCTCAGTGAAAAGCGACTTAAACTTGGCAGCGACCGCTCTTCTTTATCGGAAACCATTAATCGACGGAGATTTTTTATTTTTGACCGAAAATCAAAAATACAATTTGGTGTACGCTACCGACCCGGATATTGTCCAAGCCATAAGGCGGGGCGATGAACAAGCTTTTGAGCAGACTTTCCGACAATATTATCAGCGGCTCTGCAACTATGCCTGCACCCTTCTCAAAGATGAAGAAGAGTCGGAGGAAGTTGTGCAGACGGTTTTTCTGACGATTTGGGAAAAAAGGGAAGATCTTGAAATTACATTATCATTGAAATCCTACCTCTATCGTGCTGTTCACAACCATTGCCTCAACCGCTTCAAGCATGCGTCGGTGCGGCAGGTGCATAAGGAACACACATTGAATTTCGGGACTCAATCCTATGAATCGGTAACAGAAGTGATCCACGCAAATGAACTGGAAGAACGAATTGAAAAAGCAGTGAGCACATTACCGGAACAATGTCAGAAAGCATTCAGGCTTAGCCGCTTTGAAGAACTGAAATACCACGAAATCGCAGAACAACTGGGCATTTCAATCAAAACAGTTGAAAACCAGATTGGTAAGGCGCTTAAAATTTTACGCATTGAACTTGCAGATTATCTGCCCGGAATGCTTTGGCCGGTCTATTTTATTGTTGAACAGCTAACCAGATCGTAAACATGAACTTATCTCATGACAACATTTCGGAGGAGCTGTTAGCACGTTACCTGGCTGAAACCGCATCCGAAAAAGAAATAGAACAAGTAAATGCCTGGCTGGCACAATCGCCTGATAACGAACGCGAACTGGCCACTTACAGGCTCATCTGGGACCATTCTGCACACGCCGCAAAAACCAGCTTCCCGGTCAATACGGATGCAGCCTGGAACAAGATGAAGGCGAAAATGACCAAGCCTGCCCCTGCCGTTTCGCCGGAAATTCCAAAACCGGAAGCTCGTGAAATTGAATTTATTCCCACACATTCCAAACGAAAATTCCCGGTAACCATGTGGGCTGCTGCAATGATCGCTTTGGCATTGCTGGCATTTGGATGGTCTCATTTCCAATCCACTAAATCCGCTGAAACGCAGCGCATTGCCACCACCAACAACACCAGTGACAGCGTGTTGCCCGATGGAACCAAGGTTTTCTTAAACTATAATTCTTCCCTGACTTATCCCGCCGATTTCGATGGCGATTTGCGGACCGTTTCCTTGCAGGGAGAAGCATTTTTTGATGTAAAGCCCGATGCCGCGCATCCTTTCGTAATCAATGCAAACGGAACGGAAATCCGTGTTTTGGGAACATCATTTAATGTGAAAGCTTACAAAGAAGCGCCTGTCCGCGTGGATGTTTCGACTGGGAAAGTGGAAGTTAGCAAGGCTTCCAGGAAAATCCGGCTAATAAAAGGGCAAGGCGCCGAAGTGCTTGATGACACGATCAGAAGTATGGAAGCAAATAGGAATATGATGAGTTATCATACGCAGGTTTATGATTTCAATGCGGCTGATCTCAACGAGGTAATCAATTCTATCCGTGACGGTTACCATGTGGATGTACGCCTTTCCAATCAGCAGATCGCGCAATGCAGACTGACGATCCGTTTTGAAAAAGAACCTTTGGATGCAACGCTTTCGGTTATTGCGGAAACATTGGATCTTGATCTGAGAAAAGAGGGAAAAACTTACTGGCTTGACGGAAATGGCTGCCAATAGTTTTTTAAAACATAAAGCAAGCATTGCATTAGCCTGGCTTTTGCTCTTGGCCGGTGCCGCCTCAGCTCAGGAATTACTCGAAAAAAAGATCTCGCTGAATGTTACCAACCGTCCGCTGGACGAAACGTTGCAAAAAATCGGCGACCTCGGCGGTTTCAGCTTTTCGTACAGCCCGGATATGATAGACGTTAAGGGAAGGGTTACTATACAGGCCAATAACCTGAGTGTCAGGGAAATTCTGACAGCTATTTTCAAAAATAAAGTCTCATTCAGAGAACGTCGCAGATATATTATTCTTCAAAAAGTCGAAGCGCCAAAAGATGAAAAGCCCGAAAACTTCAATCTGAACGGCTACATTATCGACAATAAAACGGGCAGAAAGCTGGCTAATGCGAGTATTTATGAGTCCGCAACATTAGCTTCTGCCGTCAGTAATCAATATGGTTATTACAAAATCCGCCTGCCGGTTTCGTTGTCGGCCGTTCGGCTGGAAGTCAGGAAAGAGGATTACATTGGCAAAACCATTTCAATTGCGAGCAGGGAGGATAAATATTTACAAATCAAGCTTAACCCAGACACATTAAAGCCGCTCTCAGGAAAGGCGGCACGCGCAGTTTCAATGATGGATTCGCTGCATCATAAGGTGGCAATCCCGCAGTTTGAGATCGTTTCGGAATCCAATTTCGAGCCAGACACGGTTACAGAACGAGTTGCCGCCAGCCGGCCAGAATTCAATCTTGCCAGGGAATCCGAGAAGCTTAAAACCACTTACCGCAAAGTTCAGAGCAGTTTTGTAAGTGCATTCGCCTCTGCAAAGCAGGCCATTCATACGCGCAACATTCAGGATACATTATATCGGCCTTTTCAGGCGTCGATCTTACCGTTTTTGGGGACAAATCATGAGCTGAGCGGAAACATTATCAACGATTATTCTATTAACCTGATCGCCGGTTATTCGCTAGGCGTGAACAAGTTGGAAGTCGGAAGTTTACTGAATGTTGTTCGGGGCAATGTAAATGGATTTCAATTGGCTGGCGTAAGCAACATTGTAGGCAAGGATGTGAGCGGCTTCCAATATGCCAACTTTTTGAACATTACACTAGGAAGCATTCATGGTTTTCAGGGAACAAATTTCATTAATTACATCGGCCGAAATCTGAGAGGTTTTCAGGTTGCCGGCGTGGGTAATGTGGTCGTTGGATCATTGGAAGGATACCAGCTTTCCGCAGGTTACAATTATGCGCATACCGTCCGCAGCGGCCACCAGATCGGCTTTGTAAATTATGCGGATTCATCTGCCACGACGCCTTTCGGGATTTTCAGTTATGTCCGCACCAATGGTTACCGGCGCTACGAATTCTCAACGGATGAATTCAACTATTTCAACACTGCCTTTAAAACAGGCGTCAGTTTGTTTTACAATATTTTCAGCCTGGGAACCAACGGATTTGCTAACGACAAGCCGCTCTTAACATTAGGCTACGGATTCGGAACAGCCCAAAACCTGGGCAAAGGCTGGGGCATCAACGCGGACCTGACCGCAAACCTGGTCCTATTCAAAGACGAACCTCTGGAAGACGTCGGAACAGGCCTTTTTAAAGCAAGTATTGCCGTTGAAAAAAAGCTGGGGAGGAAGTTTGCGTTATTTGCAGGCCCGTCCGTTAACCTGCTTACCAGCAAGCATTCCGGCATCATGGACACAGAAAAATCAAGAGGCCTCAGCCCAATCTGGCTCGGCGGGAGACCAGACGACTCCCGCAAAACCTATGGCTGGGTCGGCGTGCAAGCAGGGATCCGGTTTTGTAATTAATTAAAAACCAATCCGCTTTCTGCCGTTCTGAATGGCCGCGCCGCTGACAAACTCGCGCAGTTCCGCCAGTTCTTTTTCAAAACCACCAGATAAGATCGGAAAGCGGCACCAGCTCCTTGGGTCCAGATTCAGATCATCCAAATGGAATGACGGCGCATAACGCTCACGTTTCCACTGGTTCCGGCTCCAAAGCTTGAAGAAGCGCTCGGTCCAGGCCAGCAGCTGCTCCGTAGAATAAATCCCTTTATAACGCACCTGCAAATTACGATAGGCTTCCAAAGGCGACTTTTTGTCCCTGATAGCCAGTTTTTCCAACGCATTCAAGAATTCATAAGGCATCAGGTCGACCTCATCGGTTTGCGTTTGAGCAAGCGGCCTCAGCTCGGCAGTGGGCTGTAAGCTGTTCACTTTTTTCAACCCTTCGATCTTAATGTGCTTGCCTTTCACCTCACAACCAGCCGTTTCCAGCCAGCGCAGCCATTGGCGCAAATAATGTTTGTCGATCCCGGCCAGCGGACTAATGCTGCCTGCCGTATCACCATCCATAGTAGCATAACCCACCGCCGCTTCGGAGCGGTTGGATGTGGATAAGAGCAAATGATTCGTCAGATTGGTCAGCAGCCACACGCTCGGAGCACGCACGCGCGCCTGAATGTTCTGCAACGCAATGTCATCCTGCTCCCAGGTTAACTTCCTGCCAATCTGATCTTCAATCAAGCCTTTGTACGTTTCGACAAGGCCATTGATATGAATATTATAAAAAGTAGAACCAATGGATTCCGCCAGCGACTGCGCCGATTCAAGCGTATCCGTAGAGCTGTTCTCGGTTCCCTGGTAAATGTTATGAATCAAAGCCAAAGCCAGATCTTCCTCTGTTTTAGCTGACTGAATTTCTTTGATATAGTCCAATTTCTTCTTAAACCGCTCCATACCAATGCTTTCGTCGGCCAACCGGATCATGAGTCCGCACAATGCAGTGCAAGCGCAGGAATCTGCGCCGCCGGAAAGCGAGATTGTAAAACCATTGGAACGGCTTTTCCGCAGATAATCAAACAAGGCGAGACAAACAGCTCGTGCAAACTCTTCTTCCTTGATCGCACCGCCTTTTTCAAAAGGCTCAATGTCAGGAACCTGTGGCAACACCGGCTCAATTTCAGGGAAATCAAAACGCCCCGCCACACGCCATGTTCGGTCTTTGTTAGCAACCGCAATTTTGCTCTGAACCTGGCTCAGTCGCGTATATTCTGTGTCAATGACCGCCGTTGTGATCAGGAAATCTTCATAGCTGAACCGCGGGCTCGATGCCAGCAGATCACCATTGGAAGCGATCATCGCATCTCCATCATAAATGGCCCTACCCGCCTCATTACCAAGCAAATTGGTATAAATATAACTGCAAGAAAATGCCCTCGAAGCATCCACAACTAGCTTTTCACGCGTCATGAATTTGTTGAATGCAAAGTGGCTTGCGCTCGGGTTCAGGATAATGTCCACGCCCCTTTCGTAATGCCTGCGTGCGGGGCGGTTGGAAACCCAGCCGTCCTCACAGATTTCAAAAGCCACTTTTACGCTGTTCGAGCCACCCAGGATCGGGCCCATAACGAGATCAAAAACAATGTCGCCGATCGGATACAGCATTTGGTTCACCTCAATGCTCTCCACAATGCCTGGCTGCCACGGCCGAAACCAGCGTGCTTCGTAATGGATGCCGTTATTGGCCAAAAATTGCTTGCAGTAAAAACCCTGGATCTGCTTGTTGGCGATCAGACAAGCCGCGTTGTAAATGCTGCCGTTATGCCGCACCGGCAAGCCCACCGCGACAACCATTCCGGCCGTTTCCTGTACGATTTCCAGCAGACATTCCTTGGCCTGCTCCACCAGGTCGGGGGCGAAAAAATAGTCCTCACAACCGTAGCCCGAAATACACAATTCCGGCAGACAAAGCAGGCTTACCTGCTGCTTTCTGGCTTCATTAATGGCATTTATAATGTTCTTCGTGTTCCCCTCCCACGCCATCGGCGTCTGATTCACTACTCCGGAAGCTACTTTGATCAATGGCATAAAAACGATTCTGGTTTGTGCCGGCAACTTAATAAAATTGCTTGTGCGTACCGGCAAATGTTTTTCCCTATTTTTGCCAAACATAAAAATTAACCGGTAGATTCCTCTTGCAATTCCCCTCATTCATCGCAAAACGCATTCGTCACAACGAAGCAGGCTCTTTTTCTGCGACCGTTTCGCGCATCGGCGTTGCCAGTATTGCCATCGGGATTGCGGTCGGGATCATTGCATTTGCCGTGTTACTGGGTTTTAAGCAAACCATTCGGCAGAAAATATTTTTGTTTGGTGCGCATATCAATATTTCCTCGTTTGCTGTCGGCAACACTTACGAAGAAGCCCCGCTTTTTGTCAAAAACCCCATTACCGAAGCATTGCCTAAAATCCCCGAAATCCTTCGCTGGCAAGGCGTTGCGCATAAATCCGGCATCCTTAAAACGACCGACGAGATCAAAGGGGTGATACTCAAAGGGGTTGGCCAGGATTATGACTGGAAAACATTCAAACAAAACCTGATTGCGGGAAAATTAATTACCAATAAAGACTCGACATCAATTAAATACGGCTATTCTTCGGAAATCCTGATCAGCCATAAAATCGCTACGCAGCTGCGGCTGAAATCGGGTGATAATGTGATCATGTATTCCATGCAAAATCCTCCACGCCCGCGAAAGCTGACCGTCGTGGGCATTTATGACACGCAAATGGAGGAATTTGACAACAACCTGATCCTGGGCGACATTAGTCTCGTGCAGCGGCTCAATGGCTGGGGGAAAGATTCCGTGGGGACTTATGAGGTGTATTTAAAGGATTTTGACAAACTGGATGAAGTCGCGGCGGTGCTCAGAAGGACGCTCCCTCCGTCCATTTATCTGCAACGTGTCACCAGTATTTTTCCTCAGATTTTCGACTGGCTTTTGCTGCTGGATCGCAATACGGCTGTTTTTCTGACATTGATCCTTTTCGTCGCCTGCTTCAACATGATCTCGATTTTACTGGTCATGATCATGGAAAGGACACCTTTGATCGGTCTTTTGAAAACCTTAGGAAGCCCGAATAAACAGATCCGGATGGTTTTTTTCCGCGTAGGGCTTCATATGGTGCGTAAGGGCATCATCATCGGAAACATTGCAGGGCTGCTTATTTGCTGGATCCAATATCAATTCAAAGTCATTGCCCTCGACCCTGTCAATTATTATATGGACACTGTGCCCATTGTCTTTGACTGGCCTATTTTCTTCATGGTCAATGTCATCACCATTGTCATCTCCGGCCTCATTTTGCTGATCCCCACATTAATCATCTCCCAGATCACCCCGATTAAGGCGCTTTTATTTAAGAAATAGTGCTCTGGAAGATTGTTTTATTTTTTACCAAATCACTTTCCCAAGCAGTTCCGCTGCCCTCAAAAGCGTATCATCATTTTTGGCAAAACAAAAGCGCAGCGTCTTGTAACTGGTCAGTTCATTGTAAAAAACAGAAACCGGGATCGACGCCACACCTGCTTCAATGGTAAGCCGTTCGGCGAGTTCGCGATCATTTTGCTGTGTCAGATTTTCGTATGAAACATTCTGAAAAAAGCTTCCCTCGGATGGCCGGAAAGTGAATCCTATGCCTTGGATAGCATCATTAAACAGGTCTCTTTTTTGTTGGTAAAAAGCCGAAAGGCTCAGATAATGCTCGGGATTTTCCAGATATTCCGCCATAGCAAACTGAATTGGCGCTACCACGCTGAAAACCAGGAACTGATGAATTTTTCTGAATTCCGTTGTCAATGCTTTTGGTGCGAGGCAATAACCTATTTTCCAGCCCGTGGTGTGAAATGTTTTGCCAAAAGAGCCGCACAGGAAAGTCCGTTCCGCCAGCGCAGGAATCGAAGCCGTGGAGATGTGCGCCCGGCCGTCGAAGATAATGTGCTCATACACTTCATCGCTGATCACCATTAGATCATGTTTTTCGGCAATGTCTGCAAGCTGTTGCAAATCAGCCAGTTTCCAGACATTTCCCGTTGGGTTATGCGGCGTGTTGATGACAATCGCTTTTGTATTCGGGCTAATTTTTGATTTAACATCCTGCCAGTCAATGGCTTCGTATTGCGGATGCAATGTTACAAAAACCGGAATGCCGCCGTTCAGCTCGATTGCCGGAACGTAACTATCATAAGCAGGTTCAAAAACGATCACCTCATCGCCCGGGTGCACGACCGTCGACAAGGCTACATATAATGCTTCGGTTGCGCCGCTGGTGATTGTGATTTCTGTTTCGGGATGATATTCGTTGCCGGTTGCGGCGAACACTTTTTGGGCGATTGCCTCGCGCAAAGAGATGACGCCAGCCATGGGCGCATATTGATTTTTGCCTTCCGCAATGTATTTACCCACAAGCTTTTGCAGTTCCGGCGCACAATCAAATTCCGGAAAACCCTGCGCCAGATTAATCGCCCGATGCTCCTCGGCCAGCCTGGACATTTTGGTAAAAATTGTGGCTCCAACGCATGGAAGTTTGGAGCGGAGACCGGCCTTGACTAACATAAAAAATCTGTAAATCGATTGGAAAATAAGCCTTAATGATCAGGCTTTGTCCAAATCTATAAAACCGGAAGCAAATTGTTTTACACGAAGCGGATTTTGTGCCAATTCTGTGGTCAGAAACTCCGGATAAATTTTGATAGTGGAAAGTGCTGCAACCGGATGCCATTTGAATAACAGCTCACCATCGCCTTCCACGCCAATAAAATCGTTTTGATCCGCTAACGACGGAATTTCCATTTTGTAATAAAAGCCCAGCTCGTGATGTTTGATGCCATTGTAAACGAAGAAGTTTTCCGAAACCCAAAGCATTTCGCCCACATCCACATCCATTCCCGTTTCCTCCTGCATTTCCCGAACCAGTGTGTCCTTAGAAAACTCGAAAAGCGAAGCGCGGCCGCCGGGCAAGCTCCAAAACTTGTCTGACGGCGTTTTATGCAGAAGCACTTTTCCATCCAAGAGCGCAACGCCCGCGACGCGGTAATTGAATAATGCGCCGTCGATAGCCAGACTGATCATTTGATATCAACATTTAAATTACTGAATAGCTGATTTTCCTGCCGTAGACTCGCGGATAATGAGTGAGGTTTTAAGGGATCGCGTCTCAAAAACATCTGTTTTTTGCGGATGCTCGATAAGCCTGATCAGCAGCTCCACCGCCTGCTGGCCCATCTCCATGGCTGGCTGCACAACGGCAGTCAAAGGTGGATTAAGCAGCTCGGCGACACTGATGTTGGTAAACCCGACAATGGCGATCTGCTCGGGGACTTTAATGTTGTGTTTTTGAAAAACAGACATACAACCCGTCGTCAGGCGATCGCTGGCTGTGAAAATGGCGTCGGGCGGCTCGGGCATTTCGAGCATTTCCTGCACAGCGGCCTCATTTTCCTCGGCTACTTTGCCGCCGTGATAGCAATATTTGACATAAGATTCATCAAAAGGAAGCCCGTAATCCTCCAAAGCCTGCTTATAACCCGCCAATCGCTCGGTTGTGATGGACAAATAAATGGGACTCGTCAAATGTGCGATGCGCTTCCGGCCGGTTTTGATCAAATGTTCCGTCGCTTCGTAACTCCCTGCAAAATTATCTACAACCACTTTATGCGTTTCGATGGCATTAGGCACGCGGTCCAGAAAAACGATGGGCAAGCCTCTTTCCATCAGGTCCTGAAAATGGAACAAGTTGGTTGTCAGGCTGGAAAGGGATATCAGAAGACCGTCCACCTTCCGGGAAACGAGATAATTCGTATTGGCAACTTCGCGCTCGTAAGACTCGTGGCTTTGAAAAATAACCACGTGATAACCCAGATTATAAGCTATGGATTCAATGCCATTGATGAGTTGCGAGAAAAAATGATTGGCGATTTCCGGAATGATGACCCCTATGGACTTGCTTTTGCTATCCCGCAGACTCAGCGCAATGGGATTGGGCCGGTAATTCATGCGCTCAGCATATTCCATGACCAATTTCTTGGTTTCCGGGTTTATTTCATAGCTATTGCGCAAGGCACGGGAAACCGTCGAAGTCGAAAGTCCCAGCGCTTTGGCAATGTCCTTAATTGTGATAGTCTCCAAAGAAAAATTGGTTTATTCCAACTTAATGTTTGATAATATATACTTTATCCAACGGTAAGTCAATGTACTAAAATAGAAATGAATATCGAAACCGATCCCGAGATGTTTGCCGCCTCACACGAGCTGATAACGTTCCCGATAACGATTGCACAAAAAAAGACAATTCAATATTTGATAATTCTAACTATTCGCCCTAAACTGCCGGAGCGTAAGGTCTCCTATGATCGACGCGAAATTTAGGGGTTACCCCGAAAAACACAATTTGCCATTCCTTAATGAGTATAATAAATTTATTTGACCTGACGGGCAAAACCGCCTTGGTAACCGGTTGCAACCGGGGAATAGGAAAAGCCATGGCGGAGGCGCTCGCAGAAGCCGGGGCAGACATCATCGGCGTCGCCTCATCAGACATTCAATCTGCCAGCGATTTACAAAATGCCGTCACCCAGGCAGGACGAAAATTTTATCCCTACCAGGCCGATCTGGGCAATCGCGAAAGCATTTACGCATTCATCAAAAAAGTAAAAGCTGAACACCAACACATTGATATTCTGATTAATAACGCCGGCATTATTCTGCGCCAGCCCGCTGCTGAACATTCGGATGAATATTGGGACCAGGTGCTAAACATTAACCTCGATGCGCCTTATATTTTGTCAAGGGAATTTGGCCGCGATATGGTGGCGCGTGGTTCCGGGAAAATCATTTTTACGGCCTCGTTGCTCACATTCCAGGGCGGCATCAATGTGCCGGGTTATACGGCTTCAAAAAGTGCGATCGGTGGTCTGGTGAAAGCGCTGGCCAACGAATGGGCTGGTAAAGGCGTGAATGTGAATGCCATAGCGCCGGGTTATATCAACACAGACAATACGGAAGCGCTGCGAAATGATCCCGTGCGCAGCAAGTCCATTCTCGACCGCATTCCGGCCGGGAGATGGGGTACGCCCGAAGATTTTAAAGGCCCCGCGTTGTTCCTGGCGTCGGATGCTTCGAGTTATGTCAATGGCACCATTCTCACCGTGGATGGCGGCTGGATGGGCCGGTAAATTTCCCATTTTTCAGATTAACCCACTTAATAGCAAGCACATGCAGATCAGATTTGAAAGCAGCCGGAAAGAAGTTTCGCAAATGGACACGGCCGCTTTACGCGAGAATTTTTTGATTGAAAATATATTTGTAAACGACCAGATCAACTTCGTTTACACGCATTACGACCGCGTCATGATCGGCGGCGCCGTTCCGGCTACCGGGCCGCTGACACTGGAAACATACGGCCCGCTGAAAGCCGAATACTTCCTGGAAAGACGCGAGATAGGCATCATTAACATTGGTGGAAAAGGCCAGGTGAAGGCGGATGGAGCCACATTTGAAATAAGTAAGCTAGGTTGTGTTTATCTGGGAAAGGGAACCAAGGAGGCTATTTTTTCGAGTGAGAACCAGGCCGATCCGGCTGTATTTTACTTGCTATCCTCCCCTGCACACCAGACATTTCCGGCTACACTTTTCACGAAAGAAGACGCCGCGCCCACGACTATGGGCAGTATGGAAACTTCCAATCACCGGATCATTTACAAATACATTCACGCAGCCGGCATACAGAGCGCACAGCTGGTAATGGGGCTTACCGTACTGCAAACCGGAAGCGTCTGGAACACCATGCCTGCGCACGTGCACGACCGCCGTATGGAAGCCTATTGCTATTTCGATGTGCCTGCTAATCAGCGCATCCTGCACCTGATGGGCGAGCCAACCGAAACGCGGCATTTATGGCTGGCAGACCGCCAGGCGATCATTTCGCCACCCTGGTCGATCCACTCCGGCTGCGGCACTTCCAGCTATTCCTTCATCTGGGGAATGGCCGGCGAAAACAGGGATTATACAGACATGGACGCCGTGGCAATAACCGATTTGAGATAATGAGCGAGCTAAAAGGACGGGAATTTATTGACGACGCAGACATTCCCTGGGAAGAGCTGGGCGGCGGTTTGAAGCGGAAGATCATGGCTTATGATGACAATCTGATGATGGTCAAAGTGGCGTTTGAGCAAGGCGGCGTCGGCGCGTTGCACAGCCATTTTCATACGCAAATGAGTTATGTGGAAAGTGGCAAATTTGAAATCACAATTGGCCCCAAAACCGGCATACTAAGCGGCGGCGACGCCTATTACATCCCGCCGGACGTTGTTCACGGCGCATTGTGCCTCGAAGCGGGCATGCTTGTGGATATTTTCAATCCCATGCGTGCTGATTTTATCACTAGCTAATTGACAATGTTCCTTCATTCCTGATGAAAAAACTGCTACGCAGCATTTCTGTAATTGCATTATTTTACTTTGTTCCAAACATTGCATGGCAGGCTTTGGCGCAGGAACTTCCTATGTCGCGGCGCATGGCCGATTCCTTCATGGCGCGTCATAAGGATTCTATTTTAGTAGGAAAAAATACGGCAACGAAATGGGATTACGAGCAGGGATTAATGCTGAAAGCCATCGAAAAAATATGGAACAGAACGGGCGAAGGAAAATATTTTGATTACATCCGCAAAGACATTGATCAATATGTGAAGTCCGATGGCAGCATCCGAACTTACAAATTTGACGACTTTAACATTGATAACATTCCGCCAGGAAGGGCGTTGCTAACACTTTATCAACAAACACAACCCGACAAAGAGAAATATAAAAAAGCCGCTGATCTGCTCTGGAAGCAGTTAGCAGAGCAGCCTCGTACTAACGAAGGCGGTTACTGGCACAAAAAACGCTATCCCAATCAAATGTGGCTCGATGGCCTTTTCATGGGTGAACCCTTCGCCGCAGAATACAGCCTGCTATTCAACCATCCCGAACATTTCAACGACATTGCCAACCAGTTTGCCTTGATCGAAAAATATGCGGTGGACGAAAAGACGGGCCTGATTTATCATGCGTATGATGAGAGCCGTGAGCAAAAATGGGCAGATAAAAAGACCGGACGTTCGCCGAATTTCTGGGCACGGGCCATTGGCTGGTATGCCATTGCGCTGGTAGATGTGCTGGATTATTTTCCCAAAGACCATCCGAAACGAATTGAACTAATCCAATATATCAAAAGGTTGGCGCCGGTGCTGGCCAAATATCAGGACAAGCAATCCGGGCTTTGGTATCAGGTTATTGATCAGGGCAATAGGAAAGGAAATTATCTCGAAGCATCTGCTTCCTGCATGTTCATATATGCATTGGCCAAAGGTTCCCGAATGGGCTATATCGATGCGTCTTTCGCTGAAAATGCGAAACGTGGTTATGCAGGCGCATTGAAAGAATTTGTTGAAATAGAGGCAGATGGCTTGCTAAGCCTGAACAAAACCGTAAGCGTAGGCGGCCTTGGCGGCACACCTTACCGCGACGGCACTTACGAATATTATCTCAGCGAACCGATCCGCAAAAACGACCTGAAAGGCATTGGCCCATTCATTTTTGCGAGCATTGAAATGGAAATTGCCGAAGAGAATGCGGTTGGAAAAGGCAAAACGGTGGGTTTGGATTATCATTTCAATCATGAATTTAAGAAAGAACCGGACGGTTCAAGCATTCCGTTTCATTACACCTGGGAGGACCGCCTGCATTCCGGCTTCTGGCTTTGGGGCAACATTTACAGGGAACTAGGAGCAAAAACAGTAGCCGTAACCGGCGCACCGACGGCCGAAAACCTGAAAAATATCGACGTGTACATTATCGTCGATCCCGACACGAAGAAAGAATCGCCCAATCCCAACTTTATCCAGCCAAACGACATTCAAGCGATTGAAAAGTGGGTGAAAAATGGCGGGGTGCTGGTGATGATGGCGAATGACACTGCCAATTGTGAGATCACGCATTTCAATGAGCTTGCCAAAACATTCGGCATACAATTCAGCAACAAAAACCGCAATATGGTCCAGGGAACGCAGTTTGAGCAGGGAAAACTGATGATTCCGGCGGATAACAAAGCCATTTTTAAAACCACCAGCAAGATTTACATTAAAGAACTTTCTCCCCTCCTGCTTACCGCTCCGGCCCAATCTGCTTTAACGGATCAGGGTGATGTGATTCTGGGCATTTCTAAATATGGCAAAGGCACCGTGTTCGCAGTGGGTGATCCCTGGCTTTACAACGAATATGTGGACGGACGGCGAATTGATACGAGTTTTGAGAATTTTGAAGCAGGGAAAGATCTGGCCGGTTGGTTGTTAAAACAGGTCGTTAACAAGTAAAACCGCAATGCTATGAGCCGCCTTTTTCGCGAAAATCTAGGTCAGTTACGCAATCAGCCCGGACTCGTCGTCCCGGACGATTCCATTTTTCAGCTGCCCGAAAAAGTGCTTCAATTCGGCACAGGCGCATTTCTGAGAGGACTTGCCGATTATTTTATAGACAAAGCCAACAGGCAGGGCGTTTTCAACGGCCGCATTGTAGTCGTAAAGTCCACCGATGAAGGGGATCTGAAAGCATTCGAGCGACAGGATAATCTTTATACAATTTGCCTTCGTGGCAGTCGGAATGGCATCATTGAAGAAGAAAACATTATTTCCTCGGCCATAAGCAGGGTTTTGTCGGCCAAAACGCAATGGTCGCTCGTGCTGGACCTGGCCAAAAATCCGGCGGTCAGCATTGTGATTTCCAACACGACGGAAATCGGCATTCAGCTTGTGCAGGACGATATTTACCAATGGCCGCCCGTTTCTTTTCCAGGGAAACTGCTTGCTTTTTTGTATGCCCGTTACGTGGCTTTTGGCGGAAATCCTGAATACGGCGTTGTCATCATCCCCACGGAACTGATCACCGATAACGGCAAAAAACTTGAATCCATCGTGCTCGAACTTGCGCACAGGAACGGTCTTGAAGGTGCATTTATAGACTGGCTTGAAAACCACAATTCCTTTTGCAATTCACTGGTAGACAGGATTGTCCCTGGCCGGCCGGATGAAAATATTTGCAAAGAACTCGCCGAAGAACTGGGTTACCAGGACGACCTGCTGATCATGGCCGAACACTACCATTTATGGGCGATCGAAGGAGACGCGGCGATTGGCAAAAAGTTACCTTTCAAGGAAGTGGACGAGGGCATGATCGTGGAGCCGGACATTGAACTGCATCGTGAACTGAAACTAAGGCTGCTCAATGGCGCGCATACTTTGGGTTGCGGCCTGGCACATTTGTGCGGTTTCAAAACCGTGGACGAAGCCATGAGCAACCGGCTTTTTGAAACATACATTACCAATCTGATGGAAACCGAAATCGCGCCTGCGATCCCCTATCCGGTTGCTGAGGAAAGAGCATTGCAATTTGGCCGCAGTGTGGTGGAACGCTTTCATAATCCGCATTTGAGACATAAGTGGCTTAATATCAGTCAAAATTATTCTGCCAAAATGCTGTCGCGGGTCATGCCTGTTTTTTATAAATATGAAAAAACGCATGAGACATTTCCGGATCACATTGTCTTTGGTTTTGCAGTTTACATCTTTTACATGAAGGCGGTGCGAAAGGATGGCGATCATTTTTACGGCCTCGCAAATGGTGCCTATTATCTGATCCAAGACCAAAAAGCTGCTTATTTCCATCAAAAATGGCAAATACCTTCGCTGGATGACATGGTGAAGGCCATTTTGAAAGATCAGTCGATCTGGCAAAAAGATCTTTCCAAATCAGAGGTGATCCGCCAAAATATCGTCTCCTATCTTGAATCCCTGAAACAGCTTGGCGCGGTGGACACACTGAAATTATTCCTTGAAAAAACCGAATACGCCTGACCGGCATAAGCCCATTTTAACCTCTTAATTAAATCTGCAAAACCCCTACATGGAAACTCAAATGACCAAATACCGCTGGCGGATCGTGGCCCTGCTTTTTTGCGCAACTACGATCAACTATCTGGACCGGCAGGTTCTGGGCTTGTTGAAACCCACATTGGAAGCAGATTTCGGCTGGTCTGAGCAGGATTTCAGCCACATTGTAATGGCTTTCCAGACGGCTTATGCCATTTCGCTGATCGGATTTGGTGCAATCATTGATAAAATCGGAACGAAGCTGGGTTACACCATTTCAGTTGTGGTTTGGAGCATTGCCGCCATGCTGCATGCCGTCGCTACGGGCACATTCAGTTTCGGATTAATGCGCGCATTGCTAGGTTTGGGCGAAGCCGGTAACTTTCCGGTAGCCATTAAGGCAACCGCAGAATGGTTTCCAAAACGCGAACGCGCGCTCGCAACGGGTATTTTCAACTCGGGAGCCAACATTGGAGCCGTCGTCGCCCCAATCATGGTTCCCTGGATTTTGGGTTCCTATGGCTGGCAGGAAGCGTTCTTAATCACCGGTGCCATTGGTTTTGTATGGCTGTTTTTCTGGTTTCGTTATTATGAAGTGCCTGCAAAGCAGCAGCGCATTAATCAAGCCGAATTCGACTATATCCATAGTGATAATGAACCCGATACGAGCAAAGAAGCGCCTGTGAAATGGCTCGATCTTTTCAAAGTGCGACAAACCTGGGCATTTGTCTTCGGCAAAATGCTCACTGACCCGATCTGGTGGTTTTTCCTTTACTGGCTCCCCTCCTATTTCGCCGAAGCATTCAAGCTCAACCTTTCCAAACCCAGCCCGGAGCTCGTGATTGTTTACACAGCAACGACCATCGGGAGCATCGGCGGCGGTTATCTTTCGGGTCATTTTATCAAAAAAGGCTGGCCGATTTTCAAAGCTCGTAAAACTTCCATGCTCATTTTCGCTTTCCTCGTCACGCCTATTATGCTGGCCCAATACACGACTAACATTTGGCAGGCTGTGATTCTGATCAGCTTGGCGGCGGCGGCGCACCAGGCTTGGAGCGCGAACATTTTCACGACGGCTTCGGATATGTTTCCCAAGAAGGCGGTAAGCTCTGTGGTGGGTATCGGTGGGATGGCGGGATCAGTAGGAGGCATTCTTTTTCCGCTTTTGGTAGGGATCATTCTCGATAATTATAAAGCTGTCGGCAACATTGGCGGCGGTTATAACATCATTTTTGTCATTTGCGGATTCGCATATCTGCTCGCCTGGGTTATCATGCATTTGTTTGCGCCTAAGATGGAAAGAGTGGATATTTAGCAAATCATACAACCATTATCATTAATCCACATTCAACTTCGGAAATGAAAAAGACATTCTTACTCATCGCATTTCTACTTTTCAACGTTGCATCATTCGCACAAAGTGCGGACGAAAAGGCAGTTGCTGACGCAGTGGAAAAAATCCGCGTTGCGATTATCGGTGCAAAAGAGGCCGATCTCATGAAATTAACCTCTCCCAAACTAACCTACGGACATTCCAATGGCCTCATGGAAGATCAGGCAGCATTCATCCGCGCGTTGGTTAGCGAAGAGTCTAAATTTACAAAAATTGACCTGTCCGAACAGACCATCACCGTTTCCGGCGACGTCGCAATGGTGCGCCACAAACTCATCGGCGACACACACAACAAAGGAAAAGATCCTGCCCCGGTAAGACTAGGCGTCTTTATGGTTTGGCAAAAAGTGAAAGGGCAATGGATTCTGATTGGCCGCCAGGCCTTTAAGTTGGCATAATGCTGATTTTCTTGGACACTCTTTTCCAAAAATATTTTTCAACCCTCATTTTTCATCATAAAACGTCAGCGGGCCTTTGTAGTGAGCGGTGACGTGTTTGCCATTTCTTTCTATGCAATCTACGTCCAGGATGTAGTTGGGGCCGTCTTTTTTTACGGTTAGCTTGCCTTCGTAGAGCTCGTAGTACTCGCCGTCTTCGGCGGCGAAATTGCTGTTAAACACTACGTAAGGTTCAAAGAAGGTTCGTACTTCTATTGTGAAGTCGTTGTCAAATGTGTATTCTCCTTCATCCAAGGCATTCGCCGAAGCACTAACCAGCCTGAAATAAATCGCGTGACCAACCCCGTAAATAGAATCAATATGGCCGCCTGATTCCTGAATTTTTACACCTTCGGAAGATAGGAATAACACCTGGCCGCTTCCGCCTTCGGGATATTCACCTAAATGGACCAGCAGTCCTTTTGATATTTCAAACTCCCTTCCATCGTGCATCAGGGCATTTTTTGGCTCAATTTCTTTGTCATCCTTACAGCCGGCAAATGCCAGCACCAACATGAAGACCCAGCAAAGTGATTTCGTAAAATTGTACATTGTTCAAAATAGTTAGGTTAAGGATCGTGAATGCAAAATCAGAACAAAAAAAAGCACTCCGATTGTACGCATAATTAATACAATCTGAGTGCTTTAATGATATAACTTAGTGGCTTACCTAATGCGAAGGACGCTCCGGAACAGGCAGCGATGCATGGTAATCCTGCTGGATAATGTCTGCGTATTTATCCAATAACTCAATAACCTTATCACGGGTTTTGGCTCTGACAACCAACCCTACATGGTAAGGCTCGTTCATGCGCCATACGATTTCAGGATCATTGAAAACAGACAAATCCGGCCATTCCTGTCTCGCTAGTGAGATAATGATGCCTGAATAATCTTTTCTTACTGGCGGCAACTTGTAATTGTCGCCTTTTGCTTCGGCAGTCTCCATTTTCGCCCACTCTTTCCAAAGATTGATACCGGAAGACGCCTCAACCATTTCAGAAAGATTCGCCCCGCCTACGCGTGAAGACGTTTCCAGGAAATAATATTTCCCATCATCATGGCACCGGATCACTTCCGTATGCGAAGCGCTGTGCTTTAATCCAAAGGCTTTCAAAAGATCCACGGCCAATGTTTCCAGTGCATGCTCCTCCGAAGAATCAAAAGGAACAGTTACCGACCTGAAAATGCCGCCGCCGTGCGCTACGTCGAAAGGTGGCGCCAGATATTTGCTGTTCCAGGAAAAGATAACCCGGCCGTTGTAAGAAATGGAATCCACGTGATATACGTCCCCGGGCTTGTACTGCTCCACAAGGTAAGCATGCCTTTTATCACCGAGCTGGTGAATGGTTTCCCACAGCTCTACGGCATCTTCCATCTTTTTAATCCCCGTAGCAGAAGCCTCAGACCGAGGTTTGATCATCCACGGACCCGGATATTTTTCAATAAATTCATTAATAGCGTCATCATTGAAAAGCGCAGAAAAACCCGGAACAAGAATACCCGACTCGGCCGCTTTGGTGCGCATGGCCAGCTTATCCCGGAAATAGCGACCAGTGGTTTGCCCCATGCCTGGAATGCGGAAATATTCACGGATATGGGCTGCTTTTTCAACATCAAAATCATCCAGCGCCACTACGCGGTCGATTGGCCGGGAGCGCATGACGTAAGCGAGACCGTTAATGATCTCGTTCATGTTATACTTGCCGTCTTCCCCTTCCTCCACAAAAAAAAACTCGTCAATCGCGTCCCTGACCCATGGCTTTTGCTCCAACTTCCTGGCCGTAATCAGGAAAACCTTGTTACCGGAATCCTTTAAAGCTTTCAGAAAATCGTTGCCCTTGAAGTACGTCGATATGCAAAGAAAAGTAAGCGCTCGGGTCATAAAATTAAGCTTTCGTGAGTAATAGCTTATAAAAATTCTGAATGTTTAAACCAAAACTTGCTTCTTCAAATCTAGCAAAAAGAACCAGTTAGGCAAGGGAAAGGCATTTTAAATTATCGCTGCCAAATAAGCACGCAACAACCGCACGCCGTAGGCTGTGCCTGCCCTGCCGGGAGCAAATTCTGTATCTCCAAATGCCGTTCCGGCAATGTCCAGATGCGCCCAGGCGGGGTGTTCATCCGTGAATGCTTCCAGGAATTTGGCCGCTACGATGGCTCCTGCCAATGGTTTTCCATGATAATTCTTCACATCGGCGATGTCCGAAGCAATTTCTTCTTTATACGAATCCCAAACGGGCAGCCTCCACATTCTTTCGCCTGTGTTGTCACCTGCTTGGGTCAATGCTTCTGCGAGCTCATTGTTAGGCGTAAAAAGCCCCGCAGCTTCGTAACCCAATGTCTGGATCACACTGCCTGTTAATGTCGCCAGATCAATGACAACGTCTGGTTTGAAAGTCCTGACTGCATAACTAAGCCCATCGGCAAGAATCAATCTGCCTTCTGCATCCGTATCAATCACCTCGATGGTTTTGCCTGAATAGGAACCGATTACGTCCCCGGGTTTCATCGAAAGTCCGTCGACGCTGTTTTCGGTGGATGGAATTACGCCAATGATCCTAACCGGCATCTTCAATTGCGCAGCCAGTTCCACGGCCCCCAAAACAGCCGCCGCACCACCCATATCGCTCTTCATCAAATGCATATTGGCAGAAGTCTTGATAGAAATCCCACCCGTATCAAATGTTACGCCCTTACCGACCAATGCAATGGTTTTGGTATAATGTTCGGGCTCATATTCGGAAACGATCATTAAAGGCGGAGCCTCACTGCCTTTCCCAACGGCCAGCAATGCGTGCATACCCAGCTCTTCAAGCCTGGATTTGTCCAGCACAGTCACTTTATAACCGTTTTTCTCTCCTGATTCGGTTGCCCACTGGGCTAATGTTGCGGGGGTTTTATAGTTAGAGGGCGCATTCATCAGGTCCATGATCCGCATCTGAACCAGCGCTGTTTTTTGAGCGACAATCAATGCTTTGTCGATCTCCGGCGAATGGTTTTCGGTCAATACAGATAATGTTCCGGTATTGAAAAAGGCACTTAATGGTTTGGGTTCTGTTTTATAAAGTTGCAGATCGTAACCGCCTATTATGATTCCGTTCACCGCATTTTCGATCCATTCCGGCGTGCGGACTTTGCAATCCAGAACAATCTTCTCAGGCCAGCGGTCTTTACGTTTGAAAAACAGCGACCTGAAAATTTTAATGATAGCCGGAAGCTGTGGCGATTTGCCCAACCCGATCCAGAGCTCACGCGAAGAATACCACCACATTTCACCTTTTTCAGCCTTGAACATATTTTGATTTTCGGGTTCAAAACCTTGTTCAAACGGACGAATCAGCAACAGATCTTCCGATGCCTCTGATATTTGTTTAATCTGCATTATATGTTAAAAATCAGTTAAAACATTTTCAACTCCCTGTCTCACAACTGCCCGGCACGACAAATAAAACAATTCCTAATCCAAACCGCCACGACGTGTCGGCTTTCTTGGCTCCGGCCATGCTCCCGGCTCCCCTTTTGAATTTAGTGGCAGAACGCTCTTTTCGCGAGATGTTTTGGCGGGATCTTCACTGGCTTGGTAAGCCATTATAGCGGCAAGAATTGCATTGCTCCGCACATCATCGAACACGATTTTGTCGTACGTGTCGCGGTTGGTGTGCCATGTATAGGTTCCGTAGGACCAGTTCAAGGAGCTTAATGAGAATGCGGGTGCTCCTGCTGCCACAAATGAGGCAAAATCAGAGCCGCCCGCGCCGGGTGCACCGGGGAATTTAGATTCGATAGGCGCTTTAATGTTCTCCGGAACCTTGGAGAGCCAGCGGCCCAGGTAGTCGTAGGAATTCAGAAAACCTTGACCAGAGAGATTAATAACCCGTCCCGTGCCATTATCCTGATTGAAAACCGCCTGAATATTCTGCACAATTTCCGGGTGATCTTCCACAAATGCGCGCGAGCCATTCAGCCCTTGCTCTTCGCTTCCCCAATGTCCGACCAGGATTGTTCTTTTGGGATTCGGATATACTTTTTTGAGTATACGCATGGCTTCCATCATCACAATGGTGCCCGTTCCGTTGTCCGTAGCACCAGTTCCGCCATCCCAGGAATCGAAATGTGCGGAAAGGATCACATATTCATTCGGTTTTTCTGAGCCTTTTATTTCGCCAATTGTATTGAATGTCTGGCTTACGCCCGTTTCTTTCGCATCCGCCCGAACGCTGATTTTAGGCGTATGACCCGATTCCGACAGGCGATATAACAAGCCGTAATCTTCCAGAGAAATGTCAATGGTGGGGATTGCCTTTGTATAAGCACCAAAAATTTTATTTGCACCAAAACCCTTTGACCAATAAGACATAACCACGCCTGCTGCCCCAGCTTTTTCCAGTGCCAGCGGCAATGTTCGCGCATTATAACCGCTTTTTTTCATGCGGTTTGCCCAGGCTTCAGTTTGTGCATCTCGGTCTTTTTTCATTTTTTCAAATGATTCTTTTGTACCGAATTCCTGCCAGTTATAGTCCGGACGGCCCGTTGGCTGGTTCATGCTGATCATGACAAATTTGCCTTTGGCAGTGGGCAACCATTTCTGAAAAGCCAGTGAATCAGCCACATCCGGGAGAATGATCACGTCAGCTGTAACCGTTTTTCCACCCGTGCCAGGGCTCCACGCCAGCTGCATGCCTTCGAGCGATTTTACGCGCGGCGCCACCATATCAATGTGTGACACGCCGCGTTCCCAGCCGCGCCATTCACCCCACTTTTCGTTTTTCGCTGTAATGTTCCAGCCTTTGTATTTCGCCACTGCCCACTCGTGTGCCTGCATCATTTGCGGCGAGCCTACGAGCCTTGGCCCGATGACGTCCATTAATTCGTGCGCCAATTTTTCCAGTTGTGAATTTTCGGTTGCTTCTTTAACAATGTTTTCAACCACCGGATCTTTGCTTTGTGAAAAGCCAGGCTGGATCTGAACGGCAAAAAACAACAGGAAAACAAAGGAGACTTTTTTCATGGAAATGTTGGTTTAACAATTAATCTAATTCCTAAGATAGGAAATAGCGATAAAGGTTCGGATAATGGTTAGGAAAATTGTTTCGTTTGTTTTCTTCGCAAACTATTTCGTTGGCCTGCTGGCAGTGGCATTGTCGCTCGAAACCATGTTCCAGCTCAGGCTGCCATTTAATGCTGTTCCCTACTACATTCTTATTTTTTGTGCCACGGTTTTTTACTACACCATTGCCTACTCCATCCCACCGGGCACTGCGTTTTCGAGCAATCCGAGAACGGAATGGTATCGCACGCATTACAACTTTACGCGGATTAGTCAATATGTGCTTTTTACGATTTGTGCGGGGATCAGCGGCTGGTTTTTGATCCGGGATTTTACAAAATTACTGCATTTGCCGCTAGCAAATTGGCTTTTGCTCCTAAGCATTCCCGGCGCGGCAATCCTTTACTACGGACTGCTTCCCAAGTCGCTTATCTCGTTCAACCTTCGCAATACGGGCTGGCTGAAAGCATTTGTTATCGGCTTTGTGTGGGCCGGTTTCGTGAATGTGTTTCCCATTACCATGCTGCGTATCGAGCAGGGAATTGTGGTTCATGAGCCCATTTTCATGTTTTGGTTATTTGTAAAAAACTGGATGTTCTGTACGGTGAATGCGATTATGTTTGATATGAAAGACTATGAGGACGATGCCAACATTCAACTGAAAACGTTCGCCGTGCGGATCGGGCTGAGTAATACGATCGTTTATGTGCTCGTTCCGCTGCTGCTGATCGGATTGCTTTCGTTCCTTTCGTTCGCATTTTTCCAACGGCTGAGCACACCCACATTGATGCTCAATTTGCTTCCGTTTGTTTGCCTGCTGGGCGTCGCTTTTGCGTTACAAAAACCCAAAAGCGTGCTATTCTATCTCATCGTGATTGACGGATTACTGCTGGTAAAAGCCATCTGTGGAATTACAGGAAGCTTTTTTACTTATCATTAAGGTCATGAAAAACAATTACGACCGGGTTGCGGGGTTTTATGACGGGCTTTCAAAGCTGGTGTTCGGAAATGCGCTGACGGATGCCCAACGCTCCGTTCTGCACTTCATTCCGGAGAGAGCGAACATTCTCATTGCAGGCGGAGGAACGGGCGCGGTTCTGGAAGAAATATCACGCATACGGCCATATAACATTGACATTACCTACATTGAAATGTCGGAGAAAATGCTGGATATAGCCAGGAAGCGCGATGCCGGGAATAATAATGTCCGGTTCATTCACGCAGCTGTCGAGTCATTCCAATCTGCTCATCAATTTGATGTTATTATCACCTCATTTTTGTTTGATAATTTCAAACAGGATAAAGCGGAAGTCGCTTTTCAAAACCTCCATAACATTCTTATTTCAAATGGAATCTGGCTTTTTACGGATTTTAATGTGGAAGAAAAGCCCGGTAAATTTTGGCAGAAATGGCTGCTGAAATCCATGTATTTGTTCTTCGGAATCCTTTCAGAAGTGGAAGCAAAAAAGCTGCCCGACACCGCAATGTTGTTCAGTAAGGCTGGTTTTAAAACGATTTTTCAAAGATCCTTTTACAGCGGCTTTATCAACTCATTGGTTTACCAAAAACCTTAACCCAAAGCAGCGCGCCTTCTTCCAAATATAAACCGCTCATTAAAAACCACAATTGAAAGTAAGATCAGCGAATAAGCGGTAATCTGAATGGAATTGATGGGCTCATGAAAGTACACAAGCGCAATGAAGAAATTCATCAACGGATTGATATACAATAAGATGCCCATAGTAGATGAAGTTACGCTCTGCAACGCGTACAGGTTCATATACAGCGGAACGATGGTAAACAGCACCGCGATCACAAATATCAACGCGTAAAATGAAAATTCGGTTGGCAATGCTTCGCTGTATTGCGGATAGAACGGAAGCAGGATCAGGGCCGAGAAAATGATCTGGACGGTCAGGACCAAAAATTTATCCATACCCACATTCTTACGCTGACTGACCAGATAAAATGCATAAGAAAGCGCAACGATAAGACTGTAAGCAATATCGGCAACATTACTGAAAGACAGCAACATACAGCTTACTATGCTCAGTGAAACTGCTGCCCACTGCCATTTGCTCAATTTTTCATTTAATACAAAATACGCAATCACGGTTGTCATAATGGGACAGACTAGGTAAGCAAAGGACGCCGCTTTCACACTGATGTGGTTCATCACGTAAATGAAGAAAAACCAGTTTGCGGTCAGTAATATGCCACCTGCGAGCGTCAGTAATGTGACCCGTTTTCTCTGCTCAGAAGGCATCTGACGGAACGTTTTCACATTTTCCTTCAACACTTTTACCCTAACGAACAGGCTGATCACAGCCATGATAACGGCACACAAAAAGACGCGGTAAAAGAGAATATCAAGCGAAGCGTAAGCCTTTAACGGTTTCAATGCCAGACTGAAAAACCCCCAGATTACAAATGAGATAAATGCTGCCAGATAGTGTTTCGAAAATTTCATGGAGCTGGTAATGTGTATCAAACGGTGTGGATGGATGTATGGAGGGAACAGCAAAACATTTCCGCGGGTTCGGAGGCGCTGAAAATCATTCGTTTCTCAACTCAGGATATTTTAATAATACAAAAAACGGAACCTTAGCCAGTATATTTGGCTTGATTTAAGCAGAACATTAGCATTCAATATGACTTTTTCCGATATCAGGCTTGTAGCGACCGACATGGACGGCACGCTTTTGAACTCCAAACACGAAATACACGAATCTTTCTTCCCCGTTTTCAGAAAATTAAGAGACAACGGCGTCATTTTCGTCGCCGCGAGCGGGCGCCAATATTTCAATCTGGCCAAAGCATTGGAACAAGTAAAAGACGAGGTGATTTTTGCTGCTGAAAATGGCAGCTACGTTGTCTTTAAAGATGAGGAAATCCACATTCAACCCATTGAAGCAGACATTGTGCGGGAACTGGTGCAGATTTCACGCCCGATTAAGGACACATATGCAGTGATCTGTGGAAAGAAAAAGGCTTACGTAGAAAATGACGAGCCTGAATTCATCAACCATTTAAAACTGTATTTTGAGAGATATGAGATTGTTGAAGATCTGACAAAAGTGGAAGATGACCAATTCCTGAAATTTACGCTTTGCGACTTGGCTGGTTCGGAAGTGAACAGCTATCCGCATTACAAGCATTTTGAAGACAATTTGCAAGTAAAAATCTCAGGGCCGATCTGGCTGGACATTTCGCACAAAAAAGCCAATAAAGGCCGTGCTATGGAGGTTTTGCAGGAGAAATTCAACATTACGTTTGACCAGACCATGATCTTCGGCGATTATCTTAATGACCTGGAAATGCTTACGAAAGGACATTACTCGTACGCAATGGCGAACGCGCACCCGGATATTAAAAAAATAGCCCGTTTCATCGCTAAGAGTAACGATGAAAACGGGGTTGTAGAAGTCCTTTCGGAAATTACGGATTAGCCTTCGGGTTACTCCGTGTATTTTTTGAATATAGAAGTTGCCGTGTGGCCGCCGAAGCCAAATGTGTTGTTCACCGCATAATTCACGGTTTGCTTCACAGATTCGCCAAGTATAATGTTCAGCCCTTCCGGCGTAGCCTCATCAAGCGTCTCCGTATTGATCGTTCCGGGGATAATGTCGTGCTTCACAGCCAGGATAGACACAATGCTTTCAATGGCTCCGGCAGCTCCCAACAAGTGTCCGGTCATCGACTTTGTAGCGCTGATTGCCACCGGGTGATCCCCAAAAACGGTTTTGATGCCATTCAGCTCGCTCATATCGCCCAGCCCCGTGGATGTCGCATGCGCATTTACGTAATCAATCTTGTCGGGAGTGATCTCGGCCTCTTTTAAAGCTTTTCTCATTCCCAGCGCTGCGCCCATTCCATCTGGTGGCGTGCCCGTTAAATGGTAAGCGTCCGCCGCCATTCCGCCTCCGACAATTTCAGCATAAATGGTTGCTCCGCGGGCCACTGCATAGTCCAGGTCTTCCAGAACCAAAGCGGCCGCTCCTTCACCCATTACGAAACCATCACGGTCCTTATCGAACGGACGGGATGCTTTTTCAGGTGCATCATTGCGTTTGGACAACGCCTGCGCCGCACCGAATCCACCCAATGCAGAGTAAATGATCGCTGCTTCCGAGCCTCCTGCTATCATCAGCTTCGCTTTGCCCATTTTAATGGTGTCAAATGCGCTGATCACCGCCGTATTGGACGATGCACAAGCAGAAACTGTACAATAATTGGGACCGTGCAGCTTATGGCGGATAGAAATAACGCCTGCTGCAATGTCCACGATCATTTTTGGGATAAAGAAAGGACTGAAACGCGGCACACCATTCGATGCATGGAATTCCAGCAGCTGGTCTTCAAAAGTGCCCATTCCACCGTTTCCTGTGGCCCAGATCACGCCCATATCGTAGCGGTCTTCCAACTCAACCGTGCTGAAATCCAGCCCGGCGTCCTTGATGGCCGTATCCGATGCAGCAATGGCATACTGCGTGTGCAGATCGTATTTTTTCAGCTCTTTTTTATCGATATAATCCTCAGCAACGAAATTGCGGACTTCGCAGCCGAATTGCGTCTTAAACTTAGAAACATCCATTTTCGTAATGGTAGCAGCACCGCTTTTACCATTCACAATATTTTCCCAAAATTCATCTACCGAATTTCCGAGGGGAGAAATAACTCCCAAACCAGTAACAACTACTCTTCTCATAAAAATTTAGATTTTCTCGACAACATCAGGCGTTATTTGTCAAACTCCTGAGTCACTGCATCTTTGAATAAGGCTTCCACCATTTTTTGCACTCTTGGACCAACTATTAGTATCACCGGGATGACCAGCATATAGGCCATGATCCAGGATTTCAGCCAAATCACCAAAAAATTGGCAACAAATCCAATATTTATAGAAACCAAACTGAAGGAAATTATACCCGTAGTAATCACTCCCATAATCATGGCAAACGCAATTTTCTGCTTCATTTTCTCTTTTTGTTCAGTTTTGAAATTGTCACCGGTCGGTATGCGAATATCAGGCTGCACTTCCCGGGTTCATTGCCAGCAGCGCCTGTTCGGGCGATTGCAGGAATAATCCAAATAGCTCGGCAGTCCTCCCAACCCGGATTTCGTATGTATCTGTCTCAAATGCATGAACCAAAGCCTCGGCTACTTCGCGTGGCGCAATGCCGTTTTCTCCACCGATTTCGGTTGAAAAATCTGTGTTAACCAAGGGCGGCATCAGTTCAAAAACCTTTGTGGAAGTTGTTTTTGCTAATGTCAACCGCAGTGATTGCGTGTAGGAATGCAATGCTGCTTTGCTCGCGGCATAAGTCGGGATCACGTGATTAGGCACAAAAGCCGCGATGCTGGAAACATTTACGATTGCGGATTCTGCCTGGGTGATTAACAATGGCGACAATTTCTGATTGATGCCAATAATTGATAAATAATTGGTCAAAATCTCTTCCTCGGCACGTTCATAAGCATTATCCACATTATTAAGGAGATAGTAAGATGCTGTGCCGGCATTATTAATCACAACGTTCAGGTCTGGAAAATCGCTTTTTAATGTTGTTACCAGCTTGTCTACATCCTGCTTATCAGCAACGTCACTCACAATGGCCGTTGTGTTTTTCAGTTTTGCCACGGCGCTGTTGAGCCGCGCTTCGTTTCTGCCCGTGATGATCACATTGTTTCCCTTTTCCGAAAAAATCTTCGCTATCTCAAATCCGATTCCAGCGCTTCCTCCCGTGATCAAAATTGTATTTCCCGTCGTTTTCATTTTTGTTTTTGTTTAAATGAACAATCAAATATTAAAATATACCGATCGGTATATTTATGGTTAAAAAAATAGTTACAAATCTTCAATCATCTTTTTTACTGCTTTCATTATCGCCGTCCTGTATTGCAGCTTACCCGTAACTTTACTGATCATAATCCCTCCTTCGACCAACGCGATCAATGTGATAGCCACTTCTTCCGGTTCCAGATTGGCACTCAGCTCATTATCTACGATCCCTTTTTTAATCAAGGCTTCAATTTTATTTTTCCATGAATAAATGGCGTCAGCCGCTTTTTGGCGCAGCGGGGGATGTGTGTCGTCGGCTTCGATAGAAGTGTTGAGGATGGGACAGCCGCCTTCGGGAAACGGGTAAGTCAGGAAGTTTTCATAAATGCGCACATACACCAGCAACTTTTCCTTCACCGATTTCTGCGCATCCATTTCGGCCTGGACGGCGGTGAACATTTTTTTCAGGTTAAAATCAAAAGCCGCCAGGGCCACTTCGTCCTTGTTACGGAAGTTCCCATAAATGCTTCCTTTTGTAAGGCCTGTTGCTTCAATCATATCATTAATTGAAGTTCCCGAATAGCCCTTTACATTGAAAATCGGTGCCGTTTTTTCAATGATAAATTGCCTGGTTTTTTCTGCCTTATTCATATGCTTCAAATTAACAATACAAAAATATACCGATTGGTATATTATAACAAGCAAAGCTTCATTTATTTTCAAATTTATTTTATTACAAAAACAAAAAGCGGCCTGGTTTTACACCAGGCCGCTATTTTATCTCCCATAGCCAATTTTTTACTTAGCGCTCACACGCCAGATTGTCCCAGCCGAGTCATCATTGACCAGCATCGAACCATCTTCCATAACGGTCACTCCCACCGGGCGGCCGTACACTTTCTTTTCACTTTCTATAAATCCAGTTAGAAAATCCTCTGGCTTTCCAGCTGGTTTGCCGTTTTTGAATGGGATAAATACAACTTTGTAACCCGTTAGTTTCGAGCTGTTCCATGAGCCGTGCTGGCCTATGAATGCACCGTTCTGGTATTTGGCTGGAAACTGTGTTTTGTCATAGAATGCGAGTCCTAGTGAGGCTGTGTGTGATCCTAACGGCACATCGGGCACAAGGGTTTTGGCTACAAGATCGGAGCGTTCACCCTTTCTTCTTGGATCCTCATTTTTTCCAAAATACGCATACGGCCAGCCATAAAAACCGCCTTCCTTTACACTTGTAACATAATCGGGAACCAACTCATCACCGAGCTTATCCCGCTCATTTACAGCCGTCCAGAGTACATTAGAACCAGGCGCCCAATCCATCCCAACCGGGTTGCGCAAGCCGCTAGCGTAAATTCGTTCCCCCGATCCGTCCGGATTTATTTCCAAAATATTGGCCCTGCGCTTCTCCTCATCCATGCCATGATCCGCCACATTACTCGCCGATCCTACCGAAATATAGATTTTAGATCCGTCCGCATTTGCCAGCAAGTTCCTCGTCCAGTGATTATTATAACCGCCAGCCGGCAAATCAAGGATCTTTTCGCCTTTACTCGTTATTTTGGTTTCCCCGCCTTTGTAAGGATATCTGAAAACGCCGTTGGTATTGGCCACATAGAAGTAGTTTTTAAGCACCAGCATTCCCAATGGCTGTTTCAGGTTTTCCATGAAAATTTCCTTGATTTCAGGCTTACCATCTTTGTTGACATCACGCAAAAGGGTGATCCTGTCCGCGCTCTTTTTCGTATTGGATTCCGCAACTAAAACGTCTCCATTCGGTGCAACGTAAGTCCAGCGTGGATTTTTTAGCTTATCTGCATATTTGCTGACCGTGAAACCCGCTGGCGCAGTTGGCATTTTTCCTTCGGGCCAGCCAGCCTCCTCGGGTCTGTTTTCAACCGACTCGGTGGTAAATGGTGCAGGTAATGTAAGGCTGTCGGTAACTGTTTCAACTGAATCAGGGCCACTTTTTGCGGCAGCTTCTTTTTCTTCATCGCTTACTTTGGTGCTGCACCCGCCCAGCGTTAGGGCCAGGCATGTGCAGGCAATTATGAGGCAATTTGTCTTCATTCTGTGATGGTATTAAAAGTAAAAAGCAGATCATCGGTTTCTCAACCTTTGATCTGCTTTTTACAATAATGATGCCACTTTGCTATTCAGGCATATTTCGCCCTTTGACTTAGTAAATTACCGCTTGAAGAGCAGTTAAAAACTAACCGGAACCTCAACCACTGCATCGGCCCAGCCCATAAACATCTTCGCAGAAGTGTCTGAAACTTTCTCAAATACGATAGAAAAATTCTCGATCGGTGCTTCTGCTTTTTTCACAGGAGCCGTTACCCGAAGGACATCGCTGCCTTCTTTATATTTGTAAGCGCCCCAGTAATCCAGGTCTGAGCTCAGGATTACAGTCCATTCTTTTTCGCCAGGAATCGAGAAAAGCGAATAAGTGCCTGCTTTGACTTTCTTGCCACCGAATGTTGCATCCTGATAAAATTTGATCTCGGTCGCTTCGTCCGCGCCCGTTCTCCATACTTTTCCGTAAGGTTCCAGTTTACCAAAAACTTCTCTTCCTTTCAAAAACGGGCGGCTATACGAGACTTTCACCAAAGCCTTTTCTCCATCTTTCCGGTCATGCGCAAAGTGATCCGGGAAATAAGCAATATCACGCGGACTTTTATCCAAAGGCCTGAATTTCTGCGCCTGAGCAGCAAAAGCAATCACTAGTAATGTCAAGGAAAGGAAAAATATCTTTTTCATAAATGGATTGATTTTGAAGTAAGATTTGATAGTTAATTAGGCTTGGGCAATTCTACTTTTTATAATGGTGCCGGCATTTCAGGACAATGATCGTATTGTTTTCGACGGCATAAACAAGGCGGTGCTCATCCGTTATTCTTCTGGACCAGCATTCAGTAAGATCTCCTTTTAATGGTTCGGGTTTTCCTATTCCTTCAAAAGGGGATCTTCTGCAAGCCTTGATTAGCTCATTGATCTTCTTAACTATTTTTTTGTCCGTTTCCTGCCAATATAAGTAATCATCCCAACCTTCGTCGTGGAAGAGTAACTTCATTATTCGATCAGTTCGCGTTCATGAATGTTCAGCTTCCCGTTTTTAAGATCTGCAACCGCTTTTAAAAGGCGCGCTTTGTTCACGGAATCACTCAAAAGATATTCGGTCGTGTCTTGCGGCACTTGCTCTTTATCACTTTCCCGAATTTTCTTTTTTGCATTCACGGATGTCTTGTCTTTATTCCATTGGAGGTGTAATGCCATGTTTCGGATAATGTGTGTGAGATATTAGTTTAATACTTGCAAAACTAAGCGTTTGAACCAAAATACAATAACGTATATCCTTATAACGACTAATCCATCATCTTCCCACTCAAAACAGGGCGGGAATCTTTTGTTTTTCCCAGGATAGCCAGGCTGCGTTTGAATTCAATGTTTACGTTATCGGCTTCGAATTTGCAGGTTATGGTTTCGTAGTGGGCGGTTTCGACGAAGCGCCAGGTCATTTCGAATGTGTTTTCGTCTACCCAGGCTCCGTTACCGGCTACTTTGGTCAGCTTTTCACCCGGAACAGGCGTTAGTACTAGCTTCAAAGGCATGACGGGAAGGTCCGTTAACCCGATTTTCCAGTTACCCAACCCATTCACGACCAAATGCTCCCCCTTATCGTCGTACATCCGGAACAAGCACCAGCCTTTCGCAAATTCAAAGGATACTTTATTCACTTTCAGACTGTTATCGTCTATTTTAAAGCTTTTGTTGTTAAGTTTTGCCGCCCCCTCGGCGGTTGGTTTCCCAGGCGTTAACGGCAATGCTAGTGATGTTAATTTCTTTTGCAGTTCCGCCTGCGTATCCTTATCCGACTGCACGCGAGCCGACTTCACAGATGCAAGAACGTGGTTCCAAACGTGGTCGAGAATGGCTTGCATATCACCTGTTTCGCTGGTAATTGCCACCACCATATCCTCCTTCGGCATCACTATGCAATATTGTCCGTAAGCGCCATCGCCCCGGTAAGCATCGTTCCGGCAACGCCAGAACTGGTAACCGTAACCTTGCAGCCAATCGTTTTCTTCCGGTTTCCGGGCTCCTCCTTTGGACATAATGTGAGAACGCGTGGCTTCTTCCACCCATGCTTCGGACAAAATGCGCTTGCCGTTCCACTGACCCTTCTGCAAATAAAGCTGGCCGAATTTGGCAATATCCTCGGTCTTGACCCGCAGTCCCCAGCCTCCCGTATTGATGCCGTTCGGATCCACTTCCCAATCCGGATCGTCAATGCCGAGTGGTTCGAAAAGACGTGGCGTCAGATATTGCAGCAATGTCTGGCCGGTGATTTTCTGGATGATTGCGGACAGCATATACGTTGCCGCGCTGTTGTATACAAAGAATGTCCCCGGCTCATGTTCCACGGGCAAGGATAGAAATGCTTTTACCCAATTCTTTTCCTTGGATTCCCTGACAGGCCCGGTGGCATCCTTATCGTGCCCGGTAGACATGGTAAGCAGATCTTTTACCCGCATCGCGGCCAGATTCGCACTCACTGTTGCCGGTTTGTCGTCCGGAAAGAATGATAAAACTTTGTCTTCAACACTTAACTTCTTCTCCCCAACCGCCAATCCAATGGCCGTCGAAGTAAAACTTTTGCTCAGCGAATACAGCGTATGCTTCATATCAGGCCCGTATGGAGCCCACCAGCCTTCCGCAACCACTTTTCCCTGGCGTAGGATCATTAAACTGTGCAAATTGAGCTTGTCTGCCTCCACTGCGTTGGTGAAATCCAGAATATTTTTAGCCGATAATCCCTGCAATTCAGGTGAGCTGCGTGGTAAAGAACCAGAATGTAACGTTTCAGCCCAGGCCGATGCGGGAATTGCGCTGATTATGCCTAATTGTAATGCACCAAATCCAAGTTGTTGTAAAAATTCCCTGCGATTGTAAGACATGTCTATGGAGAATAAATGTTCAGAAAAGTCAAATGGTCGGGTGGCTGCGGACTGGGCATGGACGATTTGTCTGCGGTAATGGTATCTTTGTGCTTACAAAAATATTTTTGACCAACTGCGCAGCACTTTATGTCTTTCGAATCGCTTGGCTTGTCCGAACCATTATTAAAAACCATTGCCGAACAGAATTATACTCAACCTTATCCGATTCAGCAGGAAGCAATTCCGGCTATTTTGAAAGGAAATGATGTGCTGGGCATTGCCAAGACGGGTTCGGGAAAGACGGCCAGCTTCGTCCTGCCGATTTTGGAATTATTTCAAAAAAAACCGGCAGCCCCGAACCGGCATATTTCTGCATTGGTCCTGGTGCCTACGCGCGAGCTTGCGGTGCAGATTGCTGTTGTTTTTCAAACATTTGGCGAACGGCTTCCACGGAAGGTGAAGACGCTGGCTGTTTATGGAGGTGTTTCGATCAATCCGCAAATGATTGGTTTACAAGGTGTTGAGATCCTGGTGGCAACGCCCGGCCGGTTAATTGATTTGCTGTCGCACAAGGCGCTTAATATCTCAGAAACGCAGATTTTAGTCCTGGATGAAGCCGATAAAATGTTGAATCTTGGCTTTGCAGAGGAAATGAAGGACATCTTTTTCCTTTTGCCCAAAAAACGCCAGAGCATTCTGTTTTCTGCCACATTAGGAGAAGAAGTTGACCAGATCAACAAAACGCAGCTCCGAAACCCGGTGCGCATTGAGATTGAGGAAGAAGAACAAAACCTGGATCTGATCAAGCAAACGGGTTATTTCGTTGATCCGGACCGCAGAGGACCGTTGCTGAGATATTTAATCAAAACGCAGGAAATGAAGCAAGTGCTGGTATTTGTTTCGGCAACCAGAACGGCTGATAACCTGGTTGAAAAGCTGAATAAGAACGGAATCCAGGCTATGGCCATGCACAGCAAGAAAAGCCAGGGCGCCCGGACGGAGGCTTTAAACAAATTCAAAGCAGGAAAACTGACCGTGCTTGTTGCCACAGATCTTGTTTCCCGCGGGATCGATATTCAGTTTCTTCCATATGTGATCAATTTTGAATTACCCAGATCGCCAAAGGATTATGTGCACAGAATAGGCCGGACGGGCCGGGCAGAAGCGTCGGGAGAAGCGATTTCCCTGATCTGCCCGGAAGACGTGCACCATTTCAAAATTATCCAGAAGAAAATGGGCAAGCGTGTTGAAATGCTTGAATCTTATGATCTGGAATTAATGGGTTACTGAGCCGCCTTGGTCTTATTTTTTGCCGCCAGTTCTATAATCTCTTTCTTGCTGCCCGACCAGAATGCAATTTTCCGGCGGTTGAATGTATACGTCACCGCCACAGAGTCCCCGAAACTGATAATGGCCGGATAGGAATATTCGTCTTCCTTTTTACCCGTTGCAATGTCAATGCGATCCGTCCAGTTTTGACCATTATCATATGACATGATCAGTGAAAGCGGCGATCTTGAACCCCAGTCTTTATCGTTCGGGTTGTAAGCGAGCACCAGTGTTCCGTCGGGCAGTTTGGCCAGGTCAATGCCGCTGTTCGGGTTAGGAAGCGATGTTTTCTTGATTGTCGACCAGGTTTTTCCATTATCAAAAGAATCACTTCTGCCGATCACGCCTCCGGTTGTTCTTACCAGCATATGCACAGTGCCGGGCTTGGATTCCCACAATGTAGGCTGGATTGCGCCTTTTCCTTTTATTTCTGTTGTATCAATTTTAAAGTAAGGGCTTGCTTTCCAGGTTTTACCTTTGTCCGTGCTTCTGTCTACAAAAACTTCCCAGCGGTTTACCTCGTTGGACGCGCCGGCCAGCCAGTCGCCGTTTGATAGTTCGATCAGCTTGTCTTTTACAGGCCCTCTTCCTCCTTTATCGCCTTTTACCAGCTCATAGGCATCCGACCACGTTTCACCATTATCAGTCGAAGTTTTCACCCAGGTTTCCCAATGCGCTATTTCTTTTCCTACTTTGAAATATAAAATAATTTTACCGTCCGAGGTTTTTTGCAAAACCGGGTTCCAATGTGCGTCTTCGCGGATTTTGGCCACTTCTTTGGGCGCACTCCAGTTTCCCGGCTGACCTTTGGAAACCCAGATCCCTACATCCGGATTCTTTTCCTCTGTCCCACCAAACCACGCGATCAGATATTGACCGTTATCCAGCCTTACCAATGTGGATGCATGGCATTGCGCAAAGTCCCGTTTATCTCCAAAAACAAATTCCTTATCGCTTGCCAGTGAATCCTTCAACTCTTTATTCTCATTATCCGCTTTGTCCGAACTTTTAGAATTACAGGAAGTCAGCATGACGGAAGAAAGCAAAAGACCGGTTAACAGGCCGGCACACAGGTTTTTTGGAATGCGCATAGGAAGTTGAAATATTGATGTCTGAAAAATGTACGTAAAATTGGGCGGAACGGGCTATTATTTGAGCAATTTCTTTAACTCGTCCATCACCATGCCCGGCGCTTGCTCTTCGTATAAAATGCGGTAAACGGCACTTGTTATGGGCAGGCTTACCTGGTGGATCTTGTTCATTTCGGTAATGCTTTTGGTAGCATAGTAACCTTCCGCGATCATTTTCATCTCCAATTGCGCCGCCTTGACGCTATATCCGCGGCCGATCATATTGCCAAAAAGCCTGTTCCTGCTAAACTGTGAGTAAGCCGTCACAAGCAGATCTCCCAGATATGCGGAAGAGCTCATATTGCGTTCGCGCGGGTCGAGGGCAGTAACGAAATTCCCGATTTCCTGCATGGCATTGGAAACCAGCACGGCCTGAAAATTATCGCCGTAACCCAGTCCATGCGTTATGCCGCAGGCCAGCGCTACAATGTTTTTCATCACAGCCGCATATTCAACGCCGTAAAGATCGTCGAGCGGGTTCGCGGTCACGTAGCGGCAGGTCATCAGTTTAGCAAAATCCTCCGCGCTCGGACATTCCGTGGAAGCGATCGATAAATAGGATTGCTTTTCCAAAGCCACCTCTTCCGCATGGCAAGGGCCGGCTATCACACAGGTTTCTTGCAGGTCAATGCCGTATTCTTTGGCAACCCAGTCCGTAATAAGCATATTCTGGTCCGGAACCATGCCCTTAATGGCCGAAACAATCCTTTTTCCCTGCAAATGTTTCGAAGAAAGATCGCGCAATGCTTCCTGAATAAATGCGGCGGGAACTGCCAGGATCACGTAATCAGCACCTTTGACGGCTTCTGTGGTCTTTTCAAAGACCTTCACTTTCTTGGGAGAAAGCACCACGTCGCTCAGATAGCTGGGGTTATGATGGAATTTACGGATATGCTCAATATCTTTCTGGTTTCGCAGCCACCACCGGATCTGGACGTTATTCTGTTCACAAAGGATTTTGATCAGCGCAGTTGCCCAGCTGCCCCCTCCTATCACGGCGATCTTAATGTTGTTTAAAAGACTCATTTTTGAGGCCTGAAAAGGTGTTCAGGCATAAATTGGATATGAATGAATGTTTTCAAAAATGAGAAGATTTTGACAGAAAATAAAAAATCCTTGCAGCAAAGCCGCAAGGATTTTCTTTTTTAACCTAAACTAAATCGAACTTATTACCCTTTTACAACGTATCAGTTCGCGTTTTCATTTGATTTCTTATCGTCTTTTTTCACTTCTTCTTTCTTTTTTTCTACCAAGTCGCCGTTCTTCAGGTTTTTGGACACCGCAATGTAAGGGCCGGAAATAATGGTATCGCCCGGTTTAAGGCCGGAAAGAATCTCGATATTCTCAAAATCGCTGATGCCTGTTTTCACTTCTTTCATTTCTGCCTTACCATTCACATCCACAAACACAACTTCTTTGATCGCTTCCTCTTTCTTAGGCTTTTTCTCATCCTCTTCCGGAGCCTGCTCTGTCTGCTCGCCGGGGCGTGCACCAGCAGCAACGGGAGGCGTGCTGTTCCGTGTGGTCACAGCGGCTATTGGAACGGAAACCACACCATTTTTACGTTCCGTAATAATCTCAACCGAGGCGGTCATGCCCGGTTTGAACGGGTAGGATTTTTTCGATTTGGAAACCATCAGATCCGCAAAGGACTCATTCAATATCTTCACCTTCACCTCAAATTCGGTCACAGCATCGGCAGAGGCACTGGAAACGGCTGATCCTGTGGAAGCTGCGGAAGCCAAGCCGGCCGCTGTATTTGCAATTTCCTTGACAATCCCCCTGAACTTCCGTCCGGACGCGCTATATGCGTCTACATCTATTTCGGCCGTGTCGCCCAGTGCCACCCGCACAATGTCGTTCTCGTTCACATTCACACGCACTTCCATGTTGCTCAGGTTGGCAATGCGCATCATTTCGGTTCCTGCCATTTGCGAAGTTCCTACCACGCGCTCACCCGCTTCTACATTCAATAAGGATACAACCCCGGTTACCGGTGCAAAAATGCTCGTTTTTCGAAGGTTTTCTGCTGCATCTTTCAAGCTCGCCTCGGCGCTTTTAATGTTGTACAATGCGGCCGAAACATTGGCTTTCGCAGATTCAACATCCTGCTGCGCAACACCGAATGTTGAGGCAAACTGCTCGTAATCAGCAGCCGAAATCACCTTATCATTATATAGTTTTTTGTTTCTGTCAAAATTCGCTTTCGCTTGCAACAGCCGCGCTTCGGCTTGGGAAACCATTGCTTTTGTCTGTTCGTAGTTGGCTTTGCTGGAATTGACGGCTGCCTGTGCGCGGGCCATCAACGATTCATAGTTGTCAGGACGGATTTTTAATAAAAGTTGCCCTTTCACCACCGAATCTCCTTCCGCAACATTCAGGCTGATAATCTCACCTGAAACGTCCGGGCTGAGCTTAACTTCAACCTCCGGCTGAACTTTGCCCGAAGCGCTTACGCGCTCAATGATATCCGTCTTTTTAACATTGGTATACTCAACCTCCGTTGCTTTGGGCTTGCCAATGTAACCGGCTTGTTTTGCTCCAAATAAACCTGCCACAAGAAGTGCGACAATGCCTGCTGTGATCCACCAGATCCGTTTCGAAGATTTACGTGCCATATTTTACTTTGTTACAATTAATGTTGATTGAGGATTAGAGGCATTAGGCTAAAAATGAAAGCCTTTTTTAAAAATCCGATAACGGACGGTTCATATAAAAATCAAGGATCTTGGTTCGGAAAACATAGTCATATTTAGCCTGAACAAGATTACCATTCGCTCTGTCCAGATTTGCCTTAGCAATGTTGTATTCCACGGAGTTGATTGCGCCAACATCAAAACGAACCTGGGAAACGCGGAATGTTTCCTGTAACGCCTGCACCTGATTGGCCGTTGCCGAGTAGCGCTTGGCTGCATTTGTCATATCAATGTAAGCCTGTTCCACATTTTTACGGATCGTCAACTGAACCTGCTGCGCCTGATATTCATATGTTTTTTGCTGAATCTTGGCATTGGCAACATTGTATTTCACCCTGAAATTGGTAAAAATCGGAATGGTTAAATTGAGATTAATGGCCGAGTTTCTGTTGAAGTTCAGCTGATCCAGGTAACCGAATGTGCGAAGGGCACCATTTGGCGTTTCAATTTTCTGGACGATGGGCAGCTGCTGGCTGTTAACGATGATGTAATCGGTCGGCGAAATTACTTCGGTGATCTTAGTTCCTGAACCGTCGGACACAAAACGTTCCTTTGGAGCTGCGCTGGAATAGGCTGTGTAAATCCCTCCGTTTAATGTTAAGGAAGGTAAAGCTGCGCCTTTTGCCAGATCAATGTTCGTTTTTGCTGCTGCAATGCGTAATTCCGCAGCTTGCATTTGTGGCAGATTACCGAGGGCTACTTCAAATATCTCCTGGATCGTGGCATCATAAGCTTGCAAAGTTGGGTCAGCTACCTGGATCATAACCACGTTAATAGGCTCACTGCCGGGCATATTCATAAACTGTTTCAAATTCAACTTCGCAGTTTCAAGGTTGTTTTCGGCATTAACCAATGTGAGCTCGTCGTTAGCAAGCTGCGCTTTAAGGTCGAGCAGATTGCTTTCTGCCAATGTACCTGCTTCAACGAGCTTAGCAGTCCGGTCGACTTGAAGCTGGGATGCTTCCACTTGCAGCCTCGCCACTCCGATGAGCTCAATGTTGGTCATCACTTGCAGATAGGACAATGCAACATTCAGCATAATGTCATTTCGGGCAGCATCCAGGTCTTTGGCGCTTGCCTTGTAATTTTCATTATTGAACTTGATATTATTTTTTATCTGAAAACCATTGAACAATGTGAGCTGCCCGCCTAGCTGATAGTTGTTCGAGTTCACATTCTGCTGCACAAACTGGTTGGTAAAAGGATCGATATTTCTACCCGAACTGAAACCCTGGCTGGCGCTGAAACTAATGCTTGGCCAGCGCTGCCATTTGGATTGGGCGTAAATGTTGCCGTTGGTCTGAACGGTAAGCTCTGAAATTTTTATGGAAGGATTGGTTTCCAGCGCAATCCGGATGCAATCTTCGAGTGAGTAAGTATTGGCTGCCTGGCTGGTATCTTTCTGTGCGAAGGCTGTGTTTCCCGCAACACATACACAAAATACAATAAACAGCAGTGCGGATTTGCGTAACGATTTCAACATAAGCAGGTCAGAGTTAGATAATCAATATTAGTGTTTACCAGAAAAAACAGCCATCCATTTTGTACGGACGGTTGCATAGGAAGGGTAAAGGGCAATTCGTGCAGAGGTGCAAAAAAATCAGTGAAAAAATAAATATCCCAGCCATATTCCGGCCAAAACGCCTATTAAATCAGCAATTAGTCCGGCCACAATAGCGTAGCGGGTATTCTTAATGCCTACTGAACCAAAATACAGCGCAACAATATACAAGGTCGTATCTGCCGAACCTTGAAAAATACACACCAAACGCCCAACAAATGAATCGGGCCCGAATTCCTTCATGGCGTCGATCATTAATGCCCGCGCACCGCTTCCGCTGAGCGGCTTCATGAGTGCTACGGGCAATGCATCCGTGAAATCGGTGTTCATTCCGGTTGATGCAAACATCCATTTCAGTCCGTCGATCAAATAATCCATCGCTCCGCAAGCCCTGAATGCGCTGATCGCAACAAGCAATCCGACCAGATAGGGAATAATGGTTACGGATGTCGTAAAACCACCTTTTGCTCCTTCGATAAATGTTTCAAACACATTGATTTTCCGATACATTCCCCAAAACAGAAACCCTGCCACAACGCCGAGCAGCACCGAATTACCCACGAAAATGGATACCGTTTCAATCTGTTCTTTGGGAAGGCCGGATAAATACCACAGCATCAGCGCGATAATGGTCGTGATGCTGCCAAGTCCGAGCATGACAGTCCTATTGAAGAGGTTGATCTTCTGCCAGGCGGCGGTGATCAGCATGCTCGTTACCGTTGTAATGTAAGTGCCCACGACACAGGGAATAAATACGTCGGAGGGGCTTTCCGCACCCAGAATGGCCCTTTGTGCAATGATAGAAAGCGGTATGATCTGCAAGCCAGAAGTATGCAAAACGAGGAACATAATCTGTGCATTGCTGGCCGTATCCTTACTTGGGTTCAGCTCCTGCAAACTCTGCATGGCTTTTAGCCCGAAAGGCGTTGCTGCGTTATCCAACCCCAGGAAATTGGCGGAGAAGTTCATGATCATCTGCCCGTTTGCCGGGTGATCTTTGGGAACCTCGGGGAAAAGTTTGTTAAAAAAAGGGCCTATAAACCTGGCGAGCGCATTAATGATGCCTGCTTTTTCACCGACATTTAGAATCCCCAGAAAAAATGTCATCACGCCGGTAAGCGGCAAAGCGATGTCCATCACCGCAACTTTGGCCATTTCCAGCATTCCTTCCGTAATTGCCTTAAAACTCTGCACATCACCGGTAAGGATAAATTTCAGAAGCGCAATGATGAAAGCAATGACAAAAAAGGATACGAAAATGTAGTTTAAAGCCATAGTAAAAGTCCGGGGTAATAGGCAGGATTGGTAAAGATTTGTTTATTATGCCGAAAGTAAATATTTTATTTAATGCAAATAACAAAGGTATATTGCAAAGTAGTATCAGCGTCTCCAACCAAATTGTGAATCCAATGAAGTATTGCAGCCTTTTTATCCTGCTCACCTTATTTGCCTGTAATTCCAATACCAAAAATGAAAACAAAGATGCCCAGGGAAACGAGATCGTAAACGACACCATTCCTGCGGAAAGAAAAGTCGTCGAAAACAGCCCGGTGGCCAGTTATAGCGAAAAAGTGAAAGACCCGCTCAACGATTGGCGCTTTTCCGTGGACGTGTATGAGACGAAATCGACTTTTGATTTTTTGGTTAAAATAAAATACAAGGAACTGGACGCTGAGGACAACATTAAGATCCCGAATTTCGGCATTATGCCTAAAGTGGAAGTCCGCAAGGGAAAAGAAGAGCAATCCTGCATCATTGGTTTCTTGGATAAAGCGGGTGAATTTAAAGAATACAAGCTGGTTCAGGTGAAGAATCAGGAGTTGAAGATCTCCACCATTAAGCATTACGCAAGAACATTATATAAAAAGAAGAAATAAAATTTAAAAAGTTTTTTTTAAACGCAAAAGAGCCTGAATATCAGGCTCTTTTGTCGTTCGTTATGTGAGAAAAAATTTAATTCAACACAACCCGCACATTCTCCCCGGCTTTCTTATTGTGAATAATTTGCAAATAATACGTGCCTCTCGGCAGATCGCTCACCGGAATGGACATCGTTTTTTTGTCATTCAAATCATCGGTTACGACAAACTCCTCCGCTGAAACAGATTTTACTTCCTTCATGCTTGCTTCGCTGAAAAGCTTCACCATTTCAGGCAGCACGTCGTTTTCAACTTTGTTTTCAAATGTAATGTAAATGAAGTCCTTGGCTGGATTGGGGTAAATTTCATAAACCGGCCCATTTTCCAAACAATTGTCCACGCATATCGTAACACCCTTCTTCACCGATCCAAAACAATTGCTCGCCGTCACATCTACGCCATAGCAATTATTGACATAGGAATTGAAGTAAGCCGTGCCACCATTCGAGTTGATGATCGTATTCGCAGGATCGGAGGTGGTCCAGACGCTGAACTTCGTTTCCGGCTCGCTCGTGTAAGCATTCAACGAAACGCCCGCGCCGTTACACATGAAATCCGGAGACCCGCCACCATTCTCTGTGACCAGCAATGCCCCCGGCAAAGGCGCACTCCTTTTCACCTGCACCGGCGTACTATAAGCCGTAGTAACCCCACAAACCGAATTCGTAGCCGAAACCTTCACCGTCCCATCACTAACCCCTGTCAAATGTGCCATATTCGTACTCCCCGGCGAGCTAACCGTTATCCCACCGGAAGCAACCCAATTATAAGAAGTCGCATTACTCGCCGAAGCCGTAATGTCCTTTGGAGCACAAAGCAGGATTGGACCGGAGTTGATCGTAGGAACTGTCGGGAGCGGGCGGGTGATGGTAAGCTGCGAGGAAGTTGCCAGCCCCGGAACATCGCTTCTCGAAGCAACAACCTTAATGACGCCACCCGATCCCGCAGCGGGCGTAATTGTCACAGTATTCCCGCTACCACTGTGACTCCACCCGGCCGGATACGACCAAACATAATTTGTAGCATTCGTCACAGCAGGAACCGAAACCGTAATCGGCGCCTTGCCACAAGCCAGCTGATAACTGCCGGCATAAGCAATGTTATTGATCTTAATGCTGCCTGGTGTGCCCAGGTATTTGATTGGGATATTTTTAGTGACACTAAGCGCAGGGGGACAAGATGTGCAATTATCAGCCTGACTCACAGGCACGCCAGACGTAACCTTCACGATACCATCGCCATTGTAATTATTCCAGACGACTTCAATAGATGTTTTACCGTCACCACCATACTTTGAAGGACTAGTTACTGTACCACCGACAATGACACCATTGGTAACCTCCCAGTTGTATTTACAATCTTTTCCTTTACCACATTTTTCAAACTCCGTCATGCTTACTGAATATTTATGCGCAACCTGATTTGGAAGTGCATAGCTACATGTGAAGGCGGGCCCTTCGCAAACAATAGTAACCTTCTGGCACCAGGCGGAAACCGAATTAACGGCAGTGAGACATATGATAGCTAACCAAAGATTCAGATCAATTCTTTTCATGGCGAAATTGGTTTAAAGATGATAAGTGACATTGATTATCCTTACGGCATTGAAATAAGTATTGAAATACCGCGTTCTTGACCTTGTCGTTTCCTTGTCGGCATGGAGAGTCTGCTCGATGTTGTATTTGAATATCAAGGCGGTTTCGGCTGAGATGGAGAGGCGGTTTATAATTCGGTATTTGATTCCTGCAAAAGGATTGAGACCAAAGCCATATGTCTGGTTTGGGAAGGGGTCGTACCTTTGATCGTGCGACTTATGGTATGAAAACTGAAAATCAGCGCCGTAGAAGAGTTGATGTTTTCCGGAGTTTCGCCGAAATTCGTATCCAAGGGTTGCGGCCGCATTGAAGTTATCCATCAAGCGATAAGGCACAGCATTACCCGCAGAATCTGCATAGTAATAGTCTTTACCTGAACTCGAATCATAATTCTCAAGAGAGAACCGGTAAGCGCCTTTTGATTTTGGAGCATATCGGATCATTAGATTCCCAAAAGACCCTACCCAACCAATCAAGCCTATACTAGCATCCCACTTGTAGTCCTTAAATTCCTTACTCGCTTTTTTTGTTGTCTCAGGAGGTTTTTCCTGTCCATATACATGAATACTCAGCCAGAGCGTTCCGGCTAGAAGAAGGATAAATGTTCTCATCATGACTTTTAGATGTTTATTTGATTGATACAAATAAAACATCCATTAATCATACAATACCCACCAAAAACCCAGCTTCGTTCCTACAAAAACCCAGAAAAATCAGCGTCTGGCTTTGAGTTTGCTTACGTAATTTTCGGAGATTCCGAGGTAGGAGGCGATGTACTTTTGAGGGACACGGAGGAAGAGTTCTCTGGATTGCTGATGGAAAATATTGAGCCGCTCCTGCGCTGAGTGAAGCCGCATTTCGCGAAGCCGTTCTTTATCATGAAGTCCGAAACGCTCGGCGATGATCCTGCCGAGATGGCACATTTCCGGATGTTTGGCGTAAAGGTGATACAGATCTTTGCGTGATATGCAAATGAGCTGGCAGGGTTCTAATGTCTCGATGTATTCCCTTGAAGGAACCTGGCAGACAAAACTTTCAAACGCAAGAAAAAAGTCATTTTCGCTGGCAAACCATTCGGTAATTTCCTGACTCTTCCCAAGCTTATGGATAATGCAGCAGCCACGGGCGAGCCCGGCCTTAACGAACCAAAGTTTGTCGCAAATCTCGCCTTCGGAGAGCAGCAGCTTTCCTTTTGGCACATGTATCAGTTTGAACGCTTGCAGGAAATCCGAATAAACGGTGTCACTTATAGGGGTTAATGCCCCAAGGAAGGAAAGTAATTGTTTAGGCATAAATGGCATAGTGTGTCGTAATAATTAAGCAAGAATAATAAATTTTCTCGCTATAACGCAAAATAGCCCGGAAATTCCGGGCTATTTGCATTTATTACAATTCGTATGGTCACGCCTTAAAAACCTCGTCCATCTTCTCCCGGATGGTAAGCAACCGTTTCCGGTCGCCGCCGGCAACTTCTGCCGATGCCCAGCCTGAGTATCCGATTTTTTGAAGCGCTTTGTTTACTTCGGGCCAATTATTATCACCCTCCATAAACTCAACGTCGAACCCTTTCCAAAGACCCAGGTCGTTTTGTTTTTTAAAACTGAATTCTTTCAAATGGAGCTTTAAAATGCGCTTATTCAACGCTTCGATCCAGGAAGCAGGCCAACTGTAGCGAAGCACATTTCCAACGTCAAAATACCACCCTACCATGGGATGCTTGAAATCATCGACATACTTTGCCGCTTCCAGCGGACTTAGCAAAAATTGGTTCCAAACGTTCTCAATCGCTATTTTGACACCTGTTTTTTCCGCTATGGGAAGCAGTTTACGAATCTCGGCCTGTGACCGTTCATAGGCTTCTCCATAAGTTACAGTGGCATTAACCACACCTGGCACCACCAGCACTGTGTTCCCTCCATATTCTTTGGTATCCCACAACGCTTTTTCAATGGACTTGGCGCATTCTTCCCTTTTCTTGGGATCGGGATCCGATAATGGCAGCTTCCAGTGCATTGAATTAACAGTGCCGGGAATCAGCAAACCGGTTTTATCTCTGGCCGCAAGGACCTCCTTCATATCCAGTTTGTCTGGAGAATCCAGCTCCACACCGTCGTAACCAAGATCCTTTAGCAATTTAAACTTGTCCATTACAGACAAATCCTCTTTTACCATCCCCCACATTAAGCTCTTTTTTACCATTGGTCTGGCCAATGAACTAGCAGGCGTTAAGATGGGTGACCCCGGATTTGTTAGCACTGATGCATTAGCAGCCGATGCAGTGCCAACTGTGGCAGCACCAACCGCAACGCCGGTTGCGGCAAGCGCTGAGTTTTTCAGAAAATTTCTTCTTTGCATAAAATATTATGAAAACGCCGTGATACCAGGTTTAGCAACTTCAACAACCGGCGGCTTCATATCGAAGCTGTAAGTGTCCGGACCTAATTTTTCTGTTGAGTTCATTGCTTCATCCCAGGTTACGCGCTTTCCTGTGTACGCAGCCATTCTTCCCATGATAGCGATCAATGTGCTTTGCGCCATGAATTCACCATCATTTACGTGCTTACCGCTACGGATCGATGCGAAAAGCTCGTTGTGCTCAGTTTGGTACATATCATTCTGAGCACCCGTGTATTTCCATGGATTTTGTCCAAAAATTTCATGCACGTTTCTTGCGCAGTTTACCATAGCGCGACCTTTTGTCCCGATCGTTTCTACAAGATAACTGTTTTCGCAATTGGCTTGCTGTCTTGAATGGTGGAAACCTTTTGCACCGTTTTCATAATCGTAAACCACTGAGAAGTGATCGAAAATATTACCGAAAAGAGAATCCGTACGAACCTGACGGCCGCCCGTTCCTACTGCCGAAACCGGCAATTTGCCGCCCATTGCCCACGACATCATGTCAATGCTGTGCACAGCCTGCTCCACGATATGGTCACCGGCAAGCCAGGTGTAGTAAGTCCAGTTACGCAATACATATTCTGCGTCCGTCCAGCCTTGTACGCGAGGGAAAGACCATAATGTGCCTGTATCGTAAGTGTTATAAATCGCAGAAATATCACCAACGGCGCCATCCAGAATCTTTCCGAAACTCGCACGTTTTGGCTCATGATAGCGCCAGCAGAAGCCGGACATTAAGGCTACATTTTTTTGTTTAGCCAATTTAGCCGCTTCCAAAACCTTGCGGACACCCGGTGCATCCACCGCCACAGGTTTTTCACAGAAAACGTGCTTGCCTGCATTGATTGCTGCTGTCAAATGTTCCGGACGGAAATGCGGAGGCGTTGCAAGGATCACAACGTCAACACCCGAATCAAGCACCTTTTTGAAAGCATCAAAACCTACGAACTTATGACCTTCGTCCACTTTCACTTTCGCGCCGTGTACTTTGGTCAGGTTATCGAATGAAGAATCTAATTTGTCTTTGAATATGTCTCCCATTGCGTGGAGAACAACATTAGGATCTGCTTTCAAAGCTTGGTTTGCCGCACCGGACCCGCGTCCGCCGCAACCGATCAAACCTACTTTCAGCGTTTCGGCATTAACGCCTGCAAACGCGCGGTTTGGATTAAGAATAGTAACAGCTGGTAATGTGCTGCCTGCCAGCGCAATGCCCGCCATTTTCAGAACATCTCTTCGAGAAGTACTCATTGTTAATTAAGGATTAGGTGATAGATTATATGATACATACCAGATCTTTCGGAGCAATAAAGATAGAAAAATCTGTTATTTTTCCAGCAAAAGGGAACCAAAAAATCATTTTGCGTGCTCGATAACACACAAAATGTTATAACGCTGGTTTTGATTTTTGTATACATTTATATTCCGAAACTTCTCATCCCTCTATGATTCACGATAATTTACTATTAATCATTTCCCTGCTTTTCATCGTTTCAATGCTCACCATGCTGAGCGAAAAAATCGGGGTCTCCTATCCTATCTTTCTGGTAATCGCAGGCTTACTGATCAGTTTTATTCCCGGAATGCCGCATATGCAACTGGAACCCGACTGGGTTTTTCTGATATTCCTGCCCCCGCTTTTATACTCCGCAGCATGGAATACTTCCTGGAAGGATTTCTGGGAATCCAGGCGGCCGATCGGTTTGCTTTCAATTGGCCTGGTGGTTTTTACAGCGACAGCGGTCGCCTATCTTTCGAGCGCAATTATTCCCGGATTTACATTGGCAATGGGCTTTTTGCTTGGCGGTGTTATTTCTCCGCCGGATGCTGTGGCTGCGACTTCGGTTTTACAGGGACTTAAAGTTCCGAAACGCGTGGTTACCATTCTGGAAGGGGAAAGCCTGGTGAATGATGCTTCCTCACTGATTGTGTTCAGGTTTGCGCTGGCGACCATTGCTACGGGTGAATTTGTGCTCTGGAAAGCGGAAGTCAACTTTTTTGTAGTGGCCGGGATGGGCATTGTGGTAGGGCTTGTGATCGGGCACATTCTTTATTTTGTACACAAATATTTTCCAACTACGCCGAGCATCGATACTGCGCTTACATTCATTACACCTTATATGATGTATATCGCGGCAGAGCATTTTGAATACTCAGGCGTGCTGGCCGTTGTAAGCGGCGGATTGTTTTTGAGCTTCCGTGCCCACGAAGTTTTTGCTTACCAGTCGCGTATGCAGAGCACTTATGTGTGGGAAACGGTTATTTTCCTGCTCAATGGCATTGTTTTCATTCTCATCGGTCTGCAACTGCCGGAAGTCATGATAGGGCTTCAAGCATACACATTGGGTGAAGTGATCTCTTATGCGGTCATTATCAGCATTGTTACCATTATTATCCGCATAATATGGGTTTATCCGGGAACATATTTACCGCATTTATTATCAAAAAAAGTAAGGGAAAAAGAAGCAAGGCCGAGCTGGCGGACGACATTCATTGTGGCTTGGAGTGGTATGCGCGGCGTTGTTTCTCTCGCATCCGCCCTGGCGATCCCGCTCACGCTTGATGGAAAAGCTTATCCGCACCGCGACCTGATCCTGTTTATCACGTTTGTAGTGATCCTATTCACGCTGGTTTTGCAGGGACTCAGCCTTCCCTGGCTAATTCGCCTGCTCAAAATTGAAGATCCGGGTGAGAACATGACCGAACAAAAAGCGATCATTAATGCGCGCCTGGCCACGGTGAGTCTGGAATATATGCAGTCCAACTATGAAGGTGAAATCTCACAATTCGAGCCTTTCAGACTTTTGAAAGACCGTTATGAAAAGATCATCGAGCTGGCCGACACGCGTTATCTGGATATCGACAACAATGCGACCATTGGTTTTGCAAGAGCTTACCGGAAAATGCTCGTGGAAATTGTGGGCATTAAGCGCGAGGAGATAAGAAAAATTCGCCGGGACAAGGTTTGTTCCGACGAATTGATAAGGACGAAAGAAAGAGAATTAGACCTGGAAGAAGCCAGGCTGAGAAACTCGGGCTGATCAATCCCAGGACACTTCTATCACATAATTTTTCAGGTCAATGGTCGTGAAGCGCTCGCCATTCTGACGTTTCAATGCGATTTTACCATTCTGAACTTTGGCTACTTGTTGCGCCAGAACATCCTTCTCGGACTTCTTGCGGTAAATCGCTACCATTTGCTCGTCCGTATTCACATCTACATCACAACTGCGTCCTTTTGCATTGATAAGTTTTGCATTATCAGGCAAATAGGGCGCTTTTGCCAATGCCAGCGCACGTGAAGCCTGCGGCACGCCGTACCCTACAAAATTATTTCCGTATGGATACAAATGCGCCGATTTTTCAATCAGAGAAATCAGTTCTTTGTTGGTCAGTTTGGGATTTGCCTGTAACAAACAAGCTGCAAAACCTGTAATGACAGGCGCTGATAATGAGGTTCCATATAGCGAAAAGCAGGAAACATTAGGCTTTACATAAGATAAAAACTCAGGCCCTACACTGCTATAACCGATTCGGTTCCAAAGTTTTCCATTGGTAGCACCCACTGCCAGAACGCCTTTTGCATCAGCCGGGGCCGAAACAATTTCCCAGCTCTTATCATCACCTTCATTTCCGGCGGAAACAATCAGCATAATACCTTTCCTATCCGATGCAATCTGTGCTGCCTTCGAAATAGCCGAAGTTTTACCGTCCATTTGGGAAGGGACATAATTTTCTTTTGGATCTGAAAATCCTTTGGCATAGCCCAATGAAGTGTTGATCAGACGCACGCCAAGGCTGTCCATCCATTCCATGGCAGCGATCCAGTTATCTTCCTCGCCCCTGTATTCGCGCAATGAATAATCTGTTCTGGCCAAATAAAACTTGGCATTGGTAGCCATGCCATACTGAATCTCATCCTGAAAATCAACGCCGGCGATCGCAGCTAAAACCTCGGTTCCGTGCATGTCCGAAAACGATTCCGCAGTGCTGAAAAGCAATTCTCCGGCGCGGCCCGGCTTTACATAGTCGCGGATGCCCAGAATCCTTTTGTTCTTAAAAATCTGTGTGAGGGAAAGCGAAGAATCTGCGCCATAAAAACCAGCGTCGATCACGCCTATGGTCACGTCTTTGGCTGAAATGTTCTCTTTTGTAAATGCATTGGCCTGAACTTGCGACATTACTGGTGCCATTTGTGCTTTTTCAATGGCTTTGGTGCGCGCAATGTAAAATCCGGGATCAATAGGAACCACTTCCTGAACAAATTCCAGCTCGCGCACTTTCATGGCCTGCTCGCTGGTCATAATGGCAGAAACTGCATTCAGCCATTTGGAACGATTGATAATGCTGACAGATTGTTCGCGTAGTGCCCGCTCGTACTCGCCCTTTACAGGCAGGTCCATTTCGTCCGAAGCGACTAGACCAAGTTTGAGGCGGTTTTCAAGTGTTAATGCAGAAACAGCCGGTGCGGCGTTCAGGTCCTTGTTTTTGAGGTAAATCCAGTATTTCGGACTCGCCGACAAAATAAAAGGTGCAAAAACAAACGCAAGCAGAAACAATCTTTTCATGAATATGATCATAGTTAGGTTATATCAGTCAATCAAAAAAAGCGACGGATTTTTGCAAATTTGCCGCTCTACTATTGAACAAGATAAACGTAATTTTACAAATTAAATTACCAGTTACAAAATTTAACCCCTATGCGCTACGCCCCCATCGGCAAGGAGCTTTTTATAGAAAACCGCCGCCGACTTACCCAATTATTGAGGCCAAAATCCCTGGTTATATTGAATTCCAATGACCTGATGCCTACGAATGCAGACGGCACAATGGGTTTCAAGCAAAGTACGGATCTGTTTTACTTAACCGGCGTAGACCAGGAGGAAACAATCCTCGTCCTGTCTCCCGAACATCCCGATGAAAAGCTTCGGGAAGTCCTTTTTTTGAGGGAAACCAATGAAACTATTGCCGTTTGGGAAGGAGAAAAGCTGACCAAAGAACAGGCCAGAGAAGTAACGGGCATCAAAACCATTTACTGGACGCATCAATACGAAACCGTTTTCCGCAACATTGTTTTTGAAGCGGATCAGGTTTATTTAAATACCAATGAACACACCAGAAACGATTCTTTGGTGCAAACGCGTGAGACACGGTTTATAAACGAGTTCAGGGAAAAATATCCTATCCATACATTGGCAAGGCTGGCTCCTTTAATGCACCAGCTGAGGGCTATTAAGCAGCCCAGAGAAATTGAGTTGCTTCAAAAAGCATGTGACATTACCAAACTCGGTTTCGAACGGTTATTGACATTCGTAAAACCTGATGTTCAGGAATTTGAGATAGAGGCTGAGCTGCTCCATGAATTTGTCCGCAATCGTTCCAAAGGCTTTGCTTACCAGCCGATCATTGCATCGGGCGCTAATGCGTGTGTGTTGCACTACATTCAAAATGACCAGCCCTGCAAAGGTGGTGACGTGCTCTTGCTAGATGTTGCTGCAGAATATGCCAACTACGGAGCAGATCTGACGCGCAGCATTCCGGTGAATGGCCGCTTTACAAAAAGGCAGCGCGATGTTTATGATGCGGTTTTGCGTGTTTTCAAAGCGGCAAAGGGAATGTTGGTTGCGGGCAATATCTGGGATGAGTATCATTTGGAAGTGGGCAAAATTATGGAAAGCGAACTCATCGGACTGGGCTTGATTACCAAAGATGACATCGCCAAACAAGATCCCGAAACGCCTGCCTACAAGAAATATTTCCCGCACGGAACTTCCCATTTTCTGGGTCTGGACATTCACGACGTAGGCGATAAATACCGTCGGTTTGAGCCTGGAATGGTGTTTACATGTGAGCCTGGTATTTACATTCGCGAGGAAGGACTAGGCATTCGCCTGGAAAATGACATCCTCATCACAGAAGATGGCAACCGCGATTTAATGGCACATATTCCGATTGAAGCGGAGGAGATCGAGGAGATGATGAATCGTTGAGTTGCATGCTTTTTGTTTGTAGATTTGAAACAATTTATTTACACACTAAAAGCATTATACAGCATGAGCTCAATTCAGGAGGCGAAGCGTTACATTGACAATGCAAAGGAAATTCTTCGCGACAAAGCAGGGAAGGAAGACGGTTACTATCAGGATTCCAAATACGTAAAAATGGCCGGTCACACCGCTTACACCGGAATTCTGGTCGCGCTGGATGATTTGCTTGGCAAGAAAGGGAAAGGGCGAAAAGATGTGGATTGGTACCAACAACATCTTTCCCAACTCGACAAAAAGGTGCTCAATGCATTTTTGACAACTTACCAGGTGCTCCATTTGGACATGGCTTATGACGGGGCCAAAAGCGCCAGACTCGCCGCGATTGGGCTAAACGAAGCTGAGAAAATCATCTCCTGGGTTGAAACAAGAAGTGAGGCAGCCTAGCATTGTAATTAGGCATTAGTAAATCAAAAGCCGGGAGATTTAGCGTCTTTCCGGCTTTTGGTTATTTAACAACCTTTGGTTTTAGAAAATGGAGTTTTTGCCCGAAGACATTTATAAGCTGCTAGCTTCCTTTTTGCTCGGAGCTGTGATCGGTATGGAACGGGAATACCGGAGTAAGTCGGCGGGGCTGCGGACCATGATCCTGATTGCGGTGGGATCGACATTGTTTACAATCCTCTCCATCAAGATCAGTGCAGATGCGGGAAGAATTGCGGCGAACATTCTAACAGGGATTGGCTTTATCGGTGCCGGGATCATCTTCCGGGAAAATAACCGGGTCGTAGGCATTACAACGGCTGCTATTGTCTGGGTAACGGCGGCGATAGGAATGGGCATCGGTGCTGGTTTTTACGGGGTTACCATTGCTACATTCGTTATTTCAGGACTATCGCTGGTAATCCTCGCGCCTATCCAGAAATTCATTCGCAAAAAAAGCCAGATCCGCAGTTACAGAGTCGTATGCCCTTACCAGAAAAAGACGCTGAAACTGTACGAGGAATTGTTTAAAGAGCACGACCTGACAATCCTTCAAGGCGCGCAGAGCCGTTCCGGCGGACAGATCACGGGAAACTGGACATTACAAGGCTCAGAGAAAAAACACGATAAGCTGACGCATCATTTGCTGAATGACCAGGGGATCATTGAATTTGATTTCTGATCCGTTTCCAGCAAGAGCGGGAACATTAGATTTTAATTAAAAACGCGTATAAAAACCCTTCTCATGCGTCTTTTTAAAAGCGGGAAAGCGTTATAACCCGGTGGAGGGAAACTTTATAGTTAAAAAAAACTTTATCATTAATATAACCCACATTCAAGAGTGATTTACAAAGCCACAACCCGCGTAATTCGGAATTTTATTGCTTCGTTATGTCCGATATCATAAAACAGAATCTTTGGGATATCATCGTCCTCAACACCTCTGAATCTGAGGCTGAATGGTTACAAAACAGAGCTGCGTCGAGCCGGATGGATTTGATGACGGCTTTCGTTGCGGCACCAAGGTTTCTTTCCAAAAAGATCATTTTCATAAATCAAGATCAGCAATTTGCGCTGAATGCTGAAATCCCCGGATTTTCGGTGGAAGGCTGGTCGCTGGTCCGGCTTGCAAGGGTTTGGTTACTGACCCAGCTTGATCCTTCCGACAAGGAGGATTATGTCAAAGACATTGAAACGCTCTTCGACACGGCCGAAATGAATGAACTGGTGGCGCTTTATGCTGCATTACCCGTGCTTTCCTACCCCGACCAATGGCTTTTCAGGGCCACCGATGCGGTCCGCTCCAATATGGGCTTCGTTTTTGACGCCATAGCATTGCATAACCCTTACCCGGAGAAACATTTCAGCGAACTGGCCTGGAACCAGCTGGTTTTGAAAACCATATTCAATGATAAACCTATTCATTTCATAGAAGGCCTCGACAATCGTGCAAACGAGAAACTTGCGATGACACTTTCCGACTTCGCGCACGAACGGTGGGCCGCAGGAAGGAGCGTTCCGGCGCAGGTTTGGCGGCTGGCGGGCAGGTTTATGAATACAACATTACTGGCTGATATGCAGCATTTATTTGATTCTGAACAAGTTGATGACCGAAAAGCTGCTGCATTGGCTTGCAATGATTCCTCACTTGCCCCGGCCCATTATCTTTTGGCAAAATATATTGACCTTGAAAAATCAGTTAAGTCCGGCGCTCTGGCCTGGGCCGATCTCGAACACTGACACCTAAACCTATGTGCCTTAACACTAACGATATAGCACCCAATCCTTCGCATTTTGAAGACAGCGAAGAAACGGCAACTCCTGCGCACCGCGACATTGCCTGGAACGACTACAAAGACCTGATCAAAGGAATGCGCTTTTTTGACCCGCATATCCACATGGTTTCGCGAACAACTGATGATTACCAGGCCATGCATCAAGCCGGCATTGTGGCATTGATCGAGCCTGCATTCTGGGTTGGGCAGCCGCGTACGGGGCTTTCCAGCTTTAAAGATTATTACAGCAGCCTGGTGGGCTGGGAAAGATTCCGCTCTTCGCAGTTTGGCATTAAACATTACTGCACGATGGGGCTTAACTCCCGGGAAGCGAACAATGAGCCGCTGGCTGAGCAGGTGATGGAAATTCTGCCGTTATACATTTACAAAGAAGGCGTCGTAGGCGTGGGCGAAATTGGTTTTGACGACCAGACGCCCGCCGAAGAAAAATATTACCGTTTGCAGCTGGAACTTGCAAAAAAAGCCAAACTTCCCGTGCAGATCCACACGCCGCACCGCGACAAGAAAAAAGGAACGGAACGCAGCATGGCCATTGCATTGGAACACGGCATCGACCCTTCGTGGGTGATCGTGGACCATAATAATGAGGAAACGGTCAAAAGTGTGCTGGACAAAGGTTTTTGGGCAGCATTTACCATTTATCCTTTTACCAAAATGGGCAATGAGCGCATGGTAAAAGTGGTGGAACAATATGGTCCTGAACGCATTATGGTCAATTCGGCGGCTGACTGGGGCATTTCAGATCCGCTGGCCATTCCTAAGACGGCTGCATTGATGAAAATGCGTGGCATTTCAGATGAAACGATTCGCCTTGTTACTTACCAAAATGCGATTGATGCATTTGGCAAAAGCGGACAGATCGATGTGACTGATTTCGAGTCGGGTTATGCCATTGACCATACTGAAAAGTTTCATGGAAACAGCATTTTGAGAGGCGGACAGCAACCTGTGCCGGCCAAAGATTCATTAGTTATTAATTAAAGTGAGCAGCATAAAACCCTATCTGCAGCTAACCCGTCCTGCTAATGTTGTAACCGCATTCACCGACATTTTTGCGGGAATGGCCATTGTACAATTTACTTTTTCAGATTACAACCCTGCCCTGCTGCTCATTTCAACCATGGGTTTGTATGGCGGCGGCGTAGTGATGAACGATGTTTTCGACGCAAAGCTCGATGCCGTCGAGCGTCCCGAGCGTCCTATCCCGAGCGGGAAAGTGCCGCTGAGGTCAGCGACGATGATGGGTTTAACATTGCTTTTCCTTGGCGTGCTCGCTGCTACAATGTTCAGTGCATTAAGCGGGATGATCGCCATTGTGGTGGCATTGCTAACCGTGATTTACAACCGTTTTGCGAAGCATAGCCGGATTTTAGGACCATTAACAATGGGTATGTGCCGCGGTGGCAACCTGATTTTAGGTATGAGTGTGCTACCCGAATCGTTGCAGCAATGGTCCTGGATTGCCATTTTTCCCATCTTATACATTGGTGCTATCACGCTGATCAGCCAGGATGAGGTGCACGGCGGCAAGAAAACGACGCTTTACATTGCGGCGCTCTTATATATGATCGTGCTGTTTGCCCAGTTAAAATTCGCTAATGAGCATGGTAACCTGCTGTACACATTACCATTTATATTGTTACATGCCTGGCTCATATTCAGGCCCTTATGGAATGCAATGCAAAATCCCGTCGGGCCGTTAATTGGTAAGGCAGTGAAGGCGGGCGTTATTTCTCTTATAGTGATGAATGCTTCGTGGTGCGTTGCCTTTGGGCTGTGGCCGCTGGCATTGCTGGTTTTGGCGTTATTGCCCTTATCAATGCTTTTAGCAAAGGTTTTTGCGGTAACTTAGTGTTAAAAATTACTTTTTTGCGTGTTCCAATGTCGATTTCAATGCAAACCATACAACAGCGTTTCCAGGTAGAATACAATTATTCAGTATTCTTTACCGAAAATTTATTTGATACAAAAAACCCTTTGCTTCAAGACTTTTTCAACGAATACACCGAGCAGGGCTTCCAGCGCAAAGCGTTAGTGATTGTGGACGAGGGGTTTGCTCAATATCATCCCGATTTATCCAACCAGATCCAGTCCTATTTTGCTGCATCGGTTTCCCATATCCAGCTTGCTCCGGAAATCATTATCGTGCCCGGCGGTGAAGCTTGTAAAAATGATCCGGCCCTTTTCGAAAGCCTTGTTGAGGCGGTTGACACTTATGGCATTGACAGACACTCGTTTATCATTGGCATAGGAGGCGGCGCGGTGCTGGATCTGGTCGGTTACGCAGCCGCTGTTTCACACAGGGGCATTAAACTGATCCGCATCCCGACAACGGTTTTATCTCAAAACGATTCTGGTGTCGGCGTTAAAAACAGCATCAATTTCCGCGGCAAAAAGAACTTCCTGGGCACATTTGCGCCTCCGGTTGCCGTATTCAATGATCTGACTTTATTGAGAACGCTGGATGACCGCGACTGGCGGGGCGGCGTTTCGGAAGCGATCAAGGTTGCATTGATTAAGGACGCTTCATTTTTTGAGTGGATAGAAGAACACACTTCCGCATTGGCAAACCGCGACGAGGCAGCTATGGCTTACCTGATCCATCGCTGCGCAGAAATGCACACGGACCATATAGCAGGCGGTGATCCTTTCGAATTCGGTTCTTCCCGGCCACTGGATTTCGGTCACTGGGCAGCGCATAAGCTTGAATTTCTGACTGGTTTTCAGGTGCGCCACGGAGAAGCGGTGGCGATTGGCATTGCGCTGGATTGTGTTTATGCTGCCAAAATCGGGAAGCTGTCAGAAACAGAACTGAACCGTATCCTGGATGTTCTGGGGAAATTAGGTTTTGACCTTTTTCATCCAAAACTCTCTGAAAACGATAAAATAAACCTGCGTAATGGCCTGAACGAGTTCCGTGAGCATTTGGGCGGAAGACTCACCATTATGCTTTTGGAAAAAATAGGAAAGGGCGTCGAAGTTCATGAGCTGGACGCCAACATTATCGCACAATCGGTTGATTATCTGGAAGGAACAAAAATCATTCATGCATTATGATCACGCCTTACGGACATTTAACTTATTGCAGCAACATTCATCCCGGTGAAAAATGGGCTGACCATTTCAAATCGCTGCAAGACAACATTCCATACATCAGGGAGCAACTGGCACCCGGACAGCCGTTTGGCCTTGGCCTTCGCGTTGCGAATGAAGCGTCTGTGGAACTGAGCAAGCCGGAGGTTTTACAGGAATTCAAAAACTGGCTTAATGAACAGGATGTGTATGTTTTTGTGATCAACGGCTTTCCATATGGTGGCTTCCACAACACGGTGGTCAAGGACAATGTGCATACACCCGACTGGACAACGACCGATCGGTTAAACTATACAATCCGCCTTTTTAATATTCTATCTGAACTGCTTCCGGAAGGAATGCATGGAGGCGTTTCTACGCCGCCGCTGTCTTATCGCTTGTGGTGGACAACGATGGAGGAAAATATCAATGCTACCGAGCAGGCAACCGATCACATTCTGCAATTGCTGGACGAGCTGATCAAAATTGAGAAAACAACCGGCAAGCTGCTGCATCTTGACATTGAACCCGAACCCGATGGCATTCTTGACAATGCCGTTGATTTTGTAAAATGGTATCGAGATGTGCTTTTGCCAAGAGGAACTGCTTATCTATCAAATAAATACAATGCAACTTCCGAGGAAGGCAGGGACATTATTTTAAAGCACATTCAGCTTTGCTACGACATTTGTCATGCAGCGGTGGGTTATGAAAATCCCGAAGAAATCCTGGCTTCGCTGGATGAGGTCGGAATTCAGGTGGGCAGGATCCAGGTGAGTTCAGCGTTGAAGGTTAATTTTTCAAATGAAAAAGAGATCAAGCTCAAAGCGATTGAAACATTCGACGAGCCCGTTTACCTGCATCAGGTTGTGGCTTTGAATGAGGACGAAACGAAAACCCATTATCCGGACCTGAAAGAAGCACTAACGGACTGGAATGATAAGCAGAAAGAATGGCGCGTCCATTTCCACGTTCCTCTTTTTATCCATTCCTATGGCGTGCTGGAATCGACACAGGGCGATATCATTAAAACACTTGCTATTCACCGGAAAAAGCCTTTTTCGGCATTTTTGGAAGTCGAGACTTACACCTGGGGCGTTTTGCCCGAAGATATGCAGAAACCCATTGGCGATTCAATCGTTCGTGAAATTGAATGGGTGAAGAAAATACTTAGTTATGAATAAAACAGTCGTTATTGACATCGTAGGTTTAAGTGCAAACCTGATCGGTGAACATACTCCGTTCCTTGCCAAATATTTAAAGAACAGGCATTTAACTCCGATTAAACCAGTTCTTCCTGCCGTCACGACCACATCTCAAAGCACTTACATTACCGGCAAATGGCCCGCTGAAAACGGGATTGTCGGGAATGGCTGGTATGACCGTGAGGATTCAGAAATTAAGTTCTGGAAACAGTCCAACAAGCTTGTAAAAGGGGAAAAGATCTGGGATGCGGCCAAAAAGCTGGATCCGAATTTCACTTGCGCGAAGATGTTTTGGTGGTATAATATGTACTCAACCGCCGATTTTTCGGTAACACCGCGCCCGCAGTATCACGCAGATGGCGTGAAAGCGCCCGATTGTTACGCCTATCCGCCCGAACTGCGGGATGAGCTGCAAAAAGATCTGGGGCAATTTCCGCTCTTTAATTTCTGGGGGCCTAATGCCAACATTAAGTCTACAAAATGGATCGCAGACTCGTCGATGTGGGTTGAAAAGAAGCATAATCCAACATTAACGCTGATTTACCTGCCGCACCTGGATTATTGTTTACAGAAATTCGGGCCTGACTTTTCCAAAATCAGCAATGAGCTGAAAGAGATCGACGACGTGGTTGCGGAGCTGATCCAGTTTTACGAGGCGCGCAATGCCAAGATCATTTTACTTTCAGAATATGGCATCAATCCGGTGAGCAACCCGATCCATATCAACCGGATTTTAAGAAATGAAGGCTTGATTTCAGTTCGGACAGAACGTTGGTATGAACTGCTGGACGCGGGAATTTCGAAAGCATTTGCCACTGCGGATCACCAGATTGCACATGTATATTTGAATGATGAATCTGTGAAAGATCAGGTTATCAATGCATTGAAGAAAGTCCCGGGCATTGACCTGATTTTAGATAGAGAAGCACAAAAAGCATATCACATTGACCACGAACGCGCCGGCGACCTGGTTATTATGGCTAAGCCCGACAGTTGGTTTACCTATTATTACTGGCTCGACGACGCCAAGGCGCCGGATTACGCGCATTTGGTAGATATTCACCGGAAGCCTGGCTACGATCCTGTAGAAATGTTTATGGACCCAAAAAATCCGCTGATTAAGCTACGTGCCGGATATAAGTTAGCACGTAAATTGATGGGTTTCAGATATTTAATGGACGTTATCCCACTTGACGCAACATTGGTAAAGGGCTCGCACGGAAGCATTCATGTTCCCAAAGAATTTTATCCGATCCTGGTTACAGATTCTGCTCCCGGAAAACCCGAGATCGAAGCAGTAGACGTTTATGATGTGATCTGGAAGCATCTGACTTAAAACACTTTGCTGAAACAAATAAAGGCTCATCACGTTGTTAAATAAAACTTCAACGTCATGAGCCTTTATTCTTTTCCAATATTCTTCCTTCTGTTATTAGGCGTCGCAACCACTTCCTGTTCCAAGGACAAGGATATTACAGAGGACCCCGGCACAATCGGAAACGCCGATACGACCCTTAAAACCAAAGATACGTTCCCTGCCTTGAAATTTGTAGATCCGGTGGATATGAAGCAGATTCCCGGAGATAGCACCCGTTTTTTCGTTGTTGAGCAGTCGGGAGTTATCAGGGTTTTTCAAAACAATGCGACTGTTTCAAGCAGCGCTGTTTTTTTAGATATTAAAAACAAAGTCCAGGATGGCGGTGAACGCGGCCTGCTCGGGCTGGCTTTCCATCCGGATTTCAAGACCAACGGCTTCTTTTATCTTAATTACACGGCCGGAAATCCTTTAAAAACCGTCATAGCACGCTACAAAGCCTCCACAGCCACAGCTGAACGCGCCGATCCTTCCAGCGAAACGGTCCTGTTTACATTTAACCAGCCTTACGATAACCACAATGGCGGCTCGATGCAATTCGGCAAGGATGGCTTTTTGTACATTGCCACAGGCGATGGCGGCAGCGGCGGTGACCCGCAAAACAATGCGCAAAACCGTAAATCAATGCTGGGAAAAATCCTTCGTGTGGATGTCAACGGGACTGGAAAAGGCAATTATGGCATTCCCGCAGATAATCCATATCCGGTTGGAAATAATGATGGTTTCCTGCCTGAAATATATGCTTATGGTCTGCGGAATCCCTGGCGGATCAGCTTTGATATGGATAATGGCCGCCTTTTTGCCGGGGATGTAGGGCAGAACAAGCGCGAAGAAATTGACATCATTACCAAAGGTGGAAATTACGGCTGGAAGCTCAAAGAAGGAGTGGATTGCTACGAGCCTTCATCCAATTGCAATGGACAGGGCCTTATCGAACCGATCCATGATTATGTCCAAAGCAATGGCGACAGATCTATAACTGGCGGCTACGTTTACAGGGGAACATCCATTAAAAGTTTGGCAGGCAAATACATATATGGCGATTTTGCCAGCGGAAGAATCTGGGCGCTGGAACTGGATGGTGACAAAAAGAAGAGCAATGCCATGCTGTTTGAAAGCAAAGGTGCTATTTCTTCCTTCGCCCAGGATCTGAGCGGTGAGGTTTACTATCTGAATTACGGCGAAGGCAAGATAATGAAGCTGGTTAACGGAAATTTAAATTGAAAGTTTAAGCGGTCATTCTATCTTTGCGGGATATTCGACAAGACTTTCCAGATTTCAAAACCTGGGAAGTCTTTTAACTTAAACGAAACAAAATGTCTAAGGTTCTGATCATTGGTGCAGGTGGGGTTGGAAGTGTTGTAGCCCATAAATGTGCGCTGAACAGCAATGTTTTTACGGAAATTATGCTGGCCAGCCGTACCAAATCGAAGTGCGATAAAATCGCTGCTGAAATTCAGGAAATGCACGGTGTCACCATTCAAACGGCACAAGTTGATGCAGATATCGTTGCAGAAACAGTGCTTCTGATCAAACGTTTTCAACCAAAGTTACTGATCAATGTTGCCTTGCCTTATCAGGATCTGACGATTATGGAGGCATGTCTGGCAACGGGTGTACATTATCTGGACACAGCCAATTATGAGCCAAAAGATGTTGCCAAGTTTGAATACAGCTGGCAATGGGCTTATCAGGAAAGATTTAAAGAGGCAGGTTTAATGGCCGTTTTGGGCTGCGGCTTCGATCCGGGCGTAACGCAGGTTTTCACTGCATATGCCAATAAACATCATTTTGATGAAATGCATTACCTGGACATCATCGACTGTAATGCAGGCGATCACGGGAAAGCATTTGCAACGAACTTCAATCCGGAGATCAACATCCGTGAGATTACCCAGCCAGGTCGTTACTGGGAAAATGGCGAGTGGATTGAAATTCCTGCGATGTCCATTCACAAGCCTATCGAATATCCCGGAATCGGACCGAAAGAGAGCTATGTGCTTTACCACGAAGAACTGGAATCCCTTGTAAAAAACTTCCCGACATTGAAGCGCGCGCGTTTCTGGATGACATTCGGCCAGGCTTATATCACGCATTTAAATGTGCTTGAAAATGTGGGTATGACAAGCATTAAGCCCATCAAATTCAATGGCATGGACATTGTCCCGCTTGAATTCCTGAAAGCCGTGCTTCCGGCACCGGATTCGTTGGGAGAAAATTATTCAGGCCAAACATCCATCGGTTGCCAGATCAAAGGCATCGAAGGTGGTGAAGAAAAAACCTATTACGTCTGGAACAACTGCGACCACGCCGAATGCTATCGCGAAGTCCGCGCACAAGCAGTAAGTTACACCACCGGCGTCCCAGCCATGATCGGCGCAATGCTGATGCTCACTAATGAAGAATGGATGAAGCCAGGCGTTTACAATGTAGAAGAGCTTAACCCGGATCCATTTATGGACTTGCTAAACCAGCATGGGTTGACTTGGAATGAGCGGATCAATGTGCCGCTGCCGCATGAGTATTAATTAATAACCCCTGTCATGCTGAGCGGAGTCGAAGCACGGTACCAAGGAGTAGCGTGCTTCGGCTCCGCTTAGCATGACAGGGTCACAATACCCTACCCTTCCATAGTAATCATCGCTCTGGTACAAACGCCTCCTACTGGTGGATTGAACTTGGAGACCCGGACTGTTATGTTGGCTACAACCGGGTAATGTTCCCTTATTTTTTCAATAACTGTAAAACCGATGTGTTCCAGCAGCTTGGCTGGTTCTTTCATTACTTTGGAAGCGATTTGGTAGATCGTTTCGTAGTTGACTGTTTCGCTTAGCTTATCCTCTTGTGCAGCCTTGATGAAGTCGGCTGTGATGATGATGTCTAATGCATATTTATTTCCAATTCGTTGCTCCTCAGGATAATAGCCGTGGTATGCAAAGAACTCCAGACCTTCAAGGCTTATTGTTCCCAATGTATTCTAGATTTGATCAAAAAATGAACCTCCGGTTTTCTTCGGCTGGTTTTCAGGAACGCGTGGACGATTAACCGGCGTGTTTTCTCTAACCCGCTCGTTTTCCCTTACTCTTTCCGTTTCTCTGTTTAGCTCCGCTTCGCGCTCGCGGGCTGTGCGTTGCAGCTCAGCTAATGCTGCTGCCGAATCCTCAGCTGCGGTTCTTGGCTCTTCTTTTAAGCTGTATGCAATTTCTTCTTCAACCGGCTCCGGTTCCGAGAAAGCTTCCGGCTCTACTTCAACGACTTCATTCAACATTTCCGGTTCCTCGTCTTCATAGGCTATTTGCGGAACAAATTCTTCTTCCTCATCCACCACTACTTCATCCTCCGCATCAACAACTTCAAATAACACCTCAGGTTCGTCATCCTGCAAAACCACTTCCGCCTCCGTTTTTGACACTTCTTCCAATTGTGGAACAACTCTTGGTTCAGTCAGGAACGAAGCTTTCTTAGGAATTTCAATCTCAGAAATGTGCTGCTTGATCTCTTCCATTTTATTCAAAACGGACTGCTTATCATATTTCTGCTCAAACCTTTCCACCGTTTCAATGGTGTTGTTGGCCAGTGAAGAAAGCTGCACAATCAGGTTATCCCTGAAATTCTCAATTGCACGGAAATCACGTTCCTGCAACTTCACCTCGGCAGCGAAATCTTCTTTGAAACGTTTCAGCCTGTCCTCCGTTTCACGGATGATCAGGTTCGTCCTGTTTTCGGCTTCACTTACCAGATCATTGGCAGTTGTCCGGGATTCTTCAATTCGTTTTTCAGCATTTTCATTGGCTTCTTTTTCAATTAGCTTGCTGGTGTCTTCTGCCGCTTTTAATGTTCTGAACAGCGTAGATTCAATGTCTTTTAGCTTGCTAAGCTCTTTCTCAGCATATTCAAGCTGCATTTTCAAAAGACTATTTTCGCTTGAAAAACGCTCCCATTCCTGGGACAACGAATTAAGAAAAGCATCTACTTCGTCCGGGTCATAACCTCTGAAAATCTTTTCAAAAGTGTGCTTGCGTATGTCTATAGCGGATATTTTCATGATGCAATCTATGCTTTGTTACTTAGTTAAAAACGGTCGTGTAAGTTAAAGATATATGGATCATTTTTCAAAGTATTTACCAATAATCCCATATTATAAGTATACTATTCAGCCACTTCCCAAACCGAAATCATCCGGTCGTCGCTGCATGAAATCAACTGGTTTTCATAGCTCGTCCAGAGCAGTTTGTTAACCGAAGTTCCATGCCCCGCATGCCTGGCACGGTCAATGATCTTTTTGAGTTTAAAAGTAACAGCATCCCAAACCTTTACCGATTTGTCCATGCTGCAGGAGGCGAATAATGTGCGGTCGGGGCTGAAACTAATGTCGTTGACCGCATATAAATGTGCCGGAATGTCTAAAACCATCCCATAGGCGTCATTTACGTCCCATATTTTGATGTGTGCGTCCCGGCCCGTTGTAAAGAGATATTTGCCGTCCGGTGAATACTTAACGGAAAATACTGAGTTACTATGCGATTGGATCGTCTTTTTTAACACAAAACCGTCCAAATCGAAGATATTGACATTAAAATCGCTGTCACCGACCGCAAATTCACGTGTTTCATGGTTGATTGCAATGGTTCGGATGTTCTTGCCGGAGACTTTAATGTGCTTCTGAACCGCAAAAGAAGCAATGTCCATGACCACAATTACACCGTCGCCCAATGCAATCAATGCCTTGTTGTCAAAAAACTGAATGTCAAAAATAGGCGCTGTGGTGATCTTTGAGGTTCTTTCAATCTTGTTTTGAGCAATGTCGAGCACCTGGATGCCTTCGTAATTTTGCCCGATCCAAAGTGCATTATTTTCTTTTTCAAGACCTAATGCATATACCGAAACACCCACACGGGCGACGAGATTTCCCAGATCGGGTTTATTAAGATCCCATTGAATTACAAAACCATCGCCGCCAGCAGAGTAAAAGCCATGAGAAGTGTTGTCAGAAATAATTGTATAAACACTGTCTCTATGACCGGAAAAAGTATCTACTTTGCGAATGTTCATGCTTTACTTGCGATAGGGATTGAGCGTCAAAAATAGAAATTGTAAACAGAATAATTATGCCGCTCGTTCATTCCGAAATGATCGAAGAGTCCAGTACGCTGCTGCTTTGGAAGCTTACCGAAACTGAAACGGAGCTCAAAGAAACGCTGGGTTATGCCTATAATGCGGATGAACTCTCAGCAATCACGCATCCGCAAAAATTGCGTGAGTGGCTGGCCAGCAGGCTGCTGATCAAGATTATTGCTGAACAATTTGACATTAATTACATCGGGACTTACAAGGATGAGCACGGCAAGGCGTTCCTGATTGATAACGATTCGCACATTTCCATCACCCATACCAACGATTTTGTTGCCGTTGCCATTAATCCGCCTGCGGCTGTGGGCATTGATATGGAGAAAATGGACGCGAAACTACAGCGCACTTCCAAAAAATATCTATCTCAACCGGAATTTGAGCATGCCGGCGATGAAATTGCACTCCTATGCATGTATTGGTGTGCAAAAGAGGCGCTTTATAAGTTATATGGCAAGAAAAAGGTCAGTTTCAAAGATTCCATATATATAGAACCTTTTGACAAAGACGCACTACTGTTAAAGGGCAGGCTGACAGATCTGGGCAGGGATATCGAGGCCAATATAACCGTCAGGTGGTTTGATCAACATTGCCTGGCCATTGCATTATAGCCTATAAGTCAGGCATATCGTCCAATGTGGATTTCAGGATCTTCTCAATTTCCTTTATTTTATCCTGCTCACTCGTCTTTTCGTAAGATAAAATCAGGTTACGCAACACGCGCTGTACAATTTCGAGGTTTGTACAAGGCTGGTAAAATATCTCCTTCGACTTAATATTGAGCTGCGCGATATAATGGTCAATGTCTGTTTTGGAAAAAATAATTCCCCTGTTAAAGACATTGATATAAAACTGCGTCTTGTCGTTTTTGTAAGTCAGCACGAAAAGATTCGGCAGGTTCACGCCATAAACAGGCATTCCCAGCTTTCTGGCTATCAAAAGATAGATCACGCACAATGTGATCGGGTTTCCCCTCCGGCTTTCCAGCACAACATTAACCATGGAATTAGAAGGCGAATGAAAGTTTTTGGTGTTCGCCGCGAAGTTCATCACTCCAAAAAAGATGCTGTTAATACGCTTGATCTGGTCTACAGCATTCATTTCTTCCTGAAACTGGATCCATATGTCGTAATAAAGCTGTTCAATCGTGGTCCGGAGTTTTTCCATGGAAAGATCCGGATAATGGTAAGTCGAAATGATCCACATTCCTTCGAGCAAATCCAGCGCACCGCCATTTTTCCACGATTGCAAGCGCTCAATCATGATGCTCAGCTGCAATTCGTGTATCAACTCTTCTATTTTACGCTGCACAATCGGGTTGAAGCTTTCCTCCCACTCGGTTTCGAGAAATGGTATGACATTGCCACCCAACGACAAGATTTTCCCCTCCACATGCTGGCTCACTTCATGATCTTCGTCATCAAGCAAGGATATCAGTGCTTTAATTTCTCTCTGGTTCATTTTCCTCAAATCTGCATTTAACAACCAACGGATAAATAAAAACATTTTTTTTTTATGGACATCAAATTTTCTACTTTTGCCCGGAAAAAAAGCTGGCTAACGGAGCAGATTTTGAATGTTCAGCTTCTATTTTTCCACCATCTATACCACAATATTTTTTTTAATTAAGCAAAGAGCACATGAAAATTCTTGTTACGGGAGGAGCCGGCTTTATTGGTTCTCACACTGTTGTTGAACTAGATAAAGCAGGATTTGAGCCAGTCATCGTCGACAATCTCTACAATTCAAATCTCGGCGTTCTGGAAGGGATAAAAAAAATTACCGGCAAGGATTTTCCATTTTACGAAATCGATTGCAATGATTCTGAAAAGATCAAGGCGCTGTTTGAAAAAGAGAAATTTGACGGCATCATTCACTTTGCTGCTTATAAGGCCGTGGGTGAGTCTGTTGAAAAGCCGCTTAATTATTACGAAAATAACCTGATTTCCCTGCTTGTTCTATTGCGTGCGGCTCAGGAATTTAAAGTGCCCAATTTCGTATTTTCCTCATCGTGTACAGTTTACGGTCAGCCAGATGCGATCCCGGTAACCGAAAACACGCCCCGCAAACCTGCCAATTCACCTTACGGTAACACCAAAGCGATCGGAGAAGACATTATCCGCGATTATGTGTATGCCAAATCCGGTGTAAAAGCAATCTCACTTCGTTATTTCAATCCCATCGGCGCGCATGAATCATCCCTGATCGGCGAGCTTCCGAATGGTGTTCCTAGCAATCTGGTGCCGTTTATTACGCAAACTGCAGCCGGACTTCGCAAGTCACTTACCGTTTTTGGAAATGATTACGACACGGCGGACGGAACTTGCATCCGTGATTTTATACATGTTGTAGATCTTGCAAAAGCGCACGTGAAAGCACTTGAACTTTTGGATGAACAACAAGAAACAGACTACTATGATGTCTTCAATGTTGGAACAGGAGAAGGTTACACGGTTCTTGATCTGATCAACACATTTGAAGAAGTGAATGGTGTGAAACTAAATTATACCATCGGGCCACGCCGCGAAGGAGATGTTGAAAAAATCTACGCGCAGTCTGATAAAGTGAATAATGTAATGAAATGGCATGCCGAAAAAACCATGGCGGATGCTTTGAAAGACGCATGGAATTGGCAACTAAAAATAACAGCTCAACAATGAAAAAGATCTTAATCACAGGTGGTGCAGGTTTTATTGGTTCACACGTCGTGCGCCGTTTTGTAAACTTTCATCCGGATTATCATATATACAACCTCGACGCCCTGACCTACGCGGGTAACCTTGAAAATATAAAAGACATTGAGAACGCGCCTAACTACACATTTGTAAAAGGCGACATTGTTGATGCCGAATTCATTGACAAGCTCATTAGTGAAAATGATTTTCATGGCATTGTTCACTTAGCGGCTGAATCGCACGTAGACCGGTCTATTTCCGATCCGATGTCATTTGTTATGACCAATGTGGTTGGAACCGTAAATCTTTTGAATGCGGCCAAAAAAGCATGGAAAGATGATTTCACAGACCGCCGCTTTTACCATGTCTCTACGGACGAAGTTTATGGTGAACTGCACGATCCGGGCACATTCTTTACTGAAACAACAAGTTACGATCCACGTTCGCCTTATTCGGCCTCGAAGGCTTCTTCGGACCATTTTGTAAGGGCTTACCACAATACTTATAAATTGCCGGTTGTTATTTCCAATTGCTCCAACAACTACGGACCAAACCATTTCCCAGAGAAGCTGATCCCGCTGATGATCCACAACATTATCCAGCAAAAACCACTTCCTGTTTATGGGAAAGGCGAAAACATCCGCGACTGGCTTTTTGTAGAAGACCACGCCATTGCTATTGACGTGATTTTCCACGATGGCAAAAACGGCGAAACCTACAACATCGGCGGCCATAACGAATGGAAAAACCTGGACCTTGTCTTGTTGCTTTGCAGCATTATGGACCAGAAACTGGGCCGCGAGAAAGGGGAAACCGAAAAACTGATCACTTACGTGACAGACCGCGCCGGCCATGACTTGCGCTACGCAATCGATGCCACCAAACTCTCTAACGAACTTGGCTGGAAACCTTCGCTGCAATTTGAAGAAGGGCTTGAAAGAACGGTAGACTGGTATCTGAACAACCAGGAATGGCTCAATAACGTCACTTCGGGCAATTACCAGAAATATTACACCGAAATGTATTCGGACAGATAGTTCACCCAGACGCGTAGTCAGCAGGGACAACTCATTAATTTACGCTTACCAACGATCTCATAATGAAAGGAATTATTCTGGCCGGTGGATCCGGGACCCGTTTGCACCCATTGACATTGGCAGTTAGTAAACAGCTTATGCCTGTTTATGATAAACCAATGATATACTATCCGTTATCAATTTTAATGCTGGCGGGGATCCGTGAAATACTGATTATTTCAACACCCCACGATCTGCCGCATTTTGAGAAATTATTAGGAGATGGCAGCCGCCTGGGTTGCGAATTCACCTATGCCGTTCAGCCAAGCCCCGACGGACTTGCGCAGGCATTCATTATCGGTGAAGATTTTATTGGAAATGATAAAGTTGCCCTGATCCTGGGTGACAACATTTTTTATGGTTCAGGTCTTTCCCAGTTGCTGCAATCCAACAATGACCCGGATGGCGGCGTGATCTTCGCTTATCAGGTGCATGATCCTGAGCGTTACGGCGTTGTGGAATTTGATAAGGCCAATAATGTGCTTTCTATTGAGGAAAAACCGGAGGCTCCTAAATCCAATTACGCGGTTCCGGGCCTTTATTTCTATGATAATGATGTGGTGGAAATCGCAAAAACGATCCCTCCTTCCCCACGCGGCGAGCTGGAAATTACAGACGTAAACCGGGTTTACCTGGAACGAGGCAAATTAAAAGTGGGCGTTTTGAACCGCGGGACTGCCTGGCTTGATACGGGAACATTCCAGTCGCTGATGCAAGCCGGACAGTTCGTTCAGGTAATCGAAGAGCGCCAGGGCTTGAAAGTGGGCTGCATTGAGGAGATCGCTTACCGGATGGGCTTTATCAATGCGGAACAATTGCGTGAAATTGCCAAACCATTGGTTAAAAGTGGTTATGGAACCTATCTGGAGCGCATTGTTGCCAATGTCTGATTTCACGGTCACATTGCGTTTAGTCAAGCATTAAAATAAAATGAAGTTTCTGGCAGAGGAAATTGAGGCGTATTCCGTAGCACATACGGAGGATGAGAGTGCATTGCTGAAGTCTTTGAATCGGGAGACACATGCGAACATTCTCAACCCGCGTATGCTGTCCGGGCACCTTCAAGGCAGGTTTTTGTCGATGATATCCCGGATGATCCGTCCGGACAACATTCTCGAGATCGGTACTTATACGGGATATTCTGCGTTATGTCTTTGCGAAGGACTGAATGCAGGCGGTAAGCTGATCACCATCGACATTAATGAAGAGCTGGAAACTTTCACGCGCCGCTTTTTCGCCCATTCTCCTTTCGCCGATTCTATTGATTACCAGATTGGTAAAGCAACCGACATTATACCAACACTGAACACGACTTTTGACCTGGTCTTTATCGACGCCGACAAGATCAACTACACGAATTACTTCAATCTTTGCATAGAAAAAGTGCGGACTGGAGGTTTTTTAATTGCCGATAACGTACTTTGGAGCGGCAAGGTAATTCAGGACGATATCAAAATTGACAAGGATACCCAGGCGTTACTAGACTTCAACAAAATGGTTCACGACGACGGCCGCGTTTCCAACATTCTGCTTCCTATTCGGGATGGGTTGATGATTCTCCAGAAATTATAATTCACAAAACACATTCAGCCAAGCATTTACAATTTATGGCCAGGACTTTCATGAATAACATCAAGTACATTACAGTTGCCTGGATGCTGCTGCTTATTGCCAACAGCAACGTCATTGCCCAAGCTTATCCGGAGATTCCTTCCAGCATTTCGTTTGGTGGAATTAATGTTAAGCTGGACAGGAGTGCCCAGGACATTATTGAAGAAGATGTAAAAAACCTGATGTCCAATAAGAAGTTTTGGGAAGAAAAAATGGACCGCGCCGTGCTTCATTTTCCTATTGTCGAGGGCATATTAATGGATGAAGAAGTTCCTATTGACTTTAAATATCTGGCCGTTCAGGAAAGTTCTTTCCGCCCGGACGTTGTGTCTTCTTCCAATGCGGTGGGTTACTGGCAATTCAAGCCGGAGACAGCCAGGGAGTTGAACCTGCGGGTTGATAATGATGTAGATGAAAGGAAAAACATCAGCGCTTCCACACACGCGGCAGCCTGGTATCTGAAAAAGAATAATCAGCAATTTAATAACTGGGTTACAACACTTTACTCCTATTATCAGGGAGCAGGCGGTGTAAAAAAGGTGGTTCCGGCCGACTGGGCGTATGCTCGGGAAGTGACATTGACAGGGAAAACGGACCGCTATATGCTCCGGTTTTTTGCACATAAAATTGCGTTGGAAGCTGGTATCGAGAAATATAAAACAGCTAACAAACTGGTGCTTCTCGAAGCGGATTATGGCAAGGGTAAAACACTTGATGATATTTCTGCATCATTGGGCGTCTCTTCTGCCGATCTAAAAAGTTTCAACAGGTGGCTGACGGATGATAAAATCCCAAATGACCGCCAATATCTGGTAACCATCCCGGTTCCGGCCGATCAGCTTGCTTCGGTTCGTGAAAAATTATCATTGCCACCTCAGCAAACCGCTGTTGCGTCTGTTTACGAGGATACCGGTTATCCTGTTTTGAAAAAAATGCCTGCAAATTCATCTGACCCTAATGGTCCGGATCTATATGAAATCAATGGTTTAGCCGGAGCACAGGCACGCGCCGGTGACAAGCCCAAAACATTGGCAAAAGCTGGCAGAATGAGCGCACCTAAGTTTATGCGATTCAATGATATGGTTGCCGAAATGCAGCTGATTCCTGGTCAGGTTTATTATTTGGCCAAAAAACACAAAAAAGCATCCACACCATTTCACACAGCCAGACCTGGTGACACCTGGCACAGCGTATCGCAGCAATACGGTATCCGTCTGGTAAGCCTTTTAAAATACAACCGCACAACAAGCCGCAATTACCCTATCCAGACAGGACAGGTTTTGTTTCTGACCAAAAAGAGACCTAAAAAACAGCCGATAGAGATCATTGCACCGCCACAACCATCACCTGGCAAAAAGGATTCGGTTATTGCTAAAAAAGAGGATGTTATCGCCGCCGCGCCAGCAGCTAATACCAATGTAATTCCTGACAAACCCTCGGGAAGGAAAAAATATACGCCTGTGTTGGTTGAAAAGAAAGAAGAAACGGCCAGCGCACCAGCCATCGCGAATCCTCCGGTAACGAATGCGCCGGTTGCAGCTGCCACGCCTGCTGCTGCCAACATTCAAACGAATCCAACCGTAAAAACCGCTACGAACGTGCCTGCGTCAGTTCCTACCGAGCCGGTGAGCCAGCAAGCGGGTGATCGCGTTGTGATTATCACCCAGGACAATGCGGATACATCTTTCAAATCGGCCGAGGAAAGGCCTGTGGCTACTTCCTCGTCTCCTTCCAAAGTGGTTACGCCCAACGATACGCGTGCTGCTTCCGAAACTTCGGTATATATGAAACAAAGGGCTGCGGCAGAGGAAAGAGCTGCGAGAGAAGCCGCTGCGGAGCCTAAGACGGCTGCACCGGAAAAGCCGGCTGCGACAGAAAAAGCTTCGTTCCATACTGTGCAATCAGGTGATACGTATTTTAGCATTGCCAGCAAATACAGCCTGACATTAAGAGAGCTGATCGCTTTGAATAAAAATACACCGGGCAGATTGGTCGTTGGCCAGCGGCTCAATGTAAGCAAGGGGGCGCCTGCGGAAACAGCTAGCGCTGCACCAGCTAGCGCTGCGCCAGCAAGAGAAACGCCCGCCAAAGCCACCCAGGAGCCTGAGAAAATCACAGTTGTGCGCACCGAGCCTGCTGAAACATTCAAAACACCCGAAGAGATCAAGCACGAAACCCGCACAGCGACAAGTTCAGGAAGTGAATACCATGTGGTGCAGGGCGGACAAACCTATTACAGCATTTCGAAGGCTTACGGCTTGTCTGTGAAAGAATTATATGACCTTAATGATCTGAATGGCGCTTCTCCGTTGAAGTCAGGACAGCGTTTGAGAGTAAGAAGAACGGCTTCGGAAGCGCCTGCTGCTGCCGCCCCGTCGACAGGCTCGCGTTCCTCGGCAACACAAACGCACACAGTGGCTGCCGGTGAAACACTCTTCCGCATTTCCCAAACTTACCACACAAACGTGGAAGACATCAAGCGATTAAACAATATGTCGGGAAATAGTGTTATGGTGGGACAAAAGCTAAAAATCCCGCAACAATAATTGATATGATACTCATTGACAATACATGTATTAGTGATGACATTGAAGACCAGCTGTTTGTCTGCAATCTGGACAAATGCAAAGGTGCTTGCTGTGTGGAGGGAGATTCGGGTGCGCCACTGGACGAAGATGAGCTTGCTATCCTCGATGAGATCTACCCGCACGTTGAGCCATATCTGACACAGGCAGGCAAAGATGTCATTGCGAAAGAAGGAACATATACCAAGGATTGGGACGGCGACTATGTAACGCCTATCATTAATGGAAAGGAATGTGCTTATGCCCTTTATGACGAAAGAGGCATTTTAAAATGCGGCATCGAACAGGCTTATAACGATGGGAAAATTGCTTACAAAAAGCCAATTTCCTGCCATTTGTACCCGATAAGGGTTACTAAATACGAACAATATCACGCGCTGAATTACGATCGCTGGGAAATATGCAGTCCTGCATGCAGCTTAGGTGAGGAATTGGGTGTTCCGGTTTATAAGTTTCTTAAAGATCCGCTCATCCGCGCTTATGGGCCGAAATGGTACAATCAGCTTACGCAGGAAATTGAGGAGCGCAAAGAAAGCCGACTAAGAGAACATGAAGCAGGGATATGATTTTTTCACTGATGTTTACGATGTAGTAAGGCAAATTCCGGCTGGCCGCGCTACTTCCTATGGTGCAATTGCCGCTTACCTCGGCTCCAAACGTGGCGCCAGAATGGTGGGCTGGGCTATGAGCAGCGGATATACAGAACACGGTCTTCCTGCGCACCGGGTTGTGAACAAGCAAGGTGAACTAAGTGCCCGGCATCTGTTTGAGACGCCTACCACTATGCAGGAACGGCTGGAAAGTGAGGGCGTGGAAGTGAAGGATGGCCGCATTCAGCATTGGGAAAAATACTTTTGGGATCCTGAAAAGGAACTTAGTTAACAAAAGAAAGGCTCTTCATCCATTTCGGACAAAGAGCCTTTACTATTTTTGAACCTTATGTTATTGCAGGGAGATCAGTTTCTCGCTGGTGCTCTGGATCTGAACTTCTTTTACCAATTTCTCTTTATTGTAAAACAATTCAAAGTAGTAGACGCCATCATTCATTTTGTCGAGATCAAAGACGCGGCGGTATTTTGCATCATTGTTATCAAAAACTTCGGAGTAGAACACGTTTCCGCCTTTGTCCTTCAAGATGATTCTCAGTGTTTCGTCAGCTGCTTTGTTTACCGAAAGTTTAACCTTGTTTGTCTCTCTTACTTTGTAAAGAGCAGCGTCAAAAGCCACTGCATTTGCAGCAGTCTTTTCTTCATTATTTTTCTTTTTGTCTGTTGTGAATGATGCAAGAGACAAAGTGAGCGCCAATGCGCAGAACAGATTTGAAATGTTTGAAATTTTCATGGCTAATATAGTTTTCTTGTTATGACCGTACATCTGCACAGTTGAACTATATATAAAAAAGGATGTGCCAGGTCCATTTCCTACGAAACTTTCACTGGCACATCCTTACTATAACCACTTATATTTCAGATAATTAACGTGACATCCGAAAACTTTACGAACCTATGCCCAACTTTTAAAGCTGTTCATAACCGAACATTACCAGGCAAAACCGAACGGTTTAGAAGTTATACAAAACCAAGATTCTATGGTTTGCCCTAATTTAGAACAACGTTTAAATCCCTTATCTCACAAGAGGATTAGGGGTGTAGCGTTTCGCTTTGGGATCATGCAGCAACCACAGGCCGATGAATGTAATCAAGCCATTGATGATAAGCCGTTCAAAACCGAACTTATAGCCATTAAACCACTCAGCAGAGTGATCATTGATAATGTAGGTAATAATGGGTGCTAAAATGCAAACCAGCGGAACCCATTTGTCTTTGACAGGTCTTTTTAGAAATGCGCCGAAAGAGAACAATCCCAGCAAAGGTCCATAAGTGTAACCTGCCAGATCAAACACCGCGGTGATCACTTCCTTGCTGTTGAGCTTATTGAAAATCAGGATAACCAGATAAAACACTACCGAAAATCCGACATGGACCCAGAACTTAATGGTCGAGCGCTGTTCTTCCGGCCTTTTTTCAATGTTCATGAAATCGATGCAGAATGCTGTGGTCAACGCAGTCAATGCAGAATCGGAGCTGGCATAGGTGGCTGCTGTAATGCCAAGCAAGAATGTGATGCCAACAACCAGACCTAAGTGGTTCAGGGCCAGCATCGGATAGAAATCATCCGATTTGGCAGGTGCCGGAATTCCTTGCGCTTCCGCATATACGTAAAGCAGCGCACCGAGTGACAGGAACAAAAAGTTGACGATCACGAGCACAATCGTGAACCAGAACATGTTCTTCTGCGCTTCACCAATGTTTTTACAAGTCAGGTTTTTCTGCATCAGATCCTGATCCAGACCTGTCATAACAATGGCAATGAAGACTCCGGCAAAGAACTGTTTGAAAAAGTTCTTTGGATCATTCGTGTCCCAATAGAAGATCTTGGAATAGCCACTCGTCTGAACGCGGTTCCAGATGTCGCCGAAACCATCCAGATTAAGCTCACTGGAAACGAGCATAATGGTTAGAATAACGGCTGTTATGAGGAAAAAGGTTTGTAATGTATCTGTCACAATAATGGTTTTGACACCGCCTTTGAATGTGTAGATCCAGATCAGGAAGATGGTTATCGCCACAGCCACTTCAAACGGAATCCCCAATGGCTTGAACAATGCGAGCTGCAAAACTTGTGCTGCAACATAAAGCCTTACTGCTGAGCCAACTGTACGAGAAAGTAAAAAGAATCCCGAGCCTGTTTTATAAGACCAGAAACCGAAGCGCTGTTCGAGATAGGAATAAATGGATATAAGGTTCAACCGGTAATAAAGCGGCATCAGCACCGTCCCGATTACCAGATAACCCAGAATGTAGCCTATAACGACTTGGAAATAAGAAAACTGAATGTTCACAACCGCCCCCGGAACCGAAACAAACGTCACGCCGGATAAAGAGGTCCCGATCATTCCGAAAGCCACCAGATACCACGGCGACTGCCTGTTTGCGGTAAAAAATGTATTTGTATCCGCCCCTCTGGATGTGTAAATGGAAACTGTTATAAGCATCCCGAAATAAGCAACCAGGATGGCCAGAGATATATATGGATTCATTAAAGCGGCTTATAGTGGGTTATTCGTGAATTTAGCAGCTGATTAAAAGGTCCTTAAAACTTCCGATAATCTGCGTTTTTGTTTAGATTTGCTAATCAAACAGAAATTTGGTTGTTATGCAAGCGCTTACAGACACTGAGGTAGAAATTCTGGATAAAACTGTTGAAACGGATGTTCAGAAATTAGTTATCTACAACGACGATGTAAATACATTTGATTGGGTCATAGATACTTTGATGGAAGTTTGTGGCCATACCAATGAACAAGCCGAACAATGCACGCTGATCATTCATTATAAAGGCAAATGCTCCGTAAAAGAGGGCGCTTTTGAAGAATTGACCGGCATGCGCAATGAAATCTGCCGCCGCGGAATCTCCGCAGAAATCCACTAGTCTCACTCAACTTTTCACATGAATTACCCCTCACGTCTTATTGAGGAAGCCGTAAGTGAAATCTCCCGTTTGCCGGGTATAGGAAAAAAAACAGCGCTGCGTCTGGCATTACATTTGCTTAAAAGAGAGGAGGAACAAACCAGATCCCTTTCCGAGGCCCTGATCAACATGCGTACCAAAACTTCGTATTGCGAAAAGTGCCACAATATTGCCGATGACCGGCTATGCAACATTTGCAGCAGCCCCAGGCGTGACCATTCGATCATTTGCGTGGTTGTAGATACGCGAGATGTGCTGGCAATCGAGTCAACCAACCAATATAAGGGGCTTTATCATGTTTTAGGGGGAATTATTTCTCCGTTGGAAGGAATTGGCCCTTCGGACCTGCAAATTGATTCTTTAATAAAAAGAATAGAACATCCGGAAGATTCAGAACCTGTAAAGGAGATCATTCTGGCTCTAAGTCCTACGATGGAAGGCGATACGACAGCTTTTTATTTACAGAAAAAACTGAAATCGACGGGTGTAAAGATGAGTACGATTGCCCGGGGCATCCCTATCGGTGGCGACCTCGAATATGCGGATGAAATCACCCTTGGGCGCAGCATCGTGAGCCGGGTGGCCTACGATTAAGAACTAAACACTTTACTAAAAGACTGTTATGAATAGAACCGACTTCCTAAAAACATTAGCAGGCAGTTCATTGGCGATGAGCGCATTGTCCAGCCAGGCATTTGCAAAATCAGGAGAAGGCCTGCCAGCTGAAATGGCACCATTCAAACAAGCTCCGCTGCCGTACGATTTTGGTGCGTTGGAACCGAGCATTGACAAGCAAACCATGGAGATCCATTATGGCAAACACCATGCGGCCTATGTGAAAAACCTGAACGACGCTGTAAAAGGAACGGAATACGAGAAAAAATCGCTCGATGATATCATTAAATCAATCGGCAAAGCACCAGCAGCGATTCGCAATAATGGCGGAGGTCACTGGAACCATACTTTTTTCTGGGAAGTAATGGGACCTAAAAAGGCTGCTGCACCAGCCGGCCCGGTTGCTGATGCAATCAACGGTCAGTTTGGGTCTATGGATAAATTTAAAGAAGAATTTGCCAAAGCAGCAACAACGCGTTTTGGTTCGGGATGGGCTTGGTTGGTGGTGAAAGATGGCAAACTTGCGATCGGCTCGACTCCAAACCAGGATAACCCATTGATGGATGTCTCTGATTTTAAAGGAACGCCTATCCTGGGATTGGACGTTTGGGAACATGCTTATTATCTGCATTATCAAAACAAACGCCCGGATTACATTAAAGCATTCTGGGATGTGGTAAACTGGGATAAAGTGGCTGAAAAAATGAAGAAGGCTTAATATCGGTACGTTATGTTATTAGAAAGAAGGGGTTACCGATCAATGATCGGTAACCCCTTCTTATTTGCTTAAAAAATACTAATTGCAGTAACTGCTGATCACTTTGTATGCCTGCTGGTAACCCAACTCCCCTGCCCTGCTCAGGTCCAGGCAGCCGTCATTGATTTCACCAAGGCTGTTTTTCAGGATTCCTCTCAAATAATACGCTTCCGGATAATCTGAACGCAATTTGATTGAGCTGGAAAAATCCATGACGGCGCCCATCTGGTCACCCGTTGCGGAACGGATCATTGCACGTGAGAAGAATGCTGTGCTATAAGTAGGATTAAGCTCAACAGCAGTCGTCAGATCCTGAATAGCGCCCTTCGTCTCGCCCACCTTCGCCTTGTTTATGCCCCGGACAAAGTATGCCTGTGCCCTGTCATCGCTTAAATGTTCTATCTTAATATTCTGCTGAACCTGATCTCTTAATCCGTCCAGCGCTTCGCGGTTAATTTTACCAGCGTAGGTAATCTTTTTCGGATCGCCTATATAGCTGTTTTTCAAATCAATAGATGTTGAAAGATCTGATATTGCGCCACGTGTATCATTGAGTTTGCCCTTGGCATAACCTCTTCCGTAAAATGCCTGATAGTTTTCAGGATTTAATTGAATGGTTTTGTCAAAATCGATAATGGCGCCCTGATAATCCTCAATTTTATTTTTGGCAAAGCCACGCTTTTCATAGAATTCGCTTTCATTAGGACTCAATTCAATGGCACGCGTAAAATCTGCTGCTGCGCCTTGAAAATCGCCTAGCTCAATTTTTGCCAAACCCCGGCCTGCATAAGCGCCTGTTCTTTTAGGGCTCAATTCTATCACTCGTGTAAAATCGGCCAGGCTGCCCGCATACTCCTGCAAATCCTGCTTGCAATTTCCCCGTGCATATAAAGCTGCAAGTTCATCGGGATTGAGTGATAGAGCACGATCGAGATCGGTAAGCGCGCTTCTGTGCTTTTTCAATTTGGCATAGCTCACGCCGCGGTTGTAGTAGATCTTCGGATCTTCGGCATTCAGTTCCAATGCTTTCGAATAATCTTCAATGGCCGAAGAAAAATCATCCTGCAAGCTTTTGCTTACGCCGCGGCTCTGGTAATAAAGTGCTTCTTTGGGATTGAGCTCAATGGCGCGGTTATAGTCCTGAACAGCCCCGCGGTAATCTTTAAGATTTGCCTTCGCCAGCCCGCGGTTAAAATAGCTCGGCGCATGTTCGGGACTCATGGAAATTACTGTGGAATAGGCTTGCATTGCGCCGTTAAAATCCCCTGTTCCGGCTCTTGTATTCCCTTCTTCAAAAAATTCCGCAGCCGATCGTTGAGCAAAAGTGGAGCCAGGTAAAAGGATTGCAATGAAGGTAATCAGACCAAAAAATAAAACTTTCATGAATGTAAAGCGTTTCCTCAAATCAGATATGTTTTTTATTATCCTATAAAAGTATTCAAATTCCTACTACGCATCAAAAAAACAAATGCCCTATTTTTCGAACGCGGTTTTTGAGGAAGGTTATTGAGAATATGGCTACTTTTAACGGACCAATTGCAGTTTTGGAAACTCATTTTTCATTTATTCCACACCATTATGACAGCTAATTCAAGGAAATTTTTTCTCATCGTTCTGCTCATCGTCGCAGCTGCCGCCGTTTATTATTCATTTGTTAAACCCATTGATAACAAGGAAGCTAACGTAGAAAGCGCTGCACCCGGACAAGCAGAAACAGCCTCCGTATACTTGTCGGAACTGCGAGATCTGGAAGGTAAACCGGTGGCTATGGATGAAGATAAGCTGGTGTTTGTGAATGTGTGGGCAACCTGGTGCGGCCCTTGTAACATGGAGATGCCGGGCATTCAGAAATTGTATGATAAATACAAAGCCCACGAAAAAGTCGCATTCTACATTATCTCAGACGAAGATGCTGAAACAGTGAATCCGTTCATTGCGCGTAAAGGTTATAAGCTGCCGTTTTATCAGTTTGCAGGAGCATACCCACCTGCCCTGGACGGCAATGCGATCCCCCGGACTTACATTATTTATAAAGGCAAAATATTGGTCGAAGAAGTTGGCGCTTCACAATGGGACCGCCCCGAAATCACGGATCTGATCGATAAGCAACTGGCTGAAATATAGATCTTACTGGACGCAAAAAAAGCGCTGATCATCATGACCAGCGCTTTTTTTGTGTTAATCTATTCCTTATTCAACGATGAATGTTCCTTTCATCAATGCATAGTGACCTGGGAAACTGCATATGTAAGTATATGTTCCTTTTGCAGGTGCAGTAAATTCAACTGTGTCGCTTTCGCCGCCACCAACAAGTTTGGTATGCGCAAGGATACTTGCTTTTTCTGATGCAGGAATGTATTCCGTTTCTCTTGCAGCAGCCGCTTTTGAACCGAATGCAGCAACGTCAGTTCCTGGCTTCAACAAAACCCAGTTGTGGCCCATTGCAGCCTTAGCAAGTTTTCCGGAGTGTGTCAAAGTAAGCTTCACTTTTTGTCCGGCTTTCACTTTGATCTCTTTCAGGTCAAACTGCATTGCGTCACTTCCTTTTATTACGATGGTTTTAGCTTGTTTCACATCGCTAACAACTGCTTTGGCAGGCAATTTAGCCTCAGCAGTGTTCATTGTAACCGCTCCGAAAGCCAAAACTGAGGCAAGAAGCATTACGCCATACTTCGTCGTTTTCATATTAAGAGTATTAGTAAACTTGATTGTTTGATAATTAACTGGTGCAATTTACGACGCGGTATTTAAAAAAAACAATCCATTAACATTTGTTTGATAAATAGATCTTAAAACAGGATTTTATATTGATCGCGCGCCGCTCTTCCTACGCAAATCACGGACAGCACCATCATATAATGGTTAATATCGACGGGATCCATGGGAATGGGAAGCTTCCCGGATTTCGTAGATAAAGCGAGCAGCATCATTGAAAATATCACCCACAACGCACTCTTCTGACGGCTTGCCAGCCCTACACAGGATATCAGCAATGTGATCAGGATAGCCAGCGATTTAATAATGAGGCCCACATATTCTACACGAAACCAGGTAATGCAATACATAAGGAGTAATCCCAACCCAATGGTGGACGCAAAAAAGTATGTCCCGGCCCGATATCGCATAATGAGGCACCAGGATGCAGAGACGAGGCAGAATGCGCCTAATGTCATTTCACCTGCCGTGATGACCCCGTACAGTTTTTCGAAACTTTCTACGCCCACGTAGACAAGCAAGTCTGTGAGGGCAACGAGCGCAGTGAAAAACAGAAATATGCCCCAAAGCCACCTGCTGATAAACGGCTGCGTCCGGAAATACCGGGAGAAAATAAATATGCTGGTAAAACTTAAAACCAAGTTAGAAAATATATGTGGACTGCTGAGTATCTGCATAAACCTGCTTAATATTGTCAGAAAAGCAATTTACAAATTCTGGCTACATTTTGCTACTTCGTGCTTTTCGTTCTACTTTTACCAAAAAAACTGATTTACCAACATGAGCGTTTTAGTTAATAAAAATTCTAAGATTATAGTTCAGGGATTTACCGGATCGGAGGGCTCTTTTCATGCCCAGCAAATGATCGAGTACGGTACTAATGTCGTAGGTGGCGTAACTCCGGGCAAAGGCGGCCTTTCTCACTTGGAAAGACCTGTTTTCAACACCGTTGACCAGGCTGTGCGTGCTACCGGCGCTGATGTATCTATCATTTTCGTTCCGCCGGCTTTTGCTGCTGATGCTATAATGGAAGCTGCTGATGCTGGAATTGGCGTTATCGTTTGTATCACCGAAGGTATTCCTACCAAAGACATGATGCAGGCAAAAGAATATATCAAAAACAAAAATTGCCGCCTGATCGGACCTAACTGCCCGGGTGTTATTACCGCAGAAGAATGTAAAGTGGGCATCATGCCAGGCTTTATTTTCAAGAAAGGAACCATCGGCATCGTGTCAAAATCTGGAACGCTTACTTATGAGGCTGTTGACCAGCTAACGCGCGCCGGACTTGGACAAACAACTGCAATCGGGATCGGTGGTGACCCAATCATTGGAACTACAACCAAAGAGGCAGTTGAGTTACTAATGAACGATCCTGAAACAGAAGCGATTGTAATGATCGGTGAAATTGGTGGAAGTATGGAAGCGGATGCAGCCAACTACATCAAATCTACTGGAAACAAAAAACCTGTTGTCGGTTTCATCGCCGGACAAACTGCTCCGAAAGGACGCAGAATGGGCCACGCTGGTGCGATCATCGGCGGTGCTGACGATACGGCTGAGGCTAAAATCAGGATTATGAAAGAGTCGGGTATTTTTGTAGCCGAGTCACCTGCATTGATCGGCGAAACCATGCTGATCGCACTTGGAAGAAAATAGTAATCTGCTTACATATCACTTGATAAGAGGGCTGGGGAAACCCCGCCCTTTTTTATAACAATGAAGTCCATATCTTTTACGCTTTTTTGGGCTTTTCTAATAGCTTTTTCCATTTCCGGGACATTCGCTTCCGGCGCGGCCAAGGTCAATCCTCCCGAACAATATTTCCCGGTTTACGATTACCAGAACGACTGGCTGGTTTACAATCCCCAATACAAGAACTACGTCCATTTCTCCCAGGGCGTAAATGAAGGCGCGCGCTATGTGAGCCTGTATGTTGATCTGCTGAAGAACCGCCGTTATGTCCTGCTTTTAAAAGCGGAAACGGAGAGTTACTTATTCCTGGAAGGATCACTTCAAAACAAAATTAACAGAAATGAGTGGCAGGAGCTGAACATTGACAGCCTCTATAAAATCTACAAAAAGGACGAATTGCTGCTCACTATTTACGGCAGTGCCGGGATCGGAGATAAATCTGTGTTGCTTTGTAACAAAAAGAAATTAAATGACCCTACGACGATTGAACAGGCCGGGCGGAATTTTATCAATATCAAACCCATCACATTTACACCGTTCGGTAACTTTGCTGCAATTTCTCTGATTCTAATCCTGATACTCAGCGTGTGGATTTACAATGCTAATCCCCTGTCCTTTATACGTTTGATTAATCCTATTGAGTTTTTCAACAACGATCCGAGGGACCAGCTTTCAAAGATTAACAAGCCTTATAGCAACACGGTAGTTTTCTTCGTCATCATCACATCCATGCTGATGAGCTTCATAGTCGTTTTCTTTTCGGCCAATAAGCTTAATGTATTTTCTGTCAGCACGATATTGTCTGAAAAGTCTAATACACTCGAAATTCTGGGTGACTTCTTTATCCTTTCCGCGATCTTCTTTCTGCTAACTTATGTCAAATACATCTGCATGGTGATGGCAGGAAATATGCTGAATCTGGATAAGCAGGTCGACATTATCTTTCTTAAAATAATACAATCCTCTTACCTCTTTTATGCAGCATTGTTTCTGTTCGTTTTCACGCTCAGTTTCAACCACATAAACTGGCTGACCGAGATGCGAATGTATGTTCTGGCCCCATTTTTGCTATTCTATTCCGCGAGATTCCTGGCCTTGTACATTGTCACCAAGCCGCCGGGCTCGTTGATTAATCTGTATTTATTTTCGTACCTTTGCGTCATTGAAATAATCCCGCTCATTGTCGGCATAAAGTTTGCTTTGTAATTGCAGAGAGTGAAACGGAACTTAAACTAATGAGGATTATACATGAGTGATACCATCAATTTTGATCAGGAGCGGCTTAAAAAAGTAACCAGTCTTTTAGTTAGTCAATCCAGACCAGCCGACGAGAATTCACCTTATTATGAATTGGCCAAAAAGTATAACATCAAAGTAGATTTCAGGCCGTTTATACAAATCGACGGAGTTTCTTACAAAGACTTCCGTAAACAAAAAATCAACATTCTGGATCATACTGCGGTCATTTTTACAAGCCGTAACGCCATTGATCATTTTTTCCGGATTTGTAACGAGGGAAGAGTTGAGGTGCCGGCAACAATGAAATATTTCTGCATCTCAGAACAGACTGCCAATTATCTTCAGAAATACATCGTCATTCGCAAAAGAAAGATCTTTACAGGCACCAAGACGGCTGCCGAACTGATCGAGCTGATGCGGAAACACAAGAAAGAGAAATTCCTATATCCATGTTCGGACGTACGCAAAAACGATATTCCGGAGTTTGCAGATACGGAGGAGTTCCACTTCACTGAGGCTACCATGTATCAAACAGGCTCAGCCGATCTTTCTGACCTGGAAGATGTTTACTACGACATTATAGCGTTTTTTAGTCCGTCCGGGATCAAATCATTATACGACAACTTCCCTGACTTCAAGCAAAATTACACCAGAATTGCGGCTTTCGGCCCTACAACGGCGAAAGCGGTTACAGATGCAGGACTTTTTCTGGACATTCAGGCACCTTTGCCAAATGCACCATCCATGACCGGCGCGCTTGACCTTTATATCAGGCAAGCGAACAATGTTTAGACCGAATTTCGTCCAAAAAAGCCCCGGAAAATTTCCGGGGCTTTTTTGTTATTTTATCAATTTTTTTAAGCAATATGCGTTATAAATAAAATCCGAAAACTCCCAGCGTGTTCCTTAACCAAACCCACAGGCATGACTTTGACTTTTATTATTCGAAGTATTAAATATATCCGGCTGCTTGCAATAATACTCCTGACCACCAGCGGTGCGATGGCACAGAAAGACGCACAATTCAGCTTATTTTCTCTTAACCAGCTTTACCTTAATCCAGCAGCTGCCGGCGCAGACGGGCTTACGAAGTTTCAGCTCACGCACAGAACGCAATATGCTGGCTATCAGGGAACAAATATTTCGGATGAAGGTGGTGCATTGTCAACGCAACTTTTCTCATTCAGTATGCCTATCAAGAATTTCGGGATAGGCTTTTACGCACTGAATGACCGCAGCGGCCCGCGTACGGATCAGGATTTCAAATTGTCAGCAGCATATAAGATTCCGGCTTTTGGTGGTAATTTCCAGGTTGGGGCGAGCGCAGGATTATTCAGACAATCAATCGATTACAGCAAATTAAGATATCAGGATTTGGATGATCCGTTGATTCCAACCGGAAACATTTCAGAAATCAATCCTGATTTTTCTGTAGGGGCCCGTTTTGAGAATGAAACATTCTATGCAGGCGTTTCTTTAAATCACTTACTGGAACCAAAATACCAGCTCGGATCAACAACAGCGACTAACCCATTACCGAAGACATTATACTTCAACGCAGGTCTAAACATCGAATTGGGCTACCTTCTTGATATACAGCCAATTGTACTATTAAAATCCGACATCAGCACGTTCTCTGCCGAGGGCGGCGCAACAGTTACCTATAACAAACGTTACTGGATCGGTGGAACTTACAGACAGCAGGACACCTATTTTATTGTGATGGGGGGGATTTATTTGCTACCGGATCAATCGCTTAGGTTATCAGGAGCGTATGATCTTGTATTAGGAGGAAATGATTCCAAAGCACCGTCGTCTTTCGAAGTGATGTTGTCGTACGCGCTGCCATCTCCGAAGTTTGGCAAGAAGACAATCATCCGGACGCCGCGTTTCAGGTTTTGACATCACTATTGACAGGCTCCGTATATAGTACTATGGAATCCGGAAATTATTTAAAATACCTTGGATTTCGGCAATTATTAAACGGTTTTTGTAAACCAGCAGGTAATTGAAAGTGATCAGTTTGCGAAACTTTAATTTATATTTGTAAAATAATCTTGCCTTATACCATTTATCTTATTCTTACGTTAACTCGATAAATGCAGGCTTGGTGATCGATTGGGGAGCTTCACAATATAATTTCTCCCAGATTTTGCTGAGCGTGAGATTGTTATTTTTGTTTTTATTTCAAGTATACTATATATCACCAGTCGACGTTTTTAGGCTAACATTTTATTATTCAAATTTTACAAAAACACTATGAATGTGAAAGTGTTCTATCGGGATGGAGTCAAAAGCCTGCTTTTGGTAGCCGCTCTTATGCTGATGCAAAGTTGCGGGTTTATTAAGAGTAAGTTTGGCAAGGGAGGACAAGAAGAAAGCGGGATTCAAAACGGGGAAATTACAGCGACAGCCCGTAAAGGTTACAAGCAGACAACTCCGGCTGGAATGGTGGTAATCCCATCAGGTTCCTTTGTAATGGGACAAGCCGATGAAGATATAGCTTCTTCCATGAACAACATGAACCGGCGCGTGACGATCAGCTCATTCTTTATGGATGATACGGAGATCACAAACAACGAATACCGCCAGTTTGTGAATGCCTTGCTGGTTGACTCGGTTTCAGTTTTGGGAGAAGAAGAAATTATGTCCAAATACTATCCTGATACAACAGCATGGAAAAAAGACTTTGCATATTCTAACGGTGACCCATTTGTTGAATATTACTATCAACATCCAGGATTCGATACTTACCCTGTTGTAGGTGTTAGCTGGCAAGGTGCTCAGTACTTCTCTAAATGGCGTACTAATCTTCTGCATGACTTCCAGAACAAAGAAGGTCAGTTCAACTCGACAGGTTTCCGTCTTCCAACTGAGGCAGAATGGGAATGGGCAGCAAGAGGCGGACGTGCAGTTGCGAAATATCCATGGGGTAATCCTTACACTATGAATGCAAAAGGATGCTTCCTGGCGAACTTCAAACCACAACGCGGAAACTATGATGCGGATGGCTATCCTTACACAGGCCCTGCAAATGCATACAATCCAAATGACTTCGGCCTTTATAACATGGCAGGAAACGTTGCAGAATGGACTTCGGACGCTTACACAGACAATGCAACAGCGATTGTCTGGGATATGAACCCAAGATATGACAATCCAGACGAACCCCGCAAAGTGGTTAAAGGTGGTTCATGGAAAGACATCGCTTACTACTTACAGACCGGCACGAGAACGTTCGAATACGAAACTGAGCGTCGTGCATTTATCGGCTTCCGCTGCGTAATGGATAATGTTAATGACCGCGGAGGTGCCCGTGCACGCCGTCGCTAGATAGAATCTCTTCGAAAAAGAAGCAGCGTTTCAAACACTGCTTCTTTTTTACGACCTTTTCAAAACACTTTTCTTTATCAATATCTAATTTTTTCACTGTAACTGATTTCAATAAGTATGGCTAAGAATAGCGGACCTAATTTTTTTTGGGATAAACTGGTACCAACAATATATAGCGCAGGTGCTGCCGTTGTTATTTTGGGAGCGTTAGCGAAAATTCAACACTGGGACTTCGGCGGCCCTTTACTTACTGCCGGTTTGGGAACTGAGGTTCTTATATTTTTACTTTATGCACTTCAAACACTAACACAATCTTCTGACCGCGATCCGGATTGGACCCGCGTTTACCCTGAGCTTGCTGACGATTACAATGGTCCGGCAATCACGCGTGGTTCTACATCTTCAAGCGGTGTTACTGCTAAGCTGGATAACATGCTTGACAATGCTAAGCTCGGTCCTGAGGTTTTCGACAGCCTTGGAAAAGGTTTCAGAAACCTGTCTGAAACAGTTGGTAAAATAAGCGATCTGACCGATGCAACCGTTGCTACTAATGATTACGCAAGAAATGTGAAAAGTGCGTCAACGGCGATCAATGACATGAATAAATCTTATGGAGTTGCTATCAGCGCGATGAGTTCTATGGCTGATGCTACCAAGGATGCACAATCATATCGTGAGCAGTTTCAGCAGATCACTAAGAACATGGGCGCGCTGAATGCAGTTTATGAGCTGGAATTGCAAGACACAACCAAGCATTTGAAAGCAATGAATGCGTTCTATGGCAACCTTACTACTGCGATGGAAAACATGGCTGACGCTACCAAAGAATCACAAGTGTTTAAAAATGAAATGTCCAGACTAACGAACAACATCTCGTCTCTGAATGGCATTTATGGTAATATGCTGACTGCCATGCGTGGTGGCAATGCATAATAAATTATTCAATCACTGATAACTGATTTCTGAATATATGGCAGGTGGAAAAGAAACACCCCGTCAAAAGATGATTGGCATGATGTACCTGGTACTTACTGCAATGCTCGCGTTGCAGGTAAGCTCAGCTATCATAGAAAAATTCATTCTTCTGAACAATTCTTTGGAACTATCCTCCGGAGCAGCTAATAAAATAAACCAGGAAACTGTACTTAAAATAAAAGCGGCAGTTGAAAAAGCGGGTAACCGTTCAGCTGACGTTGCAGTAATTAAACAAGCCGAGGAGGTTCGTAAGTTTACAGCAGACATTACCAACCAAATCAATGCCTTAAAGCAAGAGATCATTAACAAAGCAGGTGGCGGATTCAATGAGGAAGGTGGAATTAAAAATCCTCAGGAAGAAGCTAAGGTTGCCGAATTGATGATTGCACAAGGTAAAAGAGGTAAAGCATATGGCTTGAAACAAACGCTTAATGCTTACACTGCTCAGCTTAACCAGTTGTCGCCAAACAAGTTTCAGATGCTTGCTATGGACGGCAGAGAAGATCCTAGTGTGAAAGGAAATAAAGACCAACGCAATAAGGATTTCGCTGAACTGAATTTTGAATCGACTCCTGTTGCAGCTGCATTAGCAGTTTTAAGTCAGAAACAAACAGACATTCGCCGCATGGAAGGTGAAGTCTTGAATTACCTTGCAAGCAAGGTTGGTGCAGCAGACGTTAAATTTGACCGCGTTCTGGCGATGGTTAGCGCTGATGCAAAAACCGTTGTTGCAGGTACGAAATTCAAAGGACAAATGTTCATCGCAGCTTCTGCTTCTGGAATAACACCACGTATGAGCCTGAACGGCTCACCTGTAAAGGTTGAAAACGGCGTTGGTATGATCGAATTTACTGCGCAAGGTGGCGGCTATAATGCAGAAGGTGTTGTGCGGAAAGAACTGCAAGCTCGCATTACGATCCCTACTCCATCAGGACGGGATACAACTTATACAATGAACCAGGAATACTTCGTTGTGAAGCCTTCCTACCAGATTGAAACAGGAACACTTCCTCCTTTGTACCTGGGTTGCGCTAATAAACTAAGCATCCAGAGCCCGGCATTGGGACCACTTTGGGCACCAAGCTTCTCGACCGACGGTGGAGAAATTATCCAGAGCGGACAAAAAGGAAAGTTCACGATCGTTCCTAACAAAGCACAGTTGAATATTACTGTCAGCAATGCTGGCAATGTTCTGGGTTCCGAGCCATTCAGAGTTAATAAAGTGCCTAAGCCTTCGCTTGAAGTGAGAGTTAATGGTGCAGTATTTGACGAACGTAAAGGAGCACCTGCTTCGGGAGCACGCAGCATTCAAGTGATTGCTGTTCCGGATGAAAGCTTTAAAAACTTCTCGCCGGAAGATGCGAAATTCAGAGTGTCTCAGGTTGAGGTTTCTCTGGCCAGAGGAAACAGAAGAATTGGTGGAGTTACATTGAACGGCGGTGGCGGATCAATATCGTCATTGGCACAACAAGCGCAACCTGGCGATCGTTATGTGATCTCAATCCTTAAAGTAGAGCGTCAGAATTTCAAAGGCGCTGTGAATGAAGTTGAAATGGGTAACCAATACAGACAGGTAACCTTATACTAATACGTCAATTTTAATCGTTGATTGGGCAATACAACCTTATGTATGTTATGAGAAGAATGAACGGAAAAACGATTGCATGGTCATTACTTTCTTTGTCTTTGGGCACAGGCGCTGCTTTTGCTCAGGAAAAAGAAGATTCCACAGCGAATCAGTTTTCATCACGCCCGATCGCTGACGGCGATGTCCTGATGAAAAGGACGCTTTGGAGAAGAGTCGATCTTAAAGAGAAACAGAATGTTTCAATGTTCTCTAAAAATAATGAGATCACACGTTACCTGTTGGAGGCTGCAAAAGCAGGTTTAATTGACGCTTACACAAATGACTCATGTGCTACTAAAATTGATGGTGAAGAGTTACACAAACGTATATTAATCCCAAATCAAACTGCCGGGTTATCTGCTGAGGAAATAGCAGCTGGCTTTGGTGAGCCTGCAAAAACAGACGATGGCTGGGGTGCTAAACCAAAGGCAGATCCAACTAAGACTGCGGCAGCCGCTGATGACGGATGGGGTAACACCAAAAAGGAAACAAAAACTGAAGCAGCAGCGGAAGATGATGGCTGGGGTCCTCCAAAGAAAAAATCAAGCAAAAAAGGTGCTAAAACAGAGGTTGCAAAAGCAGAGGAACCCGTTGTTGAGCAGCCTAAGGTTGATAGCAGCTTCCAAACCCAGATTGCCTCTACTGAGGAAGAGTATTTCCCTGAGCAGTTGAGCATTTTGGAAATCAAGGAAGATTGGACATTTGACAAAAAAAGATCACGCTTGTACAATGACATTCAAACATTGACAATCATTCTTCCTTCGGAGCAAACTGCTACGGGTCTTGAATTGCCAGTTGCGTCTTTCCGTTACAAAGATGTGGAAAGACTGTTCAGAAGCGATCCTAAGAAATATATCTGGTACAACACCCATAATACTGCTCAGAACAAGAACCTTGCGGATGCTTTCGATTTGCGCCTTTTCTACGGCCGTATCACCAAGTATTCTAATGCGAACGACAGAGCGTTTCTTGACATCTACAATGGAGAAAAAGAAGCACTTATTAAGTCTCTGAACTACGAGCAAGAATTAATGGAACTGGAACACGGACTTTGGGAATATTAATCTTAAAAGTCTTTATGTTAAAAAGCGAAAAGCACCTCGATCGAGGTGCTTTTCGCTTTTTAACGTTACTCACTACTTTCTGAACCTGATCTGCTTCGTCAGTTTTACATTTGCCTCAGATAGTCCTAATGCAGTAACAGCTTTATTGTAATCTTTCCAATCCACTTGGGCAGAAGTCCTTAGGAGCTCCCCAGGAACCAGGATAACACGGACATCTTCAAAAGTCCTCATAGGCGCTTTATCAACTTCTTCATACCATCTCACGTTAATAATATCAACGAAGAACGTTGCATCCTCCACTCCGTGAACAAACGTAAAATCGTTTGCTTTTGTATCATCAAAAATAACGGTGCCCGGTAATGGCCACCAAACTCCTTGCACCTTAACGTAAACCAGTACAACAGCACTTTCGTAGACTTCCTGCTCATTAGCCGATAAGCTGTCAACACCAATTCGCCCCAAAACCCCACCATCTTCTGTTGTCTTTATCTCTCCGAGTGACAGAATAGCTGCCCCCCCACCTGAGCCCGTTCCGTTCTGCCCAGCCGGTCCCGCTGGTCCAGCTGGTCCTGCCGGGCCGGCTACGCCTGCATCGCCCTTTGGCCCTACATCACCTTGCTCGCCTTTGCAGCCAACCATAAATGCCATTGACCCGATCCAGGCAAATAGTAATAATTTTTTGAACATAACTTGCAATGTTTAGAATGTGAATTGAAAATAAGAAAGAAAAATGTTAGAGCTTATTACGCTGGCCGATTCAAATTGACGAGAACAAGGGCGTTTTTTCCATAAATTATACAAAAAAAATTATTAATCCTTCTCGCTGTCAAAAGATTGCAAAACCGGCATGATACTATTGCCTAAATATGAGAAAAAGTGGTGTGTACAAACTGCTGATATGTAAATTCGCGACGAAATAACATTGAATCAAAAGCGCTTGAATGTCTGAAAGCCAACAGAAATACCTGATCATCATTGCCGGCCCTACCGCAGTTGGAAAAACCGCATTGTCCATTCAAATAGCCAAAGCGCTCAATACGGAGATCATATCCGCCGACTCGCGGCAATTTTTTAGAGAACTTAACATTGGCACAGCGAAGCCAACAAACGAAGAGCTTTCGCAAGTCAAGCACCATTTTATCAACTCGCATTCTATTTCAGAAATTTACAGCGCCGGGGATTTCGAACGCGATGTATTGACATTACTGGAAACGCTTTTCGAGAAGCACGATTACGTCGTGATGACCGGAGGTTCGGGTTTTTATGTGAAGGCTGTTTCAGAAGGCTTAGACGACCTGCCCGCACCCTTGCCGGGCCTGCGAGAATCTTTGACTCAAAAGCTGAATGAAAAAGGACTTGATGTGTTGCAGCATGAAATTCGTGAAATAGATCCGGCGTTCGCCACTACGGCAGAAATTAACAATCCGCAACGCGTAGTGCGGGCATTGGAGGTATTTCACACCACCGGCACGCCAATCAGTCAATATCATTTAAAAAACATCACTAAGCGGCCCTTTCAGCAAATCTTGATCGCGCTGGACAGGGATCGTTCCGAATTATATCAACGCATTGATGATCGGATGGATATAATGCTCGCAGAAGGGCTTGTTGACGAGGCGACAGCATTGCTTCCATACAAATCCCATCACGCACTTCAAACGGTCGGATACAAGGAAGTTTATGGTTATCTCGACAATGCGTATGACGAAAAGGAAATGATCCGGCTGCTGAAACAGAATTCAAGGCGGTATGCCAAGCGGCAACTGACCTGGTTCCGTCATCAAGGGAAATTTGAATGGTTCCAGGCCGACGAATATGAAAAAATCCTGGCCTACATTCAGGCCAGGATTCAGGATAATAATACTTTGTAGGAAGATGTTACTCCAACTCACGATAGGCAAGAATCCCGCCCAACACGTTCCTAACATTTGAAAAACCCTGCGATTCCAGGAAACGGGCCGCTTTTCCGCTTCTTGCTCCCGAACGGCAATGAATAATGATTTCCTCATCTTTCAAAGGTTCAAGCTCGTCCAGATGATCGGGCAACTCACCCAACGGGATCAGTTTCGCGCCAAGATTGTCTTCTTCGAATTCATGTTCTTCCCGAACGTCATAAAAATGCAGGTCTTCCCCTTTATCTAGACGTTCCTTCAGTTCTTGCACTGTAATATCCATAATGTCTTCTTTTTGTTATTAATAAGATTATTGGACAAATAACATCTTTTGTGTAAATGATCGTTTCCCATCCGATGATTTAACAATATAAATTCCTTCACTCAACTGAACCACGGCGGAACGCTGGTCCTTTTCTGGAACAATGGTTTGAACCAAATGTCCCTGCATTGCGTAAATTTCGATTCTTTTTATAGAGGCATTCTCCCAGTTAATAACGCCTTTGTTCGGATTCGGGAAAAAGCACATGTCCGTAGTCGTGACCGTTTCATTTCCTGTCACCACGCCCGCTGCTTTTTTTCCGAGATAAGGCCGGATCATGATACTGCCCTTCAACGCAGTTTCCTTGGCCCACTCGGTTCCTAAATTATAGAAAACCGCGTTCCTACCCAACATGGAGTTCCGGTCAAATCCTACTGTAACCGGCTGCTCGTTCAGTTGGAGCCAGCCCACATAAAATGTATCCGGGACAGCAACTGGTGTGCTGAATGCATAATCAATAAACCCGTTTCGTAAAGCGGGATATCTTGCTCCAACAGATCTTTGCGCGATCAGCTTGTCCGGTTTGCTGTTTTTGTTATCAAAGATCTGAATCGTAAATCCTTGTCCCGAAACATCTTTGTTAAACTGGACCATAGCAAGCCTTACGCCGCCAATTGTATCAGGTTTCGCCAATGTATACTGCACAGCCACGCGTCCCAGTTTCTGATTTACCTGCACGCCATATTCTGCACTTCCATCGTCATATGCATAGTAATCCGTCAAATCTACCCGGGAAGTGATGGAATCATTGGTCTTCAAATTAACTCCCGGAATGGTATCCGTGGTGGTAACCCAAAATTTAGTGATCAATTTCAAACTATCCAGGTTGCTATTGATAGCCAGCGGAGCCGTTTTGACTGCCAAAGATTTAGATTTGAGCGACTCGACGTAAATCGACCTCTGGACATTCCGGAACAATTCAGTGCCCTTAGTCGCATCCCGGACGGTAAATGTGCTGGTCAGAATGTTGAAATTGTTGAAGTTATTCGCAACATCGGTCTTCACCGAATCGGAAATGGCAGCCTGGGGGTTGACGCGATATTGCCGGAGCGGCATAGCGGTATATTTTTTCAAAAACGGAGAGATCGCTTTTCTCACCGCAACATCGAAAATGTAAGGTTGTCTTACTGAACGTTTTGTATTTAAATAAACATAATCCAAATGCCAGGTGTCGTAATAACCCGAATTACGCCCATAGGCCCGAAACCGGAACTGAAATGCATTATGGAAGTATGCCGGATCGGTAATCTTAACAAATTGATTCTTATAAACCGTATCTAGCTTGTAACCAACCTGCCGCCAGGCCGTAACCCAGCCGTTGGTTTTACTCAAAAATTCAAGCTGAAAATAGTCACTGGAATCCGGCAGTTCACCCAAACCCTTTGCCAGCCACTGAAAACTAATGTATAGTGAATCCGAAGCCTTCTTTCCGGCCAGGTCAATGGGCTGAGAAGTTAACGTATCAGTAAAATTCTGAGTAAGCGGATTGACGAGATTATACGGGGTTCCCGTTGCATTCAAGCCATCAAAAGTCGCAATGTTGAGCGAGGGCTGCGAGCTGGAAAGTGTATTGTTAATGTAAACCCCACTTCCAGGAAGCCAGTTTGCCGTGTTTGGACTGGCCGTTTTGGTGGTTGAAAAATCATCAAAAAAAGGCAGGTTCAATGTTGCCCCGGTCCGCAATGTGCTTTGTGATTCGGCCTCCTCATCGGCATAGGAGCCGTTGATAGGAACGAGCTTTAATTGGGCGTATAGCAACTGACACTGAAAAAGCGCGAGCAGCAATGTCAGGATTATACGTTTTTTATTATCAAAATAAATTTTACTGTTCCGGTAATATATTCTCATTCCCAGTTGATTCAACTGCTTGTGGTGTGATCCAGAGATCGATTACATCTCCTATTCTTACATTATTTCCAGCGTCCGGATTCTGTCTTACCACCGTGCCCGCTGCTTGTCCTTCCTCCGCCGGTATTTCCATCTGTTGCCCAACTTTAAGCCCCGCTCCTATCAGCGCAATTTTCGCTTCGTCCAACGGCAAGCCTAAAACGGACGGCGCTTCAAATTGTGCTGTTCCAAGTCCTTCGCCCAATTCCAGATCTACTTTCGAGCCCTTCGGAATTGCTTGTCCGGGTAAAATCTCTTTCCCGTTATACATTTGCCTCAAAACCGCATTCTGCGCCATATCCGGCACATAGGATATATTTCCTTCTTCAAGACCAACACTTTTCAGCAACATTTGCGCGCTGCGGTGCGTCATATCCGTCAGCTTCGGCATCTTGATCAACGGCGCGGTGCGTGATGAAACGGTCACATATATTTTCCGGCCTTCTTTTACTTTGGCTCCCGGCAATGGATATTGTGAAATGATGGTCAGCGGCGGCACATTAGCAACGAAAGTGCAATCTACTTCGTAACGCAGGTCGCGGCTCTCAAGAAATTCTTCAAGCTCGGCAACATTCTTTTTCTTCAAATCCGGGATGGTTACAGCCTCGCCATGATTGGTCGTAAAAGGCAGATAAACGAAGAAAAAACCCAGAAACAGGACCAAAAGCAATGAAACTATAATTCCGATATGAATGAAAAGATCCGTTCTGGACTGAGTACTTATTTTGGCCATGTATTGTTAAAGCTCGAAATGTATAGACCGGTAAAAATAAACGTAATATTTCAGGATGCCAATATACTATGCGGTATATGACCCAAGAATTCTTTTAATGTACTTTCCTAGAATATCAAATTCAAGATTGACACGGTGACCTGCTTTCAGGCTATGGAAATTAGTAAATTCATAGGTGTAAGGGATGATTGCAACCCGGAACGAACTGGTTTCAGAATTAAAAACGGTAAGACTCACGCCATTGATACATATGGAGCCCTTTTCTACCGTCAGATTTCCGGTGGATGCATCATATTCAAAATCAAAAAGCCAGCTGCCGTCGCGCGCTTCCACGGATGTGCACACAGCCGTCTGGTCCACATGCCCCTGCACGATGTGTCCGTCGAACCTGCCATTGGCCGGCATACAACGTTCCAGATTGACCTTATCCTGAATAGTCAGGTCACCCAGATTGGTTTTCAGCAATGTTTCCTCAATGGCGGTGACTTTATAGGTGTCTCCCTCCACGGCAACAACGGTCAGGCAAACACCATTATGGCTGATACTCTGATCGATTTTAAACTCCGAAGCAATGGGTGATTGAAACGAAAAAGTTTTGTTAGTGCCTTCTGAATCCACTTTTAAAAGCGTTGCAACGGATTCTACTATTCCTGTAAACATTATCTTAGACGAAATTTTAAACACAAAGTTACGATTTATAACGTCTCTTTGCAGTACGAAAGGCGCTATTGATGTGGGTAAATCTTTTCAAATCCACATAGTTTGCGAACTTTGCACGAACGCGGGAAACCAGCATTCCTTTTGCCTAACATATCCTTTATAACATTAATGAAAAAAGTCTTATTTATTGATCGCGACGGAACGATCATCGTTGAACCGCCCACTGATTTTCAGGTAGACTCATTAGAAAAACTCGAATTTTTACCCAAAGCAATATCCGCACTCCGCAAAATTGCCGAAGAAACTGATTATGAGCTGGTAATGGTAACCAATCAGGATGGCTTGGGAACGGATTCTTTTCCTGAACCCACCTTCTGGCCGGCGCAAAATAAGATGCTGCAAACCTTAGCGGGAGAAAATATACATTTCGCAAACATTCACGTGGACCGCAGTTTCCCCGAAGATAACCTTCCTACCAGAAAACCCGGCACCGGAATGTTAACCTCCTACTTTTCAGAAGAATACGATTTGGCTAACAGTTACGTGATCGGCGACCGCCTTACCGATGTGCAACTGGCTGTAAACCTGGGCGCTAAGGCCATTTTATTTCTGGATCAAACCCCTGAAACGGGAATGTCCGAAGAAATGCAGAAAGCTACCAGCTATGTTTCAAGGGATTGGGATGCAATCTATGAACATTTGAAGCTGCCTTCCAGAACTGCGTCTGTTGAACGCAATACAAAAGAAACACAGATTAAAGTCGAGCTGAACCTGGATGGAAGCGGCAGATCTGACATTCATACAGGACTGGGCTTTTTCGACCATATGCTGGATCAACTGGCCAGACATTCAGGCGCAGACCTCTCTATCCATGTCGAAGGTGACCTGCATATTGACGAACACCACACCATTGAAGACACCGCGCTGGCGCTGGGTGAAGCTTACCGACAAGCCATTGGCGATAAGCGCGGGATTAGCAGATATGGGTTTTTGCTTCCTATGGATGAAGCGCTTGCCCAGGTTGCTATTGATTTTTCAGGCCGTCCGTGGATTGTTTGGGATGCAGAATTTAAAAGAGAGAAAATTGGTGAGATGCCGACGGAAATGTTTTTTCACTTTTTCAAATCATTTTCAGACACGTCGCTCTCTAATTTAAATATTCAGGTAAGCGGTGACAATGAGCATCATAAGATCGAATCGATTTTTAAAGCGTTCGCGAAGGCAATAAAAATGGCCGTCAGACGTGATTTAAAAGCACTCGACTTTATGCCTTCAACAAAAGGGGTCCTTTAAATTTTTAATTTATTGAACGGTTAAAGACATTTTTAGTTAATTTTGCTAACGTTAAGTAGTGTATAAATTGCTTTTTTATGGAAATGACAATCATAATGATCGTTTTTTATGTGGTTCTTCTTGGTTCTGCGTTCCTTGTAGGACGCTGGCTGGAAAACAACGAAAAACAATGGAAAGCCAAGTAAGCGTTATTAATTAATCGTATCACAAGTTGCTCAAATCGCTCTGTCTCATATTACTTACGGCCTTCCTCATCTGTAAAGCCACAGATGTCGCCAGTCTCTTGCTGGCCAAGGAAAAGTCATCTGTGGTTTGCGATACCGGCACTTGTGATAATGAAAAAACAGAAGTTGAGAAAATCAGCGACGACCAGTTGTTGATTTCTCATTCCCTACATTTTGATAAATCCCCTTTATCATTCCCCCTTTCGAAGTCTTTCTCCTTCTCTGCCGGATTTCCAAATGAAATCTCGCTGAAGCTGCTCTCGCCGCCCCCCGAACTGATCTGATTTTCCTGCATTTATTTATTCTGTGAGCATGGTGCTCCTGCGGATGTGTACATTTTACATTCGGCCAGGCGCATTGTCCAGATTCTCCTATTCTATAATTTATATTCAAAAAAATCATGATCAAGTCATATAACCAACTGTTTGAAAATAATAAAAAATGGGTCGATGCAACTAACGAGGAAGACCCTGAATTTTTCAACAGACTAGCAAACGGACAAAGCCCAAAGTTTCTATGGATCGGATGTTCTGACAGCCGCGTTCCCGCCAATGCATTAACAGGAACAATGCCTGGTGATATTTTCGTGCACCGCAACATTGCCAACATGGTCATTCACACGGATATGAGCATGCTGAGTGTGCTCGATTACTCAGTTAATGTGCTTAATGTGCAGCATATCATCGTTTGCGGACACTACGGTTGCGGCGGTGTTGCAGCAGCAATGGGCAACAAACAAGTAGGCCTTATCGACAACTGGCTGAGACATATTAAAGATGTGTACAGACTGCACCAGGAAGAACTGAACGCCATTGAGGACACTCAAAAAAGAACCGACCGGTTTGTTGAGCTCAATGTGATCGAGCAGGTGATGGACCTTGCTAAAACTTCGATCGTGCAGAATGCCTGGGCTAACAAAAAGCCTTTGCAAGTGCACGGTGTGGTATACGCAGTCGGCACCGGCGTTCTTCAGGATCTCGGCATTACAATGGACAGTGCAGACGATATGGAGAATGTATATCGGATGGACGTTCCGGTTATCGCCTGACATTAAGCAGCCCTCATTTAATATTTGACTCTTAGCGATAATCGTATGTCAGCAGATAAAAAAAGTTTGTTTTCCAACCTGAAGTACGATGTCCCGGCCGGACTCGTCGTTTATCTGGTTGCTTTACCATTATGTCTTGGTGTGGCGCTGGCCTCGACAGGACGCTCCGATCTCCTGTTTTCGGGAATCATTGCCGGGATCATTGGTGGAATCGTGGTTGGTTCCATTAGCGGCTCGCCCTTAGGTGTGGCTGGCCCGGCCGCTGGTCTGGTTGTGATCGTGCTCAATGCGCTGGATACGCTCGGGAGTTTCGAAGCATTCCTGCTTGCAGTGGTTTTGGCGGGGGTAATCCAGGTGATTGCTGGTTTCTTGAAGGCCGGGATCATTGGCTATTATTTCCCGTCGTCTGTGATCAAAGGAATGCTTGCTGCCATTGGTATAACCCTCATTTTAAAGGAAATACCACACGCATTCGGCTATGACGCCGACTTTATGGGCGACGAAGCATTCAATCAGAAAGACGGACAAAACACCTTTACGGAGCTTTTTAACGCCGTAAAATACAGCAGCACCGGAGCCATCATTATTTCTGTGATTTCGCTCGGCTTGCTGATGTTGTTCGACCGTCCGTTCATGAAGCGCGTTTCGCTTTTCCGGTTTATCCCGGGTGCATTGTTTGTAGTGGTGAGCGGAATCCTGCTGAACCTTCTTTTTTCAAAGGTAATGCCTGCCTGGACATTGGGCGGTGATCATTTGGTGCAGCTGCCAGTGGCGAGCAATGCGCAGGAATTTTTCAGTTTTTTCAAAACACCTGATTTTTCCGCAATTACGCGCGTTGAAACTTACACCATCGCTGTAACATTAGCGATCGTAGCGAGCCTTGAAACGCTTTTATGCGTGGAAGCAACGGATAAGCTGGATCCCTACAAACGCAACACGCCCACAAACCGGGAGCTGGTTGCGCAGGGTATCGGTAACATTACATCCGGGTTAATCGGCGGGTTGCCTATCACGCAGGTGATCGTGCGCAGCTCTGCCAATATTGATTCAGGTGGCCGGACCAAGATGAGCACCATTACGCATGGGTCTATTATGCTGCTTTCGGCTTTGTTTATTCCTACATTGCTGAACTACATTCCTTTGGCTTCGCTGGCGGCGGTGTTGCTGATGGTGGGTTATAAGCTTTCCAAGTTTTCGCTTTACCAGGGCATGTATAAGCTCGGCAAAGAGCAGTTTATCCCGTTCATTGTGACCATTATCGCCATTCTGAGCACGGATTTGTTGAAAGGAATTGCTATCGGAATGGTTGTGGCGATTTATTTTATCCTTCGCAAAAACTACAAGCACTCTTATCATTATGTGAAAGAGAAACACCGCGATGGGGATGTGATCACGCTTATCTTGTCTGAGGAAGTTACATTCCTGAACAAAGGCAGCATCAGCGCAACATTGGACGACCTGCCCGACAGCTCAACAGTTGTCATCGACGGCAGCCGCTCCATGAACATAGATTACGATGTGCTGGAAATTATCCAGGATTTCAAAAAACATGCGGCACCGCTGCGTAACATTACGGTTGAAACCAAAGGAATTGAAGGCGTAGAAGTGGTCGGTGGCCACTGACATTGCTGAGATTCTGTAATTATATACGAAATAGCCGGCACCACGCCGGCTATTTTTTTGCACAAAAAATCCCACAACCGACGAGTGTCAGTGTGGGATAACGATTTGTAATAAGCCGATAAGCCGGTCAAAAATCCTTTCAGTCCTTATTTGTTCTTAAGGCGTTGGATAAGCATATCATTGAATGTACGTTCCGCCTTATATAATTCGATCACTTGGCTTGCCGTAATTACCTTTAAAAAGCGATTCTGATATTCTTTTTCAAGGTCTAGCTCTTTCTGACGCAAGTCCTGCACTTCTTTCAGGTTACCGAGCACTTGCTCGTCATTCTGCCCTTCTGCTTTTTTATCATTGATGATCTTCCTTTGCGCACGGTGAATTTCTCGGCGTTTTTGGGAATATTCATTGTAAACCGGCCAGAATCCTGTTGACTGCTCCGGCGTTAAATTCAGCCGGTTGGTAATAATAGCCACTTTCGCATCCTGAATCCGTTTTATTTCTTCCTCCGATTTCCGTTGCGCGCTTGCCGTAGTGATGGAAAGCATTGCTATGAAGAGGAGGGTTAACAGGTTTCGGTGTCTGGTAATAAGTTGTAAGTTCATTTTATAATTATTGTTAGGGTCAAATCGTCTCAGTGCCTGAAACTGATTCCTGTAATTGCTGGCGAAGAATGTCATCTTCTAATCCATCCAGGTAAAAAAGTACAGTGGAATCTGTGTCAAACGCCTTCTGAACAACTTTATGCTCGCTCAAATCGTAGTAACTGATATCCTGATCTTCAAGGTAACTCACTATGGATGCATTACTGATGCCACTCAATGGCTCCTGCCCAAGTGATCCCTGGCGTTCGGGAACAGTTACCCACACCAGCACTAAAATCAACGCCATAGCCGACACAAGCGCCAATGAACGCTGCCACGACCAGCCTATAACCGGCTTACGAACAGGTTCCGACGGGATTCTTGATTGGATCATCTGAGGCAATTTGTCAAAATAGTCCTCCGGAACCTGGAAAGGAACTTCCTTTTTCAGATCATCCAGTCGTATGCGCTTATTATCCATGATTATTTATATTTCCACTCTTGTAAATGTTTGACCAAACTAGTTTGCAATGGTTTAATCTGTCTCATTTAAATAATCCTCAATTTTTTTTGAAGCCCAATGATATGAAGCTTTTAGCGCACCCACCGACGTCCCGGTGATCTCCGAAATCTCCTCATAGGGCAGCTCTTCAAAATATTTAAGGTTAAAAACCAGCCTTTGCTTTTCTGGTAATTTTAATAATGCCTTTTGCAGTTTTAGCTGAATGGCATCGCCGCTCACCAGCGGATCCGCTTCCAGCTTTTCGCTCAGCTCGCTTTCCACGTCATTGATTGAAATGAAAAACCGCTTTCTTTTTTTGTTGAGAAAGTTAATGGCTTCATTGCTCGCAATGCGGTAAAGCCAGGTGTAGAATTTGGAATCGCCACGGAAATTTTCCAGCGCCGTCCAGGCTTTGATGAACACATCCTGTGTAATGTCATTCGCATCATCATGGTCTACAACCATTTTCCTTACCAGCCAATATACTTTTTGCTGATACTTCCGCACCAGCTGACTGAAAGCGTTCCGGCGCGTTTCGGGATTTTCAAAAAGGGATAATAATTCTTCGTCAGACATTTAATCAATACTAATTCCCGAATCAACACAAGTCAATAATAGTTCATTTTTTGGTTCAGGGCAAATAAAATTTGAGTCCTGCAAAAAGTAAAACAGTGTTTCAACCTTTCGCAAGACTCAATGATTTCCGGCCGCAAAAAGCTGGCCCGGGACTTCAATAATCTATTTTTTTCTCTCGATAGCACGTTTAGCAGCTTCCACAATGTGCTTCGCTGTCAGGCCGTATTTCTCCATTAATTGTGTAGGCGTTCCGCTTTCTCCGAAGCTGTCGTTCACCGCCACATATTCCTGAGGAACCAGTTTGTTTTTAACCAAAACCTGCGCCACGCTGTCGCCCAAACCACCAATGCGGTTGTGTTCCTCAGCAGTCACTACGCAACCTGTTTTCTCAATAGATTTCAGGATCGCTTCTTCGTCCAGCGGCTTAATGGTATGAATGTTAATGATCTCAGCATTGATGCCTTCTGCTTCCAGAAGTTCACCAGCCTGGATTGCCTCCCAAACCATATGGCCCGTTGCGAAAATGCTCACGTCCGTTCCTTCATTCACCATCCAAGCCTTACCAATCTCGAATTTCTGATCCGCATCCGTGAAAACAGGGATTACCGGACGTCCGAAACGCAGGTAAACCGGACCTTCGTAATCAGCGATCGCGATCGTTGCTGCTTTCGTCTGGTTATAGTCGCAAGGATTGATAACGGTCATGCCCGGCAACATTTTCATCATGCCAAGGTCTTCCAGGATCTGGTGCGTAGCGCCGTCCTCACCTAATGTAAGGCCCGCGTGCGAAGCACAGATTTTTACATTTTTATTGGAATAAGCAACGCTCTGCCGGATCTGGTCATAAACACGGCCCGTAGCAAAGTTCGCGAATGTAGTAGCAAATGGAATTTTACCGCCAATGGTCAAACCGGCAGAAACACCGATCATATTCGCTTCCGAAATACCGCATTGGATAAAACGGTCTGGATTTTCTTTTATAAATGGTTCGAGTTTCAGCGAACCAACCAGGTCAGCACAAAGTGCCACAACGTTTGGATTCTGCTGTCCCAACACATGCATTCCGGCCCCAAAGCCCGAACGTGTATCTTTCTTCTCAGTGAAGGTGTATTTTTTCATTGTATATAATTAATAGTCTCCCATAGTTTCTTCCAACTGGCCCAGCGCTGCTGCAAGTTGCTCATCATTAGGTGCTACGCCGTGCCATTTGTGGCTGCCCATCATGAAATCAACACCATAACCCATTCCGGTGTGCAGCAAAACCATAATTGGTCTGCCGTGTCCCATCCTGCTTTTTGCTTCGTAAAGACCTTTCAGCACAGAAGCCATATCGTTGCCTTCTTCGATAGAAATCACTTCCCAGCCGAATGCTTCGTATTTAGCACCCAGGTCGCGGTTGTTCATTACTTTCACTGTCGGGCCGTCGATTTGCTGGCCGTTGAGGTCAATGAATGCTACGAGGTTGTCGATCTGGTGGTGCGGCGCGAATGTGGCTGCTTCCCAAACCTGGCCTTCCTGCTGCTCACCATCGCCCATGAGCACGTAAACATGTCCTTTATCACCATTCAGTTTCTTCGCCATTGCAGCGCCGATCGCCACGGACATTCCTTGTCCCAGTGATCCCGATGCAATGCGGATGCCTTCCAGGTGCTCGTGCGTGGTCGGGTGACCTTGCAGACGCGAATCCAGCTTGCGGAATGTTGCCATTTCTTCCACCGGAAAATATCCCTTGCGTGCAAGTGTGCTATACCAAACCGGTGAAATATGTCCATTGGAAAGGAAAAACAAATCTTCATCCTTACCATTCATGTCAAAAACTGGCTTACCGTCCTGTTCTTTCAATTGCATACGCTCAAAATAAAGCGCCACAAGTAATTCTGTACAGCCCAGTGAACCTCCCGGGTGTCCCGACTGGCAGCCATGCACCATACGGACAATGTCCCTGCGAACTTGTGAGGCAACTTTCTCTAATTGTTCAACTTCCATGTTTATCGATTTTCTATTTATCAAATACGTTCTTTGAGCGTCCATTTTCTGCACGTAAATGTCCTATTATTACGGCTTTGAGAATGACTCTTTATTATTCACTTTTGTTAAGAATTTGATCAGTGTGATTCTTTGTATTCACTTTTTGAACAACTTCTTCAATGATCCCATTTTCATCAATGACGAATGTTGTGCGGACAATGCCCATATATTCGTGGCCAAAAGTTTTTTTCAAAGCCCAGACACCATAATCATTCACTATTTTCTGGTCAGTATCAGCGAGTAGCGGAAAAGGCAGGTTGAATTTCTTAATGAATTTCTGATGCGATTTCTCATCATCTGCACTTACACCCAAAACTTTGTAGTTCTTTTTCAAAAGCACATCGTAGTTGTCGCGGAGGTTACAGGCCTGAGCTGTGCAACTGGGCGTATCGTCTTTTGGATAAAAGTAAAGAATGACTTTTTCTCCTTTAAAATCAGAAAGTTTCACTTCATTACCATCCTGATCCTTAGCAGAAAACGCTGGGGCGGAATCGCCAACTTGAAGTCCCATACTTTTACTTTTTTCGTTTTTTCGTTTTTTTCCGCGCAACCGGCAGATCTTTCAATTCGGTTTGCAAGATAGTACTATTTCCTGCCCTATCGGTCACTTCAAGCGTTAGTTCGCCTTCAAATGGCACCGTTGGATCCATCTTTTCAGACCAGATATAGCCTTTTTTGGAATCAAAATTCATCAGCACCCATTCCCCGTTTACCAATGCTTTATAATGATCTACTCCGGAAGTGGCATCGCCGATAAATCCGCGGATCCTGTCCTTACTATGCTCCACAAGCCGGATCTTGGGCGGAACGGTGTCTGCCTGGATAACAAATGTTCCGAGCTCCCGGGTTTCAAATTTGATTTCGTCATCCGCCCATGCACCTCCCAAAAACCGATAGTAACCATCAATATAGCGGTAAACGCGCGTTCTTTCCTTGTTTTCAGGGACAGTTTCCGGTTTGAATGATACGGATATATAATCTTTGAGCGCTGTTCCCCGGTTGTTAATGGTCAGCGCATTGAAATTTTGCTGCCCGGTAAGGAATAAGGTGTCAAAAATACTCGTGTTCCGAAAATCCACCGACCATTTGTCTGCCTTATAACTGGATGCAACTGCGGGAAAAATCTGGCTTCGCAGAAAAGTTTTCACCGTCGTCTTGCCTATTTTGACTGAGTCAGGCATGTATTTCCTTAAATCTGTCAAAAAGACGGCCGACTCATCCGCATACAAATCAGGCTCTTTTTTCACTTCCTTACCATTGGAATACAAGGTTGCAAAAGGGATCGCGCTGCGGTAATATTTTGCTTTAATGACCAATGTATTTTCCTGCACATCGGTCTGAATGTATTCCGGATTTATTTCTACGTCGTAAACCGGAAGTGGCGGATTTTGCGGTTCACCTTTGATAACGAAAACGAGCTCGGACGCATTCTCGTAGGAATCGGTGATTTTAATGCGCACTTCATGAAGCAGTGTATCAGTAATGTTCAGCTTGCCGTTAATCGCATTGGTTTTATATAAATTGAAATTATTACCGTCCGGAACGTAGCATTTGAGATAACGCTGCCCGGTTTTTTGCTCCGTTTCGTAGTCGATGAGGTTGTTATAATCCCTTGTAGCGGTGTTGGGAAAAATCTCAATGTTGTAGGAAAAAACTTCATTTCCATCCATTTTAATCTCAATGCATTGCAAACCATAGCGAAACCCTGTGCCCGTCATCTGGTCGTGCGCCACCATATCAATGCCCAATATTCCCGTTGCTGAAACCGTGTCCGCAAGCCTGTAAGAACCATCTTTCAGCTTAACCGGCGAGTAAACCTTCCGACCAAACTGACCATTAAGCCGTCCGTTAATGTCCAGCGGCCGGATCGCCAGATTGACAAATTTCGGAGGCGTAACATCCTTGATTTCATTAAATCCAAAATACAAAGGATTCAGAAAATTGTCCTTGGAATCGCGGATCTCAAAATGCAAATGCGGTCCCGCAGAACCACCCGTGTTGCCGGAAAGCGCTATGATTTCACCTTTTTTGAAGCTGAATTTCCCCGCCTCCGGAAAGAGGTCGATTTCGAATGTCTGTTTTTTGTACTGCTCTTCACGCACATAGGTCGCCAAAGGATCACTGAATTTCAATAAATGCCCGTAAACCGTTGTCTGACCATTGGGATGCCGCAAATAGATCACATTGCCGTAACCACTCCGCTGAACGGCCACTTTGTAAACATAGCCTTCCGCAGCCGCGTACACATTCAGGCCTTCGCGCTGCTCGGTACGAATGTCCAGCCCGGCGTGAAAGTGATTGCTGCGCAGGTCACCGAGCCCGCCGGCAAGCGAATTGGCAAGCCCCGGCCGGATCGGAAATTGGTAATAACCTTTTGGATACGTTTGTGTTTGGGCAAAAGAAGTAAGGCATAAGCCCATGAAGCCCGACAATAACAAACCAATACGGACCATTGCCCGAAAATGATAATGCATGAAAACGAAGTGTATGGATGAACGACCCTGCAACCGAATAGAAGATCAAGGTTTACCTAACGAATAATTCAAGCATCTTCTTGCCCTCAATGGACGCAGTAAGCTTGTCGCCGATTTGCACAGGCCCTACTCCTTTTGGCGTTCCGGTGAAAATCAGGTCTCCTTTTTTAAGCATAAAATATTTGGAGACAAAGGAGATCAGGTAATTAATGCGGTAAAGCATCATGGACGAGTTGCCGTTCTGGCGCTCTTCACCATTTACATCGAGGCTAAAATTCAGGTTTTGAATGTCTTCATAATCCGAGATCGGAACGAATTCAGAGACCGGTGCCGAACCATTGAATGCTTTTGCCAATTCCCACGGCAAGCCTTTGGCCTTCAATTCTGACTGCAAATCCCTGGCGGTGAAGTCGATGCCTACGCCTATCTCGTCGTAATATTTATGTGCAAACCGCTCTTCAATGTTCTTTCCTACGCGGTTTATTTTCACCACGAGCTCGACTTCGTAATGTACATCCTTTGAAAAATCGGGATAAAAGAAGGGTTCTCCGGCCCGCACCTGCGCCGTTTCGGGCTTCAAAAAAATTACGGGAGCGTCGGGTTTTTCGTTATTTAATTCAGCTATATGCTCGGTATAATTCCTGCCTACACAAATAATTTTCATTAGGAGCAAATAAAATTTGGAATGAGTAAAAACACAACAAAACTACCGTTATTCGCCAAATCTGCTTCGGAAATGTTTAATATTTTTGAGGAAAGTATCGTTATTAACAGAAAGCTTGCGCATGAAGATCCAAATTTCCCGACAACCTTATTTCTTAATCTGCACACTCGCATTAACCTTATTTCTAACTGCCTGCGACACGCTTCGGAAAACGCCGGAAAGATCGAATTCTTCAAGATATTCCCCGTCAAAATCGTCCCGATCGCGTGGCACCGTCGCACGCAGACCCCCCGCAAGGACGCCGGCCAGAAAACCTGCAACATCTTCAAAACCAACATATAGCAAGCCAGGCGATTTTCCTCCAACAGCAGTTCCGCAAGTGGTTGAGGTGGCGCGGACTTACGCGGGAACGCCCTACCGCTCGGGTGGAAATGATAAAAACGGCATTGATTGTTCCGGCCTGATCTGCTCCGTTTATTCCGAAATCGGTGTAAAAGTGCCACGCATTTCCTGGCAGCAATCTGAATTTGGCCGGGAAGTGAGCAGCATCAAGGACATTAAGCCGGGCGACTGGCTGTTTTTTGTACCCGAAGCCGGAAAAGAAGGCTATGTCTCTCACGCCGGCATTGTTACCGACGTCCGTAACCAGGAAGAAATTATGTTTATACACGCTTCCACATCGCGCGGCGTGCGGGAGGACAATCTTTTTTCCAATTATTTCAAAGGCAGGTTTGTAAAAGCGATGCGGCCGTTTTAATCCAATTTACTGGCCGCTTGATATTTTTCCATACACATAGGGGTAAAGTACTGGCTGACTGTCTCTTTTGCAACAATAATCAAAGCCAAAATCCTTTTCGCAACCTATGGAAACTACTATGGGCCCTCCGCCAGCCATCGGAGGCCGCGTCGTCCCGCTTCATGCAGCTCCGGACATTCCTGTTTACATTTACGCCACTGTTTTTGCTTCTTTTTGCGTCATAACCGGCCTCATCTGGGACATTTGCTGGCACATAAGCATCGGCCGCGACGGACTGCTATCTCCGCCTCACCTGGTTATTTATCTGGGCGCTGTGGTTGCAGGATTATTCTCGGGATATGAAATTTTACGTAAAACATTCTGGGGCAGCGATTTGGAAAAAGCCGCCAGTGTCAAGATATGGGGCTTTTTTTATAGCTCACTCGGCTCTTTATTCTGCGTTTGGGGTGCATTAGCCATGCTCACTTCCGCCCCGTTCGACGACTGGTGGCACAACACTTACGGGCTGGATGTTACTATTTTGTCCCCACCGCACACCGTGCTGCTTTTGGGCATGATAGGCATTCAGTTTGGTGCCCTGATCAGCGTTATTGCGGTCAAGAATCAATTGAAACTAAGGCTTGCGCATTCTTTTGACAAAACAAAATTTTGGGACAAAAGACTGTTCTGGCTTTTCGCATTGTCTGCGGGCTTCCTGTTAACCATTTGGTATACATTGCTTTCTGAAAGTCTTGGTCGGATGTGGATGCACCATTCCAGCCTTTACCAATGTGTTGGCGCAGGATTTCCGCTTTTTTTAATGGCTATCGGAAAAGCGGTGAAGCACAAATGGGCGATTACCGCCGCGACAACCGTTTACACAATATTAATGTTGATGACCCTTTGGATCATTCCCCTCTTTCCCGCGGAACCCAAGCTAGGCCCGATCCTGAATCACATTGATCATTATCAGGGATTCCAGTTTCCACTTCTGCTTATTATTCCAGCCATAACCATTGATCTTTTGCGTAATCGCTTCGGTTATTTGAATGATTGGAAGCTTACATTGCTTCTGGGAAGCGCCTTTATCATTGTTTTTTCTGTATTCCAATGGTTTTTCGGATCATTCCTGATGGAATCGCCTTATGCCCGAAACTGGTTTTTTGGCAGCCATTACTGGTATTTCGGCAACAGCCCTGACTGGGAGTATCGCTACAAATTTGGCCCGTGGCTGGAAACGACATCTGAACTGCTGCAAGGACTAGGCATTGCATTGATCGCCAGTTTGATTTCAACACGTATTGGTTTGGCCTGGGGTAACTGGATGCATAAAATTCAACGATGAAAAATCTTATCTTAATCATCATGCTTTTGGCTGTTGGTATGACAGCAAAAGCGCACGTCGGAAGTGCTGGTGTGCAAATGCAGGGACAGGCGGGCCCCTATAAAGTGCTTGTGAGCGTGGAGCCGCCCGATGTGATTCCAGGGACTGCAAAAATCACGGTTTTCATCGAAAATGGCATTGCTAAAAAAGTGCTTGCAAGGCCCATTTACTTTTATTCCGGGGACAAAGGCGCTCCGTCACCCGACGAACTGGCACAGGTTGCAGGGCAAACCGGACAATTTCAGGGTGCCGTTTGGCTGATGGAATGGGGATCGTCCTCCGCCCAGATCCAGGTTGAAGGCGAACAAGGAAAAGGTGAGCTGATCGTTCCTATTGTTGCCGTTTCAACGGCGGAACGTGAAATGCCGAAACATTTAGGGATTGGTTTGAGCATTCTGGGTGTGCTGCTGTTTTTGTTAATGATCACCACCATTGGCGCAAGCGTCAGCGACGGCATTTTAAGGCCAGGCGAGACATTGACATTTGCGCAAAAAAGAAAGCGCTGGGTGAATATGGGGATTGCAACCGTGCTATGTTCGGTCATTTTATACGGCGGAAGCAGCTGGTGGGATAGCTGGGCGGAAGAATACAAGCAATGGCTTTACCGGCCGATCCAGGGAAACGCGGCCATTTTAGAGAACGGTGATCAAAGGGTTTTTCAGCTAAAAATTGACACAACAGGCTTTCACTCGCAGCGTCGTGGCAGTATGCTCAGCACATTGATCCCGGATCATGGCAAGCTCATGCATACATTTCTCGTACGTACGCCTGGAATGGACGCTTTCGCCCACATTCACCCGGAACGCAAGGATAGCACGACATTTGAAGCCTATTTACCCAAATTACCAGGCGGGAAGTATCTTGTTTACAGTGACATTGTACAACGATCGGGTTTCGCGGAAACTATTGTAGACACCATCGACATTCCTGAGCAGCAAGCAAAAAGCAACCCGCTTCAAGTGACCGCAGAGGAAGACACTTATGTCGTGACCGATCCGATCGACTCTCCGGGAGCAGTGCCATTGGATGAGAATGTAGTGGTTTGCGGCAAGCCGGGCACAAAAACTGTCTTTAAAGATGGCTCCTATGCCGTTTGGGAAGGCAAACCTGACAAGCCGCTGGACGCAGGAAAGCCGTATCAGCTGACATTTGAATTTTTTAATCCTGATGGAAGCGCCTGTTATCCCGAGCCATATCTTGGCATGACCGGCCACGTGGCAGTTGTTCGTACGGATGGCTCCGTATACATTCACCTGCATCCGACCGGCACATTTGCGATGGCGGCTGAAAAGTCATTCAAGGACCGCATGGCCGACACGGCGACTACGGTTAAAGCCCCCGCACCCGCCATGTTCCAGGATAGCATTGACCGTTACTTGGCTAAATTAAAGGCTATGCCCATGGAAGAAAGAGAAGTGTTCCTGATGACCGAAATGGGAATGTATGATGTCAAGGACGGCGCAATGTCCGGCATGGATCATGGTAACCGCATTTCATTTCCCTATTCCTTTCCCAAAGCGGGTCGTTACCGGATATTTTTGCAATTAAAACGAAATGCAAAAGTGCTCACAGGCGTGTACGATGTAAAAGTGAAAGACGCTGTTACATTATAAGCACTTATAACAGCCTTCTCAGAACAAGTCCTGAATTTGCTGAAAAGACATCTCCCTGTAATTTTCTATATAGAGGTTGCAGGGAGGTAACTCTTCCTTCGTATGCGAGCTCAGGACGCCTACCACACGCATTCCTGCATTGATAGCAGCCGAAACACCGGAAAAAGAATCTTCAAAAACAACACATTGATCCGGTTCCACGCCCAGATTTTTAGCGCTGGTAAGATAGACTTCGGGATCCGGTTTGTGCTTCCTGACATTTTCACTGGCCATTATAGAGCCTAAATGCGCCCGGATAGGCACTTTGCTCAGGATCAGGTCCAGGTTTGCCAGCGGCGCCGACGTTGCTACGCCAAGTTTCGCACCATTAATTTTCAAGTCGTTGATAAAAGCGACAATTCCTTCGATAGGATCAATGTAAGGCTCGTAGATCTGGCGGAACAAGCTTTCTTTTTCATCTTCCATTTTCAAAAGCTCATCTCCTTCTACCACCCTGTTTAAAAAGTGACTGAGAATGTAGCTGTTGCTTTTCCCAAACATATGTGCCGCAAATTCTTCGTCTGTCGGAGCCAGGTCGCGCTTTGAAAAAAATTCGCGGAACGCCATGGAGTGGTAAGGGTTGGTATGGCAAATCACGCCATCCATATCAAAAATGACTGCTATTTCTTTTTTCATCGCGCAAAGATAAACAATCAACATTTTCTGAATGTGAATCGAATCACTTTTCAGGCAACGTCGTATTTATTCTTTATAATATAGCTTGGTAAACCGCGAAACGAGACCGATATTTAACGCAATGGAACATTACACTTGACATATTTAACAGCAGTTCGGCTTCTTTTTATGTCACCGATTGCATTTTATCAGGTTATTCTGTTAAATTTACTATACCAACCTCCCGCTATTTGCAAGAATAGCAAGCTAGATTTGCCGGATCATTATACAGTTGGCTTTTCTTGCAATAATAATATGACAATGTATGAGTGAGTTAGAACCAATCAAAAATGGAGTGGACCGCCAGTCAGTTGCAAGACGAAGCGAGAACATGACTTCGCTGGAAGCGTATGATAAATATGGTGCAATGGCTTATGGCATCATTTTGCAGATTTTGCCGCAGGTCCATTTAGCTCAGGAAGTGTTGGTAAGTGTCTTTTCCTCACCCCAATTACAGGCTTGCAACAGTTACCCATTCAGCTTTGTTGCTTGTGTCATCAAGCTGGCCCGGGCCAAGGCCGTGGAAGCCAAGCGCAAGGTAACGGCGATTGCACCGATCTCTGATCCTTCCAACACGTCGGATACATCACCTGCGAAAATTTTTGATCTTTCATTCTGCCAGGGTTTTACGCCGGAAGAGGTTGCACAAAAACTCAATATATCGAAATCCGAAGTTCTTCGTTCTTTTCATGAATATTTCAAATTATACCGTAACGCTTAATCATCAGGGCATATAGTGGAAATACAGGATTTTATTGAAAGCGGAATCTTAGAGGCACACTTGTTGGGATTGACCAATAAAGAAGAGAAAGAACTCGTACAATATATGGTGGAGGAAAATCAGGAGATCCAGGATCATCTGGTTGATATTGAGAAGGATCTGACGCGTTATTTTAACGGCTCGGCAACGACGCCTCCTACTGCAATACGCGAAATAATTCATCTGAGAAGTACGCAAGACCACTTCCGGAAGGAAAAACATACATTCAAAAACAAAGCGGCGAAAGAAGACAACAACACGAAATTCCTTGATGTGGAGGTAAATGACACCCATATCAAAGTCCACAAGTTCTGGCGTCCAGCCTTTATCGCTGTATTTATTTTATCCAAAATATTCCTGATCGCCGGGCTGTATTATTACTTCAAAGCGGTTAATCAGGAAGAAGAATTACTGAGGCTTAAAACAGAGATTCATCAGGTCAAATAGTCAGACCGCATTCATAACACAAGCCGGAAATCACATCGTGATCTTCCGGCTTGTTTGTTTATATTTGAAAAATTAAACACATATTATATTTTATGAAAGAGAGAGAAAGAATTAGCATCCTCGAAGAGTTAATGTCAGAAAACCTGATCCGCCTTGACCGACTTGAATCCGGGCAATTCGATCTGAAACACGGCCAAAATGTGTTGATTCGGAGTGTGAATGACCTAAATAATTTGGTCTGGAGGAATTCAAATGACATTGAGGTCTTGAAGAGCGATGGCACAATCATGAAAGGCGACATCGCAGTCTTAAAAGAAGATGTCGCGGTCCTAAAAGAAGATGTCGCTTACCTGAAAGAAAACATGGCAACGAAGCAAATGTTTGCCAGCCTGCTGGAAGCAATGACAAGTGGCTTTGACCGGACCGACAGACAATTCGCAAGGATGCATGACGAAATGGTTTTGTTAAGGCAAGACGTCAATGTACTGAAAGCCCGGTAAACTTTCGAAAAATCCCAAAATTACTACGTTCCTCAATTTTTAAAATAAATACATGTTTCCGTTTCGCGTTGGCCAGGGTTATGATGTGCATCAGTTGGAAGAAGGCAGGCCATTCTGGCTGGGCGGGATTTTGATCCCGCATTCACACGGTGCAAAAGGCCATTCAGATGCGGATGTCGTGTGCCACGTCATGTGCGACGCGTTGCTGGGCGCTGCGAACATGCGAAACATTGGTTACCATTTCTCCGATAAAGATCCGCAATGGAAGGGCGTTGACAGCAAAATATTGTTAGCCAAAGTGCTGGAAATGATCCGTGAAAAAGGCTTTGAAGTGGGTAATGTGGATGTCACAATCGTGTTACAAAACCCAAAGCTTAATCCACACATCCCTGAAATGAAAACTTGCCTATCCGCAGTCACCCAAATTCCCGAAGAGGATATTTCCATCAAAGCAACAACTTCTGAACAGTTAGGATTTGTAGGCCGCGAAGAAGGAATCGCTGCACATTGCGTTGCATTGATATATTTGCCAAGCCTCTTTCCTATAAATAACTCGCATTAACCAAACCCTTGAAAAAACGCCTTCATGAAAAAACTTCTCCTTGCTCTCACCATTGTAATTGGTTTCACATTTATCGCTTGCGCTCAGGAAGGCGGCCAGGTTACACAACCCATTGGCTTTGAGGAATACGATCCTATCTCAACGCTGAAAGTAGAGGAGCACATTACCAAAAAAGCTAAGTTTCCCTTTATCGACGTCCATAATCACCAATATCAGATGCCTACGCAGGATCTGAAAGCGCTGACAAAAGAAATGGACGCGCTGAATATGGCTATAATGGTCAATTTGAGCGGTCGCGGTTGGTCGCAGGAGTGGGAAGAGGGAACGGCTACATTGAAAGGCTCACTGGAAAATGTTGCGAAGAATGAGCCAAAAAGAATCGCAGTTTTTACCAATCTCCAGTTCAAAGGTTTTGGAGAAAAAGACTGGTCGGCTAAGGCTGTTGCGCAACTGGAAGCGGATGTAAAAATGGGCGCAAAGGGGTTGAAAATTTACAAAAGTCTTGGTTTCAGCGGCATTAAGGATGATAAGGGCAATCGTGTTGCCGTGAGTGATCCGCGCTTGCAGCCTGTCTGGAAAAAATGCGGTGAGCTGGGAATCCCGGTTCTGATCCATACTGCCGACGTGCCGTCATTCTGGGACCCGATGGACCGCTACAATGAACGCTGGCTTGAACTGAAAACCCATCCAAACCGCCGACGCGGCGCAAAAGATCCTGTTCCGTTTGATTCGTTAATAGCCGAGCAGCACCACATTTTCAAAAGCAATCCTAAAACGACATTCATCAATGCGCATATGGGCTGGTATCCTAACAATTTAAAGAAACTGGACAGCCTGATGGTCGTTTTTCCTAATATGTATGTTGAAATTGGAGCAGTAATTGCGGAACTAGGCCGTCAGCCGCGGGCTGCCAAAAAGTTTTTTGATAAGTATCAGGACCGCGTGTTATTTGGTAAAGACAGTTGGGTGCCAGCCGAATACGCGACCTATTTCAGGGTTTTGGAGACTGAGGACGAATACTTTCCTTATCACAAGAAATACCACGCATTTTGGAGAATGTATGGGATGGGCCTTTCTGACGAAGTTTTGAAAAAGCTCTATTACAAAAATGCATTACGCATCATCCCAGGTCTGGACAAAAGCCTTTTCCCTAAATAATTATCTCATTTAAAGGCTTTTGCCTCTTTAATCAGGGACCTGTACTCAGCCTTTCCGAGGCATTTCTTGTAATAATCTTTGGCTTTGCCCTTGTTACCGGCGCGTGAAGCAACTCTCGCCAGGCCTGCGTAAGCCATTGCATGATATTCTTTTGTGTACTGATCATCATGCGGCGTCTTCAAAGCCAGCAAATATTCTCGCTGGGCCGCAGCATCGTCTTTTTCATGTTTCTCGTGCAATAAGCCCTGAAAAGTCCGCCAGGCGACGGGGTAAAAACCCTGTGTGTGTTTCTTTAACATTGCCAATTCCTTACTTGCCTGCTCGTATTTCGCTGCCAAGATCAGCGATTCTACATTTTTCATCAAGAAAAGCGGATTTTTGGGATATAAATCAATGAGCCTGTCTGTGTAGTAAACAGCTTTGTCTGGTCTTGATTCGTATTTGAGATAAATGTGTGAAATGTAAAAGTTAGCTTCTGCACGTGTTATCGTACCCACTTTGGTAGCATTATCTATTTGCTTTAAACCTAATGCCTTATCCCCACTTTTAAAGAAAAGCATGAGCGGCTTCACCATGGAATGTTCCTCGGGATATACCTCGACATAATAGTTATACATCCCCGAAGTGAAGTAAAATTCAGGGTTCTTGTTGATCAGCTTCAGGCCTTCAACAAATGCGTTATACGCCTTTTTACCCTCCCCTGCCGCGTTCATCATTTCACCCTTGTAATTGTACATCATGGCCATATAACCGCGGGCAACCATCGTGTAAAATACTGCTTCCGGGTCAAGACTGTTCTTTCCGTACTTCTTATTAATGGCTTCAAGGCATTGATCCAGCTTGTGAATGTATTCCTTCGATTTTGTGGGATTATCCTTGATCGGCAAATGTTTCCAGAAGAGCACAAACGAGTCCAGAATGTAGGAAACGGGGTGATTAGGATATTTTTTTTGAACCTGATGCATAAAAACCTCCGCCTCCTCAAACTCGTAATTGTATATTTTGTCCAGGCTCTGCTGAACATGTTTTAACGATGCCGGGTCATTCAGAAGTTGGGCAGGTGCAGGAAGCGAACAGAGTGTGAGTAAAAATAAAAAAAGAAACCGAAGGGTATTTTGCATGGCATGTACTATAAACTCAAAATGGTTTGGTGGAACCGCACCGGAACATTAGCTTTGTTAATAACCGCAAAACAAGATGGCGGGTTTCAAAAATTAATCTACTCACTGATATTATGATTCGTTACGAGCAGTTCACCCTGGATAATGGCTTGAAAGTTTTTGTTCATGAAGATTTTTCAACACCAATGGCTGCCGTAAATATCTTGTACAATGTTGGTTCACGGGATGAGGATGAGGAGCGGACTGGATTTGCACATTTGTTTGAACACCTGATGTTCGGCGGCTCCAAAAACATTCCCAGCTACGATATTCCGGTCCAGAATGTAGGTGGGGAAAACAATGCTTTCACTTCACCCGACATTACCAACTACTACATTACATTACCCGCAGACAATATAGAAACGGCTTTTTGGCTGGAATCGGATAGAATGATGAGCCTTTCTTTTGATCCCAATGTACTGGAAGTGCAGCGCAAAGTGGTGATTGAAGAGTTCAAACAGCGTTATCTGAACCAGCCTTATGGTGATATGTGGTTGAAATTAAGGCCATTGGCGTATAAGCAGCATCCCTACCGCTGGGCAACAATCGGCAAGGACATTGACCATATAGAAAGGGCAACTATGGATGATGTTCAGGACTTTTTCTTCCGGTTTTATCGTCCCAACAATGCCGTAATGGTCGTTGCCGGAGCTATAAAGACGGCTCAGGTGCGTGAATTAGCCAATAAATGGTTTGGGGACATTCCTCCGGGTACTCCTTATATGCGCAACCTGCCGCGGGAGTCTGCACAGAATGAAGCGAGACATTTGGAAATCTCAGCGGCCGTTCCGTTAAATTCTCTGATCAAAGTTTATCACATGCCGGGCAGATACGAAAACGGCTTTTACGCAACCGATCTGCTGAGTGATATTCTGGGACGTGGCAAATCGTCGCGTTTGTACCAAAGCCTTTTGAAAGAAAGATCTATTTTCAACAGCATCAGCGCCAGCGTTACTTCGTCACTTGATCCGGGCTTGCTTTTGATCAAAGGCAACTTAAATCCTGGTGTTAGTCTGGAAGAAGCAGATGCAGCTGTGACGGATATACTCAGCGAAATGGTGGCAAACGGCGCCAACGATGACGAGGTTACCAAAGTAAAAAACCAGTCGGAAGCTTCGCTGGCTTTCTCGGAAGTTGAGCTGCTGAACCGTGCGATGAATCTGGCATTTGCAGCCAATGCCGGCAATGTAGATTGGGCCAACGAGGATGCGGAGATTATCCGGAATCTGACGTCTGCCGACATTCAGAAAGCAGCAAAATCCGTATTAAGGCCCGAAAATGCCTCTACGTTATATTATCGCGCAGAAGAAAAGCAGGTTGCGCTTGTCTGACAAGTCGCACCTGCCGTGCAGTGAGAAATAGCTTATGTTAATCTTCGGGAAGAAAAGTGAGATAGCTGAAATTCTCCTCTTTGAACATTTCCTGTGCAATATCCTGCAACTGTAACGCGGTGATCTGCTCGATCTCGGTAAAGATTTCAGGAAGTGAATCCACGCGGCCCGTATCCAGCAAGCTTTTGGCCATCATCAGCATAAAGCTCATGTTACTCTCCTCAGACATAGCCAGTTGTCCCATAAGCTGCACCTTGGTTTGATGCAGTTGCAGCACCGACAATGGTACTTCGCGGATTTTTTTAAGCTCCTTATGAATCAGGGAAATGCTTTTGGTGAGCTGTTTTTGTTCTGTCCCAAAGAAAATACCCATGAAGCCAGTGTCCAGATAAGGCGTGTAATTTCCTTCAATAGAGTAAACAAAACCATATTTCTCGCGCAAAGAAAGGTTAAACCTGGAATTCATTCCCGGCCCGCCCAGCAGATTGACCAGCATAAAAAAGGACAATCTCCTGTCGTCAAGCAATGGATATGCCGGCTGGCCCATAGCACATTGCGCCTGAGAAATAGAGCGTTCTTTTTGCTGACTTACAGGCACATACTCCAATGGCGCCTGCCTGATTCGGGATGTTTTACGATGTGGAATGTTGCCCAGATATTTCTCCGCTACCCGAATTACTTTCGAAAAAGGCAAACGGCTAACAGAAGAAACCACAATGCGCTCCGTATCGATGTTGTCGTTGATAAATTGCATTAAATCCGCTTTGCCAAACGAGCCTACGGTTTCTGCTGTCCCTAATATATTATTTCCCAGGGCATGATCGGGAAAAATGAGCTGGTCAAAATCATCCTGAATGGCGTCTTCGGGAGAATCAATGTACATGGACATTTCCTCCAGAATCACATTGCGCTCACGCTCAATTTGCTTTTCCGGAAAAACAGAATGAAATGTAATGTCCGCCAGCAAATCCATGGCCTTATCGAAATGATCGTCGAGGACCGAGGCGTGGAAACAAATTTTTTCTTTGGTTGTATAAGCATTAAGTTCTCCACCCACATTCTCTAACCTGTTGATAATGTGGTAAGAACTGCGTTTTTCAGTTCCTTTAAAGGCCATATGCTCCCAGAAATGGGCTAGCCCCTGCTGATGTGGCAATTCATCGCGGCTTCCGATGTCGAGCATGATGCCGCAATGCGCGATTTGCGTATAAGGGACCCGCTTATGAGCAATGCGGATCCCGTTGGCAAGCGTATGTAAATGATAATCTTCTGTGATTGGTAGTGTGGTAGATTTGGGGTTACCCTGTTTCTGGACGTTATCTCTCTTCATTCCTTTTGAACACAAAATAGGCACCAATAATTTTCGGTGGTATCCACAAAATTACAGACTTTTGCTCTGAAACCCTTGAAAAGCACCAGTTATGCGCGTTGGATTTGATGCCAAAAGAGCTTTTGCCAATAAAACCGGACTTGGAAATTACAGTCGTTTTGTGCTCGATGCGCTTCTGACAAATGAAAAAGCACCAACTTACCTGGCCTACACGCCAAAAAATAAGGCAAAACTTTTTCCCGGTTTCCCGGAAAATAACATTCGCATTCCGCAGACATTCCTGGATAAAAAGCTCTCAGCTTACTGGCGCTACGCATCTATTACGAAGCAGCTGAAAGCGGATAACATTGATGTGTTTCACGGGTTGAGCAACGAACTCCCGCAAGGATTGCAAAATACCGGAATTAAGTCAGTGGTTACGATCCATGATCTGATCTTTGAACGGCTTCCGCATTTGTTCAAGCCCATCGACAGGCTTATTTACCGACATAAATTCCAGTCGGCATGCCGCCGCGCAGACTCAGTTATTGCCATCAGCGAGCAGACAAAGCGAGACTTAATAGCGCTATACCATGTTGATAGTGAGAAGATCCAGGTTATTTACCAGGATTGTAATCCTATTTTTAAACAAAGGGTTGAACAAAATAAAAAAGAAGAGATCAGGCGCATATACGACATTCCAGGGCAGTACATTTTGTGTGTGGGAACATTGGAAGAACGTAAAAATCAGCACCGGTTGGTGGAAGCATTCGCTAGCGTCGCCAGTAATGATTTCCAGCTTATCCTTGTCGGCAAATCAACAAGTTATACGCCCAAAATTTTGGAATACATTCAAAAATACAACCTAGAAAAGAAGGTAAAAATCCTCCATGACGTTCCCACAGCACATTTACCAGCGCTTTACCAGGAAGCTGAAATATTCGCTTACATCTCTATTTATGAAGGTTTTGGCATTCCTATTCTCGAAGCATTGCACAGCGGGACGCCCGTTTTAGCAGCGAAAGGATCGTGTCTGGAAGAAGCTGGCGGACCAGGAGGTTTGTATGCGGATCCCTATCAAAAAGAAGACATCAGCCATCAGCTAAATAAACTGATTACTGATGCCGCTTTAAGAAAACAGCTTGTAGAAGCCGGAAAACGGCACATTAGCCAGTTTTCCGGCGAAAATATTGCGCATCAGCTTGTGGATTTATATCAAAATCTCCGCTGAATTATTTCTCTCTGTATTGCTCGATGATCCTGAACAAGGCTTTTTGTTTTTCCAGATCGGGGAAAAAGTCGAAAAGCTGCACATGCGCATCGTAATCGAGCGTTAATGCTGTTTCCAGGTTTAAAAGCGCTTCACGATATGTGCCGCCGTGGATCTGATAAACGGCCATTCTGTAATAGAGGTCGGCTTCTTCGGGCATTTCGTCAATTGCAGCTTGCAAGAGGTCGCAGGCGCGAACGTAATTTCCCTGCTCAAACAGCACATGCGACCATTTAAGCCAGATATCCGGATTGGATGGCTCTATTTCCGCCGCCTTTTCGAATGCTTCAAATGCTGAGATGACATTACCAACTTTAAACTCCGTTTCAGCAAGCGCTAGCCAGTAATCCGGGTTTAATTCGGTGATCTGAATGGCTTTACGTAAAAATCCAACTGCCTCATACCAACGACCCAGCTCACTGAAACATATCCCTAATCCATACCAACCATCATCCCACTGCTTGTCCAGCTTCACAGTCTGCCGGTAATATTTGATGGCCGTTTCAAATTGACCCAGTTTCTCGTAGCAAGTGCCCAGGCAGCAGCAAGTTTCAGGCTGCTCGCCTTCGAGTTCTATCGCTTTTAAATATTGTTCTTTTGCGTCTTCGTACTTTTCGAGGTTCATGTACGAATTGCCCAATTGGAAAAAGGCCGAAGCAAAATCTTCCTTTACCAATGTTGCGTATTCGTAAGCATTCACCGCATCCTCGTAACGTTCGAGCTTACTGAATGCTATACCCAGATTATACCAGGCATGATGCGAAAACGGGTCGCGGTCAACAAGCTCATTGTAGTATTCGAGATGACTTTCCAGCTGCCCTACCAAATCCAGGCAATGTGCAAGTTCATATAGCGCACTCTCATTATTCAGGTTGTTCCGGAGCGACTTTTTATAAAACTTGATCGCCTCGTCATACTTACCCCAATTCTGATAAGTCTGCCCTATTTGAAAATATATTTCGTCCTGGTCTTCAACACGTTGCAGAAGATTTTCCAACACTTCAATGGCCTCTTCAAACTCGCCCATCATATTGGAAATGGCAACCTGCATGAAGGGAATTTCAATGTCGCCGGGATGGAAAAGGGAAGCTCTTTCCAGAATCTCCATAGCCAGCTCATGTTCACCGCGGTTGGCATGCAGCTGCACCATATTCAGCAGGAGGTCCAGCGAATAAGGATAATCCGACAACCCTAACTCACACGCTTTAAATGCTTTGTCCCAATCTCCCTTTTCAATGTAGTGAACCGTTACTTTTTCGTAAGTATCCAAATCAAAAAAAACCGGCTCACTCGTTTTAAGCATTCTTTCAAACCTGAGCAATGTTTCTTTCATATAATCCTTTCTTTCCCCAAAATTTTTCTCCATCATACGGACCGTCAGGTTAGATTTGAGGGCTAACGCACCACTAATTAATCAGAGAAAGTTATAAAATAAATAATCGTTATTCAAATCTTGCCAAGCAAACTTTCACTTACCCTGGCAACCGTTCGCTCAATGGGTTGGAACTCAAAATTCAATGCTTTCCGGATTTTCCCGTTGTCGTAACTGATCTTTCTGGCCGCAGATTTGGCCGTTTCCTTCGTAATTAACGGCTTTGTTCCTAGTAACCACGTCCTTACCGCTTCGAACCGCCAAATAATTCCGGCAAGTCCGGTACCCACCTTAAACGACGGCCTTTTTTTGTGCATTGCATCTGCAATTGTATTGAACAAATTCTGATAAGAAATGCTCCCGCCATTCAGCAAAAATCTTTCTCCGGAGATGTCAGATAACATAAGCTGGAATATAATGTCGGCAACGTCTTTTACGTCCACATAATTCGCGATGCCTTCTGTGTAAAACGGTTTTTCTTTAAAAACATAACCGAAAATCTGGGTGCTGCTCTTACTCCAATCCCCTTCACCTAGGATCAATGTGGGGTTGACGATCACCGCATTAAGCCCTTCCGCGATTCCACGCCACACTTCCAGTTCCGCCAAATGTTTGCTTTTCGCATATTCCGAATTCTCCGGGGAATCTTCCCAGCGATGATTTTCGTCCAGGACCACATCTTTTCCCGGAATGGCTTTCCGCGCGTCCGGCCTGCCGATTGCCGCAATGCTGCTCACATGACATAATTCGCCGATTTTATATTTAAGACACACATTCACAACATTCGCAGTCCCCTCCACATTCACCTTATACATTGACTTCCGCTCCTTTGGAATAAAAGAAACAACAGCAGCCGTATGTACGACCATGTCCATATTCTCCACCGCGCTTTCCAGCGCGCTGATGTCCAGAATGTCCCCTTCTACCCAATGTATTTTTGAAGCAACATCCGCAAGCAGGCTTCGGTCAGAGTCGGGCCTGGCTAGGGCAAATACTTCATGATTTTCAGCAAGAAACTTCCGTGCAGTAGCGCTTCCAACCAAACCTGTCGCACCGGTAATTAAAATTTTCATATTTATTACAACAAAATATCGAGACCAAAGTTGGTTGTAAAAATGTGAAATCTTGCATAACAACAAAAAACCCTTTCCAAATCGCGCAGATTCGGAAAGGGCAAAACACATTTATATTATTGACTGTCTATAAACTTCTCACATTTTGCAAATATTTTTCAAGCGTTGATATCCTGGGAGAAAGGTCGTCCATTTCGTTTAACTCGACTGCAAAATCTGCTTTTAATCCTCCCTGAACGGTCTCGGGCTTATCTTTCATCTTTTGAATCAATCCAGGCATTGCCGCTTTGGCTTGCTTATGCAAATTTAAACTTTGCGCAATTTGATTTTCAAATTCAGTAACGAGTGAATTATACTGATTGTCAGCAACATGGCTCTTAACTTTGCTGATTCCTTCAAAAATAAGTGCAAAGCGCCCACATTTCGAATCGATCAATTCTTTTGTCAAGAAGGAAATGAGCGCGTAATCATCTGACTTCATAACATCATAATCCATCAGAATTACCTTGGCATACTTATTCCGAAAATGCCTGATCAACAATGAATCTTCATCGTGGCTTTGCAAAAAACGCTTGTACGTCTGCACAACCCCATCTTTTTGAGCACTTGTCAATCGTGCATGTTTGGTCGGCAACGAAATCGGAGCCATTTCATTCAGCCTTACTTTTACCGCACGTTCCGCGTCAATCAACTCTTTTGTTATCGCTCCGTTCTTTGCAAGGAAATACGTGGGAAATAATTCATCGTCTTCGGTTGCCGCCTTTTTAAAATTATAGCGTTTTTCCGCCTTTTTCAGATCACGTTCCTGATCGTCCGCGCATCCAAAAGCGACAAACAGAACAAAAGAAAGCATCATAAGCCTATTGTATGTGTATATTTTCATGTTGAAAAATTTATAAGTGATGTAAAATGCATTAACGCTCCAAGTTTAGAAAATTTTATTTACACTTTCTCAAAGTCCCGGTTCTGAAAGCGTTTTTGCTAATTTTACGTTTTTGGAATGCTGAGGAACTCGATAATGTTTTCAAAGCACCACCTCATTTATATTATCCGATTCATTAAAATGCCGATTTCCGATCCAAAACGATATACTGTTACCGCTGCACTGATTTATGCCAACGGCCCTATTCACATTGGCCACCTGGCTGGATGTTATATACCGGCAGATATATACGTTCGTTACCTGCGCTCCAAAGGGAAAGATGTTGCTTTTATCAGCGGAACCGATGAGCATGGCGTCCCGATCACGATCCGTGCAAAAAAAGAAGGCTTAACGCCACAGCAGGTCGTGGATAAATATTATGCACAGATCGACGCTTCCTTTAAAGAACTGGGCATTTCGTTTGATATATATTCCCGGACCAGCAAGGCGGTCCATCATGAAACTTCACAGGAAATTTTCAAAGATCTGTACGATAAGAACGTCTTTGTTGAGGAAACAACCGAGCAATATTATGATGAAACGGCCGAGCAGTTCCTCGCAGATCGCTACATCGTCGGAACATGCCCCGTTTGTGCAAATCCTAATGCTTATGGAGACCAATGTGAGCGCTGCGGCTCTACATTAAGCCCGCTGGAACTGAAAGATCCGCGGTCGATGCTTTCCGGTGCAAAACCGATTTTGAAGGCAACCAAAAACTGGTATTTGCCTTTGGACGCCATGCAGTCTGACATTGAAAGCTACATCAACAGCCATAGCGAGTGGAAAACGAATGTTTTCGGACAATGCCAGTCTTGGTTAAAAGATGGCTTGAAACCACGCGCTATGACCCGCGACCTGGATTGGGGCATTAAAGTGCCGCTTCCCGATACAGATGGGAAAGTCCTATATGTGTGGTTTGAAGCGCCTATCGGCTACATTTCCGCAACGAAAGATTGGCTAATTCAGAAAAACGGAACTGACGAAGGCTGGAAACAATGGTGGCAACCAACCACACCGGGCGAGGAAACCAAGCTGGTGCATTTCATCGGTAAGGACAACATTGTGTTCCATTGCATCATTTTCCCGGCCATGCTGATGGCGGAAGGAAATTATATCCTGCCTGATAACGTGCCTGCAAATGAGTTTATGAACCTGGAAGGCGATAAAATTTCCACTTCAAGAAACTGGGCGGTATGGCTGCACGAATACCTGGAAGAGCTGCCCGACAAGCAGGATGTGCTGCGTTATGTGCTTACTGCTAACGCGCCTGAAACGAAAGACAGCGAATTCACCTGGAAGGACTTCCAGACCAGAAACAACAGTGAGCTTGTTGGCATTTATGGCAATTTTATCAACCGCGCCATTGTATTGACCCAAAAATTCTGTGACAGCAAAGTGCCTGCAAGAGGCGTTTTGCAGGAAATAGATGAAATTGCATTGAGAGATTTGGCCGAATTCCCGGCCCGCATCTCGGAATCTCTGGAAACTTACCGGTTCCGGGAAGCGCTTACATTGATCATGGACCTGGCAAGATCAGGCAATAAATATCTGGCGGAAACGCAGCCATGGCATGCCATCAAAACGGATCCTGAGCGCGTTAATACAATTTTAAACATCGCTTTACAGATCTCAGCAACATTATCCATCGTCTCGGAGCCGGTGCTTCCTTTCACAGCTGCTAAAATCCAGGAGCAATTAGGAATGACCAACACAGCATGGGAATATGCAGGAAACCAGGATCTTTTAGCTCCCGGACAACCGGTTTTGGAAGCGAAACTGTTATTTGAAAAAATTGAAGACCACGTCATTGAAAAACAAATTCAAAAACTGCACGACGCTAAAAGAATGAACGAGCTGGAAGGAAAAACGGTCACGGCGATAAAACCGGAAATACAGTATGATGATTTCGGGAAAATGGATATCCGGGTCGCGACCATTGTTGCTGCGGAGAATGTTCCTAAGAGCAAAAAGCTGCTCAAATTGCTCGTAGACATCGGCATAGAACAGCGAACTGTGCTTAGCGGTATTTCAGAACATTTTTCAGCCGAAGAAGTGATTGGTAAAAAAGTGCTGTATCTGGCAAACCTGGCGCCCAGGAAAATGATGGGGCTGGAAAGTCACGGAATGATCCTGATGGCCGAGGACCGGGACGGAAGTCTGGCTTTTGTGCAGCCTGGAAAAGAAGTGTGGAACGGCGGGACTGTCAACTGATCAGCCAAACCGGAAAAGATAAAAGGCTCTTGGGAAACCAGGAGCCCTTTTTTATGAACCTTTATTGAAATTCTCTCTTAACCTGATCGTACAATGAATAAACCTTATCCACCAGCACTTCACATTCACGGTCCGAAAACTGCTCGATGGTATTGCTTACTGCATTGGAAACAACTTTCCCCTCCTCGTTCACCTTCACCCCTCTTTGCTTGATTATACTCAGGATTTGCTCCCACTCTCCGATAAGGCTATCGGAAAAATACCGCGGTTCGATGATGTTGAAATATGCAGACTGGGATTTTAACTTTTGCTTAAGATGACCGGAAGTGTTTGAAACTCTAAGCTCTTCGACAAGTTTCGTGAGCTCAATATAAGCGAAGATGTTTGACTTTTTCATAACGTTGAGATTGGAGGAGTAATATATAAAATATGGTTGCTAAGATACAGAGATGAAACTCCTTTTTTTACCAAAAAACAGAATGTTTACCCTATGTTAATATTAACTATTGGATGGGTACAATTCCTCAAAGTTGTTTGCCATATGCTTCATTAATAAGACTAGACAGGAGGATAAAACCCGTTTTTCGGCCGCAATATACTCATGACACATAAAAAAAACCCGACAGTTGTAACTATCGGGTGACATTATTTAATACAAATCAGCTGTTACCAGCGCTCTATATTTACTTTCCTGTGGTAGTCTCCCTGTTCGTCTCCGTAGGGAAGAAATAACACAAGATGGCGCAAAGTATCGTCATATTTTGCGGTTATATGCTCGACGTCAACCCCGTCGGGAATGACGAATGTATTGATGAAACGTATCGTTCTCCACTGCTCTTCATCGGACAGACTTTCCTGAGAAAATATGGGCAACAAGTGAAATAGTTTTAGATTATTAGTATTCTTTTTTCCTTTTACTACTTCCAATTGAAGATCTTCAACCTCGATGCCTGGAACCTTCACAACAACTTCAAAACCGTCCGATCCTCTATCAAGCTTTATAGCGGGCTCACTCATTCCACCATTGATTGTGTTGATGAAATCAATATTCATCAGCATCTCCTGGGGTATTTTCAGTTTGCTTTCCATAGCTATCGCGTTTAAGATTCACAAGTTTTATAGACTAACGAAAAACTACGTGCCAAAGATTATTTTTTGGTTAAAATTCAAAAATATAATCAAGCCTTATAAAAGCATAAATGGCTTCAAAACGGCTTAAAACCTTATTTACAGCTCGCATAACGAAATTATCCCAAAAAAACGGGGAATAGCTAAATGCCAAAGTTGCAGTAACGGCTCCCCATAGAGCGACAAATTGTCCTGTATTTTAATATTTTATAGCGTCTTACGATCAGAATGTCCCAGGTCGCGATCCGGATCAATGCGGTCACGGACGAGTTGCTTGATTTCCTTAGGTTCCGGAAAGTGCCCCTCACGCTTCCTGTCCCAGACAATTTCCTCATTCAGGCTTATAATGTACCGCCCAGCAACTTCCGAAGGTGTCAGCTGAACCGCATGCAGGTCATCCGTGAATGTGGTGAGTAATTCCTGCGCCATCCACGCGGACCGCAGCAGCCAGCCGCATTTCGGGCAGTATTCAATGTTGATTGTGGGTTTCATGATCCTGTTACAAGCGATTTTGGCCTTCAAGATATCAAAAAAGCCGTGAAGGAGATCCCTCACGGCTTTCGAATGTTAACCTAACCCTTTAATCTTTTGAGAGAAACCTTCTGAAAATTTCTCCCATAACGCTCTACAAATGTCGCCTGGCATTCACAATCTTTTTAGCGTTATAATCCCTGATTTGTAAAATGCGTAACACGCATTTCGCGTCTTGGTAATACTCCCCAATGTAGCAAGTAGAATTACGTGTTTTTGAAGGAGGCGTATTTTCAAAGTTATTGACAGCCAAAACATTACCTTGAAACCGTTAACTCAATACAATCCGTTCTGCTTGGTGGTAATGCGGGTGGAGGTTACATTTACGTATATCAAGAAATTATAAAATTCTCTAAAACGTTTATGGATCCACGGAAATTTACGGGTAAAGAAGGACAGCTAATCTCAGCGGAACAAGCATTAAAAATTACTGAACCTTTCCAGAAAAGAGAACAGGAAATTACGCTTCGCGGCGAGAATTATGTAAAAGCGGAGTTTTTTGGAATACATAAATTCAACGAATTGATGAGCATTCACGGAGAAACTTGCGTAGGATTTCGCGTTTATTACGGTATTACGGAGGAAGAAGGACATGTGGTAGGTGAGAAATCAGCACTTAGCAGAGGCATGAAAAGACCAACTGCAAGACTAGTGCTCATACCCGTCGATGCCGACGGCAATGACCTTACCAAAACTGCCCGGCTGGGAGGAATGAAGGACATGCCCGCTCGGAAAGAAGCCATGACAGGCGGACCGCTTTGCCCGCACCAATGTTAGGCAGTGATAATTAACACACTATATGTTTGAAATTTTCATTTCGTATTGTTTCAGAAACCCGGTCTCATGCATAGCAGTATTTATCACACTAGTACCGCTAATATTAATAATTTTAAAAAAAGCATACATCGACCCCACCTTCCGATTGCTGTTGGTTTACTTGACAGTGAAATTAATAATTGATATTATAATGGTTCGTTCGGCTGCTAATCACGAGAATAATATATTGTTTTTCAATTTAGCCATCCCCGTTAATTACGCTTTGCTGGGCGGAATGTTTTATTACAAATTCAATTCACGAACATTAAAAAAAGGGATTATAGGTTCAATGGTGGGCTTTTTAGCTTTCACAGTATGGGATATTCTTAATTCAAATCCAGTGATAAGTGACCTGCACAACCACAGGGCAGTATTATTTGCAAAAACAGTGGAAGGAGTTTTGATTATTACATTGATTTTGTTGTTTTTCTATGAACTGATAAAGTCTTTGCGCATTCCAAACCTGCTGACCTTTCCCTTTTTCTGGGTATGCTCAGGTTTACTGTTATACTATTCAAGTTTTATCTTTATTGCGCCCGTATTACATTATACGGCCACCTGGAATCATTCCGTTGACATGGGCTTAACTGAAACCATTCCAACTATTTTCGAGATAGTATGTGCGTTGTGCTTTGGCATTGGTATTTATCATTTTTCGGCGGGACATTATGCAAAACAGTGAAGAGTTGAAATGGGCGTTACTCATTGCCTCCCTGGCAATGCTGACCATGGCGTTCTGCATGATCTCTTTCGTGATGTATTATCAAAAAAGACGATTCGAGGAGGAAAAGAAGATCAGCGACATTGAAAAAAACTACAACCGACTTTTACTGGACACCGCGCTCAATTCAGAGGAAACCGAGCGCCGCCGCATTGCCCAGGATTTACACGACGACATTGGAACAATGCTGTCTCTCACCAAATTAAGCCTCAACCAGCTCAGCAAACTGGTGGCCAATAGCGGGAATGAAAAAGAGGACCAGATCATGAAAAAATCGCAGTCACTGGTTGAAGAAACCATTCTGCATGTGCGCCGGATTACGCGCGATCTGGTGCCTACAACATTGGAAAGGTTTGGCTTAATGGAGGCAATAGAAGAATTTATTCATAAATTAGAAGAAGATAACAATCTCGCCATCACCTTCCAGGCCAACACCGACGACTTCCCGCGGCAGGGCCAGAAACTGGAACTTACGCTTTACCGTATTATGCAGGAACTGGTCAACAATGCGATCAAGCATGCCAGTTGTTCAAAAATAGATATTCGTCTGGAAATCAATGATCAGATGATCGGCCTGAAAGTGACAGATAACGGAGTCGGGTTTAACCCCGAGAAGATCAAAGAAAATAATCTGGCCGGGCTGGGCCTGTTGGGAATTGAAAGCCGGTTGGCCATTGTTAACGGGACAGTCCAATATGAAAAACCCGAAAAAGGCGGCGCGAGTGCATTTGCACAGATCCCCATGATGCCGGTTGCAGACAGCAAACCGGAACCTTTGCATCCATTCCGGCGCGAGCGCGTGAACATTTAATTGATATGAAAACCTTAAAACTCGGAATTGCCGACGACCATGAACTGTTCAGAAAGGGGTTTATCTCCATGCTGAGCGGCATTCCCGATTTCGAATTTATACTTGAAGCGGCCAATGGCCAGGAATTACTCGACCGCTTGCCTGCCAACACGCCTGATATCGTTTTTATGGACCTGCAAATGCCGGTTATGGATGGCATTCAAGCCACTGAGGCCGCTTTTGAAAGATTTCCCAACATTAAGGTCATCGTGGTCTCCATGTATAATGAGGACCGTTTCGTTATTCACATGCTGGAAAAAGGTGTACAAGGCTATTTATTAAAGGATACTAGTCCGGATGAAGTGGAAAAAGCCATTCGCCGCGTAGATGAAGAAGGTTTTTACTACAACGACTTCGTCTCCAAAGCCATGCACAGGAAAATGGTTACCCGACAGGTCAATAAACATCCATTCTTTCCCAACGCCTGCAATGTTGCGCTTTCGTCAAGAGAAAAAGAAGTACTGCAATTGATATGCGACGGCTTTTCGACTTCCGAAATTGGCGATAAGCTTTTCATCAGTGTGCGCACTGTGGAAGGTCACCGGCTGCGAGTCCTGGAAAAGACCGGCACGAAAAGCACGGCAGCAGCAGTGGCTTTTGCATACAAAAACCAATTATTGAACTAGAAACATTCATATCGCTATTTAAGGAATGACACGCACCCAAATGCGTGTCATTCTCGTTTTCAGCTGGGAAACTCCTATGATTTATTTATCTTTCAGCCAGTAACTCTGTAAGCGCTTATGAAAGTCCTCATTGTTTGCACGAATCATGAAACATTCCCTACCAAAACCGGCAAAACCGGCTTATGGCTCAGTGAACTGACTTATTTCTATGATGTTATGTCCAAACGCAGGGTTCTCATGGACATTGTTAGCCCGCTGGGAGGGAAAATTCCGATTGACGAACGCAGCCTGGAATTGAAAGATGAATGCAATGCAAAATATTGGGAAGATGCCGCGTTCCGGGCCAAACTAAACAATTCACTTTCCCCTGCACAGATTCATTCAGCCGATTACCGCCTGGTGTATTTTGCAGGCGGGCATGGAGCAATGTGGGATCTGGCTGAAAATACAGACTTGCAGAACATCGTCAGGGACGTTTACGAACGCAACGGAATAGTTTCCGCAGTCTGCCACGGCGTTTGCGGCCTTCTGAACGTGAAACTATCCGACGGCTCCTGGCTGATCCAGGACAAATATGTAACAGGCTTCTCCAACGTGGAAGAAGCCTTAATGAGCTTTGTGAGCGAAGTGCCGTTTTATCTGGAAGACAAGCTGAAAGAGCGCGGCGCACATTACACCAAATCAATGATCCCTTTTATGGAATTCATTGAAATGGATGAACGACTGATCACCGGCCAGAATCCAAATTCGGCTAAGAAAGTGGCTTCCAAAGCACTGGAAGAGCTTTTTGAAAAATAATATTAGATTTTCAGATCTCCGAACAGCGAGCGGAAAGTAGGCAAAATTGCATCCTTATCAGAGACATTTGCGTCTTCAACCCCCCAGTTGATCGCCAGGTCCTCATCATTCCACAGAATGCCCGATTCGGATTCCTTATTGTAGATGTTTGTGCATTTGTAGGAGAAAATCGAATCTTCCAGTGCAACAAAGCCATGCGCAAAACCTTCCGGAACGTAAGCAATGTTGTTTTTTTCACTGCTTAACTCAAAAATTTCATGCTTGCCAAAAGTGGGAGATTCCGGGCGAATATCCACCGCAACGTCCAAAACCTTTCCAGAAATGACACGAACCAGCTTTCCCTGAGCGAAAGGTGCTTTTTGGAAGTGAAGCCCTCTTACCACGCCTTTTTTCGAAAATGACTGATTATCCTGAACAAAGTTGGTAGGCAAACCTAATTGCTTAAATATCTGCTCATTATAAGATTCAAAAAACATTCCACGATCATCATGAAAAACACGTGGGGTAAGTTCGACTAATCCGGCAATGGAAGTTTCGCGAATCTGCATACAATATTATTTCTGTTGGTTGGTAATGGTAAGTCTTAATCTTGGGACAAATTTATGAATCTATTGATAGAGGTTGTAATTTCGGCGCATTATTTCCGAAATCATGACCTACGAAGCGCTGTTTGAACAAATTTCCCAGAAAAAATCCTATCTCTGCATAGGGCTCGACACGGATATCAGGAAAATCCCTGCCCATCTGCGTAAAGAGGCTGACCCTGTTTTTGAGTTTAACAAACAGATCATCGATGCCACTGCGGATTTTTGTGTTTCCTATAAGCCTAACATTGCATTCTACGAAGCATCCGGCTCAAAAGGCTGGGAGAGTTTGCAGAAAACAATCGAATACATTCCAAAAAGCCATTTTACCATTGCGGATGCCAAGCGTGGTGACATTGGAAACACATCCGGGCTTTACGCCAGAACGTTTTTCGATCCTTCGGCTTCGGGCCTCGAATTTGACGCGGTAACGGTCGCGCCTTACATGGGAAGTGACTCGGTGATCCCGTTTCTGGAATTTGAAAACAAATGGGTGATCCTGCTCGCATTGACATCCAATCCGGGTAGCGGGGACTTTCAGCGTTTGGAGGCCAACGGCGCGCCTTTATATGAACAAGTCCTCAAAGCTTCACAAACCTGGGCTGGCGCAGATCGCATAATGTATGTTGTTGGCGCCACGCAAGCTGCTGAATTTGAGAAAATCAGAATGATCATTCCTGATCATTTCCTGCTTGTCCCGGGTGTGGGCGCGCAGGGCGGAAATCTTGAAGAACTATCGAGATTTGGCATGAACGCACATTGCGGCTTGCTTGTGAACGCTTCCCGCAGCATTATTTACGCCGGTAATGATGTCGATTTTGCTCAAAAAGCAAAACAGGAAGCGCAGCTTTTGCAGCAGGAAATGGCCATTTATCTTGACAAATACTGCAAATAAACCACCCGAATTTTACCTTTAATCTCTCCAAACAATCCACCGCAATTGCTGATGCAACTTTCCGATTCCAACGCATATACCATACAAGGCATTGATCCTGAACATTTAATTGAAAAATTCGGCAGTCCGCTTTACGTGTACGACGGCGCAACGATCCGCCGCAAAACACAGGAGCTGCAACACGCATTTGCAGGCATTAATATGAAAATCAAATATGCCTGTAAAGCGAACACGAATTTGTCGATCCTTCGACTGATGCGCGAAATCGGCGTGGAATTGGATGTGGTGTCTCCGGGAGAGCTGGAAATGGGCATTATGGCGGGTTATACTGCGAATCAGATCACGTTTACACCCAGCGGAGTTCCTTTCGAAGAAGTGCGTGCGGCTGTTGATGCAGGCGCGATCGTGAATGTGGACAGCATTCCGTTGCTGGAATGGTTTGGACAAACTTACGGAAACACCAGGCCGTGCCTGATCCGGATTAAACCCAATGTGGCCGCTGGCGGGAATATCAAGATCATGACCGCCCACGCCGATTCGAAATTCGGGATCTCCGTTTTGCTTCTGGATCAAATTCTTGAAGTTATAAAGAAATACGACATTAAAATCATTGGGCTGCACCAGCATACCGGTTCAGACATTAAAGATGCAGAGCCATTCCTGAAAGTGGCGGATATACTTTTTGAAACAGCCAAACATTTCCCTGACCTTGAAATCATAGACCTGGGCGGTGGCTTTAAGGTTTCCTACTTACCAGGTGACGAGATTACCGATATGGATTTGTTGGGAAGAAAAATTTCCGAGCGTTTCATAAAGTTCTGCAGTGAATACGGCCGTGAATTGCAGCTTTGGTTTGAACCAGGCAAATTTCTGGTGAGTGAATCCGGTTATCTGCTGGTGAATGCGACAGTTGTGAAAGAGGATCCGGCAAGAAACTTCGTCCATGTAAATTCAGGATTAAATCACTTGATCCGCCCGATGATGTATGGCTCTTACCATCACATTTTGAATGTTTCCAATCCTTCCGGCGATCCAAAAACCTATAATGTAGTAGGTTACATTTGCGAAACGGATACATTCGCCACCGATCGAACATTGCCGGAAGTGAAAGCCGGAGATCTCCTAGCGTTTCTCAATGCAGGCGCTTACGGGTTTACAATGAGCTCAAATTATAATGCACGTGTCCGTCCCGCAGAAGTGCTGGTCGATCAGGCCGAAGCGCGCTTGGTGAGGAGGCGCGAGACGATGGAAGACCTGCTAAAAACGCAGATGGATTTGTAATTCAGTAGACATTTTGTCCTGATATCCCCTATTTTCATTTTTTTAATGCCAAAATTTCAGGCTTTCTGATCGGGCATATGATTTTTCATGGAGTATTGTAAACAAAGCAATATCTCCATGAACTTCAACCAATATACCATAAAGGCGCAGGAGATTATACAACACGCTGCGCAGATGGCCCAGGGCAACCAGCAACAGGCCATCGAAACGGGTCACGTCCTGAAATCAATTCTGGAAGAAGACCCTAACACTTCGCTATTCTTACTTAACAAGCTCAACATCAGTCCGGATATCCTGAATAATCGGCTGGAAAAGATTTTGGAAGGTTACCCGCGCGTAAGCGGCGGCCAGCCTTATCTGGGCAATGATATGGCGGCTGCTAGTGGCAAAGCGCAAAATTATCTGAAAGAATTTAACGACGAATTTATAAGCATTGAACTGTTCATCCTCGGCATCCTGGCTGGAAAAGATTCCACTGCGACGCTCATGAAGGAAGTCGGTTTTAAGGAAAAAGAACTTATTGACGCAATCAAAGAACTTAGAGGTAAAAATAATCCTGTGAAAGATCAAAATGCAGAAGCTAAGTATCGCTCACTGGAACGATACAGCAAAAATTTAAATGAATTGGCCAAAGCCGGTAAAATTGACCCGGTCATCGGCAGGGACGAGGAAATCCGTCGGGTTTTGCAGATTTTGAGCCGTAGAACAAAAAACAATCCGATTTTATTGGGTGAACCCGGGGTCGGTAAGACAGCAATCGTCGAAGGACTTGCGCAAAGGATCGTGCAAGGCGACGTGCCCGAAAACCTGAAATCAAAGATCATTGTATCCCTCGATATGGGACTTTTGATCGCGGGGGCGAAATATAAAGGTGAATTTGAAGAAAGGCTGAAAGCGGTTATCAAGGAAGTGACCGACTCGGAAGGCGAAATCGTTCTTTTCATTGACGAGATCCACACATTGATCGGAGCTGGCGGCGGCGGAGAAAGCGCTATGGACGCGGCTAACCTGCTGAAACCAGCCCTTGCCCGCGGTGAATTGCATGCAATCGGTGCAACCACATTGAAGGAATATCAAAAATATATGGAGAAGGATAAGGCGCTGGAACGTCGTTTCCAGGCTGTAATGGTCGATGAACCCAATATTCCTGATGCGATCAGCATTTTGCGTGGTATCAAAGAAAAGTATGAGCTGCACCACGGAGTAAGGATCCAGGATGACGCGGTGATTGCAGCCGTCGAGCTTTCCAATCGCTATATCAGCGATCGTTTCCTGCCCGACAAGGCCATTGACTTGATGGACGAAGCAGCTTCCAAACTCCGCCTCGAAATGGACAGCGTTCCCGAGGAGCTCGACGAACTGAACCGCCGCATTATGCAGCTTGAAATCGAGCGCGAAGCGATCCGTCGTGAACATAATAAGGACAAAGAGACAGTGCTTAACAAGGAGATTGCGGACCTGAGTGAGGAACGCAATACATTGAAAGCACAGTGGGAGAATGAAAAAGGCAAGGTTAATGAGGTCCGTACATTAAAAGAGCAAAGCGAGCAGCTGCGCCTCGAAGCCGAACAAGCCGAACGCGCGGGCGATTTTGGAAAAGTTGCGGAGATCCGTTACGGCCGCATTCCAGAAGTGCAAAACAAATTGACCGAATTACAGCAATCCGAGCATGCTGAGAGCTTGATGCAGGAAGAAATTACGCCGGAGGACATTGCGGAAGTGGTTGCGAAATGGACGGGTATTCCGGTGAGCAAAATGCTCCAAAGCGACCGCGAGAAATTGCTGCAACTCGAAAGTCATCTCCATAACCGTGTTGCGGGGCAGGAAGAAGCGATTGAAGTGGTTGCTGATGCGGTAAGACGGAGCCGGGCTGGTTTGCAGGATGCAAAACGCCCGATCGGAAGCTTCCTCTTCCTGGGCCCGACTGGTGTGGGTAAAACTGAATTGGCTAAAACACTCGCAGAATATCTGTTCAATGACGAAAATGCAGTTGTCCGGATCGATATGAGTGAATATCAGGAGCGCCATTCGGTAAGCAGACTGGTAGGTGCGCCTCCGGGATATGTGGGTTATGATGAAGGCGGACAATTGACCGAAGCTGTTCGTCGCAAACCTTACAGCGTGATCCTGCTGGATGAGATTGAAAAAGGCCATCCGGATGTCTGGAACATTCTTTTGCAGGTTTTGGATGAAGGCCGCTTAACTGATAACAAAGGCCGTGTTGCCAATTTCAAGAACACGATCATTATCATGACTTCGAACATTGGCAGCCACATTATCCAGGAGAAATTCGCCGAAGACGAAGGCTGGAACCACACACTGGTTGTGGAAGAAGCCAAACAAGCTGTCCTGGATCTGCTGAAAGCTTCGGTAAGGCCTGAGTTCTTGAACCGGATCGATGAGATCGTTCTTTTTGAACCGCTTACATTGAAAAACATTCGTAAGATTGTTGATATCCAGTTTAAAGGCATTCAAAAGATGCTTCAAGACCAGGGAATTACGCTTGATGCAACGGACGAAGCGCTTACAAAACTGGGTGAAGATGGATTTGACCCTGCGTTCGGGGCACGTCCTTTAAAACGGGTGATGCAGCGCCGGATCCTGAATGAGCTGTCCAAAGGCATATTAAGCGGACAGGTTGCTAAGGATTCTGTGATCATGATGGAGCTTAATTCCAAAGGCGATCTGATCTTCGAGAACGTCGGCAATGTAGAGATCTAAAATCTTGGAAAATTAATATTCAAACGAGCAGCAGCAATGCTGCTCGTTTTGTTTTTTCACTGGGATCACACTTTTCTCGGTTTGCACCACACCTTTTGAACGGGAACAACATTTCGTTGTGCAATTCGACAAGCAACCGGAACTTCGCTTTTGGCATAATTTTTGTGCAATTTAATAATCAAATAATCTAACCCTTAAATCCCTTATAAATCCCGTGGAACAGTCATTAAATTCTATCAAAGTTGCTATTCTGGTGGCGGATGGATTTGAGCAGGTAGAAATGACCTGCCCCAGAAAAGTCCTAAATCAAAAAGGAGCAACCACTCATCTTATTTCCCCTAATAAAAACAATGTCAGGGGATGGAGTCATCTTGACTGGGGTGAAAAACACGATGTGGATGTGCCGCTTACGCTGGCGCGTGCCGATTACTATGACGCATTGTTATTGCCAGGCGGTGTTTTGGGAATGAATGCGCTTCGAATGAACAGCCGGGCTGTCGAATTTGTGAAGTCTTTCTTTGCATCGGGCAAGCCAGTTGCTGCTATTGGTCATGGGCCGCAAATCCTGATCGATGCCGATGTAGTTTTAGGACGCATTATTACTTCCTACGGCTCCATCCGTCAAGACCTGGAAAATGCAGGCGCAAGATGGGTGGACCAAGATGTTGTAACCGATAACGGACTGATCACCAGCCGCACATCAGACGACATGTCTGCTTTTGCAGGTGCATTGACTAAACAGCTTAATCTTGAAGTTTTTCAATAAGAAGGTCACAATCCACTTACTACGCTCCGGATTCGCTTATATCAGAGCAAATCCGGATTTTTATTATTCGCGAAGCAAGCCAAGCCTGAATGTCTGACCGGCTAATGCAAATAAGCCTATGGCGATAAATGGCCCTAAATCAAACAAACCGCTTTCAGCAGGCGGATTTGGGAAAGTGATTGTATTTAAAATCATGAGTGCGATTCCCAATATCCCTAGTGCAAATCCCCAAAAACGCAACTCTTTCAGCCTGCGCGATGAGATCAGTAATAAGACCAGGTAAGTGCCGATAAACATATCCCAGGCAACATCCATCCCCATATCGATCAACCGAATGGATTCCTTCACAAATCTGGCCTCCTGGGTTGCTACCTGAGTATTTTCAATGTGAACCCCGACTTGCACTGCGAGCTGAGCCGAGAGGAAAGCAGCGCAGATTGTAAACGCCAGGCTGCCAAACACAAACCCAAGTCTATTGGCATAGGAAGGATTGTAAAAGTGGATATATTCCATCAGCGCAAACAGAAAAACGATCCCTAAGATGGGAAAGGCCATAGCCAGGAAAAACACGATGGGATCCGGCAAAGAGGTGAATGCGATCGTCAGATAGGAGGTGATCGACAACATGCCTGCGAGGCCGCCCGATTTGGCTAATGCTTTTAGACTTTGTAAGCCAGGTTTAGATGTAAATTGTTCCTGCATTTGATTGATAGATAGGATTTAAGCGATAACCAATAGTATAGCTTTCCCATTAATTGCTACGTATCTAGTTAGCCTTCGGCAGGCAAGAACCAGCAAACGGTTTACTGATTCCCTGCACGATCTTATCCTTGTATTTTTTTCTAAACAATCATTGCTCCTATCTTTGCCTGCTCATTGATTTTGGCGTTTACATGGCACTTGTTTCTCTTTTGGGCGTTTCTGCCCGCAAATTCAATACTACTGTTTTATCTGATATCGACTGGAATGTAGAACCGGGACAGCATTGGGCAATTATCGGCCCGAATGGCTCCGGGAAGACGATTCTGCTGGACGTTATTGCGGGTAAGTGGCCTGTTGTGAAGGGGAAAATCAGCTATAATTTGCAAACTCAACTGCGGCAGGCGATTGAGCTTGTTTCTAATGATTATTCGTTCAACCGCATTGTAAGTGCCGGGGCGGAATACTATCAGCAGCGCTTTCACGCTTACGAAAGCGAGCGCGCGCCATCGGTAAGGGCCATTTTGACGGACCAGTTGAAACCCGTCGGAACGGTGAATGAAAACTCGGTGCAGCTGGCTCCGGCCACGGTCAGTGATGAAGAACTCAACAATGTTGCTTCGCTCCTATCGATCACGCATTTGCTTGATCACCCATTTGTTACACTATCAAATGGAGAAACAAGGCGGATGCTTTTGGCTAAATCACTTTTAAAAAAGCCTGAGATACTAATCCTCGACAATGCATTCAGCGGCCTTGATGTGCATTCGAGGGAAGTGCTGCGCAATGCGCTGACGGAACTGGCGCAATCCGGCGTAACGATCATTATGGCAACCACTGCCACAGAGATTCCGCCTTGCATTACGCACGTGCTGGAACTAAAAGAAGGCCAAATTACAGCTCAACGCGACATAAGAGATTATAAAACAGCTTCCGCAACGCACATTCACAACCCAAAGCCCGACCCGGAAAAGCTGGCTCATTTCGGTCTGCCACAGCACATTGACTTCAACTATGCTATTGATATGCGCGACATTCACGTTCGCTATCACGATCAGCTTATTCTCGATCATGTAAACTGGAAAATTGCAAAAGGTGAAAAATGGGCGCTTTCTGGTCCTAATGGCTCGGGAAAATCGACATTGCTCAGCATTATCACCGCCGATAACCCGCAGCGGTTTGCCAATGATTATGATTTGTTTGATCAAAAAAGAGGAGGCGCTGGCGCTTCGATCTGGGACATTAAGCAGAAAATCGGGCACGTTTCCCCAGAGTTGCACCTTTATTTTCCAAAAGAAACGAGTGTTTTCAAAACCATAGCTTCCGGCTTTTTCGATGCGACAGGCGTATTTTTCAAAAAATTAACCGAACAGCAAATCGAACGCGTGCATGAAGTGGCGGCGCTTTTGCATGTGGATCATTTGATTGAGAAAAAGTTTTCAGAACTCTCCAAAGGACAGCAGCGTATGGTTCTGCTGGCGCGGGCTTTGGTCAAAAATCCGCCTTTACTGATCCTGGACGAACCTTGCCAAGGTTTGGACGCGGATGCGATCGAATATTTCAAAGCCGTGGTCGATGCGATTTGCGACACGCCGGAGCGGACATTGATTTACGTTTCGCATTATCCCAACGAAATCCCGAGCTGCGTTACCAAAACATTACGGCTCGAAAAAGGGAAAGTTTTGGAATGATCATTCCACATCGTCGGTAAGGGCCTCCATAAAAGAGATAACGCTGGCTATTTCGGGCTGCGTCAGGTTCAATTTATCGGCCGCCAGTGTCTGATTAGGGACATCCAGCCCCAGTCCTGCCCCGCCGCCTTCGTTGTAAAACTCCATCACTTCCTGCAATGTTGTAAAAGCGCCGTTGTGCATATAGGGAGCCGTTTTGGCGATATTTCTCAAGGTGCTGGTTTTAAATGCATTTTTCCACTGCGGAAACTGGTCGTGCACGCCCCTGCCCGGATCATTGTCCAGCTTCGCATTTTTCCATTTCGCATCCGTGGTCACACCCAAAACTTCGGATTCCGTGCGCTGGAAATCGGGCGGAACGGTTCCGTTGAATAATGGCACAAAGTGACAGGTCCCGCATTTGGCTTTGCCCATAAAAACATTGAAACCCGCCACCTGATCATCCGTAAGCGCCTTTTTATCACCCCGCATGTATTTATCAAACGGCGAATTGAACGGGTTTAATGAACGCACAAAAGCCGCCAGTGCATTCTGGATATGAACGGGTTTGATCACTTCCAGATCCGGGTAAGCTTTCTTGAAATCGTGCTTGTAATGTTCGTCCGTCGCCACCAATTTAGCCACATCTTCCATTGAACCGTGCATTTCGAGCTTATTATGGATCACATCCGCCGCCTGATCTTCCAGCGAAGGCGCACGCAGATCGTAAAATAATGCCTGCTGTAATGATGCATACATAATGCTCGGCGCATTACGGCTAACAAACTTATTATCAAAACCTTTGCTCGTTTTCAACCCATCGGCATAAGCCTTTCCAGGCTGATGGCAGGAGCCGCAGTTTGTTTTGCCGTCGCCCGAAATCCGGCTATCGTAAAACAATGTTTTTCCCAACGCAACCCGGTCCGCCGTTGCGCTGAACCTGGCGTCCGACAGCAATGCCTCGGGATTGAATGCATTCTTATCAAAAATTGTAGCCGCCTTACCGCTCAAAAGCTTGCGGTCGTTCATGAACGGGATGCCAGCCGATTCTTGGTTCTGGTGCAAGGTGTTGCAAAGCGGATTAATGTGGTCAGTAATGAATGCAGCGCGATCGAAGTCGTTGAAATTTGCACCCTTTTTCAAGAAAGCAATAGCCTCCTCAGCCTGCTTATCCAGCGCCGAAAACTGGGGTAATGTGCTTTTGTAAGGTTGTGCATAATGTTGAAATGATGTTAAAACAACTTCGCTCTCCGCCAACGCATTGCCCGAAGCCGGCGTGTCGAATCCGGAAATTCCCAGACTGATCAGCCGGAACATTTCCAGCCTTAATGCATCCAGAACATGCGAATCTGTGATCACAATGTCTTTCCAAAGCATTTTAATCCGCTTCACATTGACCTGCATCTTGCGCGAATGTCGCACCAGTTCTTCCTGATCCACAGGTTCATCCGTATAAATCAGCTCTTCAATCACCTGCAAGCCACCCGGCTCGAAAACTGCATTCTCCTCATCCTCAATCTCATCCAGCGGCGCACCATTGATCATTCTGACTGTGGTAGGAAAGAAATATTCGGCAAAAGCCTCTGTTTTTTTGTATTGAAGACGGATTTTGAGAAAGTCGTTTTGCAATGCTTTTTGCCCCGGTTTTGCCTTCACTTTTTCCAGAAACGCATCATTCATTGAAATCAGCGAGTCCAGGTCGGTGACAAAATGTTGATATACAATTTCATGCGGCTTCTGTTCCGGCTTGCATAACTGGAATGTGAAAACGGCGATGCCTGCACAAATGGCCAGGACAAATTTTTTCATGGTGAATGTAAAATAAGATAGAAGGCCCTCCGAAAAGGCCTTCTATAAGCTTGCTGAGAAGTGTTATTGCTGAATTCCGCGAACGATCACAGTTTGTCCGCCTTCTTTATTTGTAGAAATACCGCTGCCGTCAGCACCTTTGTATTTCTCGTCCTGCCAAGTGTGCGGGTGCAGGTTGATCATGAATGTCTCAGGAATGCCCACAACATCCGAAATGTCGATCATAGCACCGTATTCCCAAGTGCTCAATGAATTGTTTCCTACCGAGTTATATTTCGTGTTAAATGCTGCGTCCTCTCTGCGGTGGTGCATTTGGAGCATCGCCTTGCTCTCTTTTGTAGCCAGGTTATACTGCCAGATTGTTCCGTCGTGGTCATTGTTTTTGTAGAATGAATCACCGTCTTCCTGCACATAAACGAAGTTTTTGGTTACGCAAATGTTGTCAGGGTTCACGATGAAGCTGCCTGGCTTGTCTTCGCCATCCATAATGATCTGCAACTTGCCTTTCAATGGGTTGGTTTCATCAAATTTCAGGTTGTACACGCGTCCCCACATGTTTTTACCAGCCACAGGCGTTACCTTATCCGACTGGCTTACACCCGTTGCCGTGAAATAAATGTCACGCCCAACGCCGTTTCCGCCTTTGCGGTAATCGATGTCTTCCACACGTGCAAACTGGATCATTTTCTTATCCACCGTCTGTGCTTGCAGCTCCGTTCCTGTGCTTGTTTTTACATTGTCAAAAGGAACAAATTCAACGTCGTAGGTTTGTCCTTTAACCATATCCGTTTCCACACTTTCCTGGTTTGTGCGGCGTAATGCATATAATTTACCATTGTTCAGGTCGCCTACCACGTCCGAAACGTAAGCAACAAGCTGACCATTTGTATCGTCTTCACCGATAATGATTACAGTTTTGCCGGGAAATGCATCCTTAGGAAGCGGAACTGCGTTTTCAGCATTCCATTTACCAAAAGCACTTACGGTTCTTGTCTTGTTCTTTTTATCTGCCGGTGCAAAAGGATCAATTGCGTGCGTCATCGACTCCGAGTTGCTCTCGCCCGCTGTCAGGAATAATGGGCCGAAACCGTGTTCCTGCGGCGTTGCCATCGTTGCCGAGCACAATCTCCACTGTCCGCCTTCTGCGTCCACAATGTATTCTCCTTTAACGGGTTTCAATTCTTTATCCAAAAAAACGCGGGACACCGAGAAAAGAATCTCGTGGTTGTTGATCATCACAAAACCTTCGCCATTCGGGTTTTTCATGAAAGCGCCGCCATCTGGCTGGGCACCGTAAATGAAATCAGGAGAATCCTGCAATTTGTCGTCGGAGCTGATCAATGTCGTAATTTTCAGATCTTCAAAACCTGGCAACGCACGCACCAGTGAAGGGTTTACCGACCGGTTGATCAGTTTAGAAGAATCTACCTGTGGATCATTGTGATCCTTAATGCAGCCGGAAAAGGTCATTGCGCCACAAACCAGCGCGGTAAGGGCATTTTTTGGAATAGAATTAAAATTCATCGCCATGGTGAGATAGTTTCTTAACAAAACTAGCCGAACCACAGCTCTCCGGTTTTACCTGAATATTAAGCTATTATGAACAAAATTTAACATTAAGAAAACGAGTAAGGCGCTTAGGGACGCACTTTGACGGTTTCTTTTACAAAGCCATTTTTCAAATTCATCACAATCGACAAGGAGCTGCTGCTAAACCCCGGAACATACTGCGAACGACCGTAACCAACCTCAAACCGCTTGATCCGCAGCCATGCGCCAAACGAAAAACCGGCCAATGCGCCCCTGTTGGCAAGCCGCAATTCCTGCCTCCGCAAATGGTCGTAACCGAGCATAATCCTGAAATTAGGATGCAGCAATGCTTCCGCTCCGAGCGAAAGATGCCGGGCCAGTTTCTCTGCTATGCCCACTTTTCTCGCAATTTTGTTGCCATTATCGTCATAAGTGAAGAAGAGGTTCGGATCATTATAGACCATATCGAAGCGGTTCAAATGATGCGCCGTGAGCGAAACGCGGATGGGCATATATTCCGGTTTGAATGTTAATCCAAGCCGCACGTCCAAAGGCAATGCAGGATCATTTAAACTGGAAAAATTCTGTTTGACAAACCCTAGATTTTTGACTACAAACCCAACCGTCAGATCCTGCCCGGGATGCTTGAAAACGCCGCCCCAGTCCAGCGCCACGCCAAACACATTATAAGACTGTACCGAAGCGCCTACAAACTTCAATGTTCCACCCACCGTAAAAGCACCCAATGTATGTCCATAACCCGCAGAAACGCCATAATCCGCTGCTCGGAACTCTCCGATTACATTGCCAATGTCATCCGTTTCGACCATTGTGCCATAGTTAAGATATTGCAGCCCAACCGCCCAAACGCCCGCAGACTTGCCCACGCGCCGCGCATAAGCGGCATTCACAAACCGCGTATCGGCCAGGTAAGGCATCAGGTTGACGGACACATTATTGGCTTTGGAAGAGTCCAGTAAAGCAGGATTTTGGATAAAAAGGGCAGGATCATTGCCCGAAATGGTGATGTGATTGGCGCCTAATGCCGTGCTTTTGGCCTGTGCTGGCAGTTGCAGAAAATCGAGCTTATTTCTTCCGCCGGTCGGTTGCGCTTGTGCTGTTTTTTGGAAACCAAAAAAAATTCCCGCCAAAAACAAAGCGCACATTCCGATCTGCCTCATAAGTCGCATTAATTTCCCGAATCAGTAAAATGACAGTATATTTAGATTCTCACAAGAACAAATGTAACCATATCGTCCGTATTACATGGGATCAGCACCTTCCGCCGCTTCAAAAAAAGAATTGTTAGATCAGAAAAATGCTGAGGCCGACCTGGGCGGCGGTGCGCAACGGATTGAAGCACAACACGCCAAAGGCAAACTCACCGCCCGCGAGCGCATTATGGTGCTGATCGACAAAGGGACATTTGAAGAAATCGGGAAGTTTGTGATGCACCGCAGCAAGGATTTCGGGCTGGATAAGGAACATTATCTGGGCGATGGCGTGGTGACGGGTTATGGAAAGGTGAATGGCCGGCTGGTTTACGTTTTTGCGCAGGATTTCACCGTTTTCGGCGGCTCGCTTTCCGAAACGCATGCCGAGAAAATCTGCAAGATTATGGACCTCGCCATGAAAAACGGCGCTCCGCTGATCGGTTTGAATGATTCGGGCGGCGCCCGGATTCAGGAAGGCGTACTTTCCTTGGCTGGTTATGCGGATATTTTTTATAAAAATACATTGGCTTCAGGCGTCATTCCGCAGATTTCAGCCGTGATGGGCCCGTGCGCGGGCGGCGCGGTGTATTCTCCGGCGATCACGGATTTTATATTAATGGTTGAAAATACGAGCTACATGTTCGTGACCGGGCCTAATGTCGTGAAAACGGTTACGCACGAGACCGTTACAGCCGAGGAACTGGGCGGCGCGATGACACATGCGACCAAATCGGGCATCACGCATTTTGTCTCGCCCAATGAGGTTGAATGTTTGCTGAACATTAAAAAACTGCTCAGCTATATGCCTCAGAATTGTGAGGAAAATGCGCCGGGCATTCCATATGAAGCTCAAAATGAATCACGCCCGGTTTTAAACAACATTATTCCCGACAATGCCAACCAGCCTTACGACATGCGCGAGGTGATCACGGAAATTGCCGATGCGGAGAGTTTTTTCGAAGTCCATCAGAATTTTGCAGAGAACATTGTCGTTGGTTTTGCGCGGATTGCAGGTCGTAGCATTGGCATAGTGGCCAACCAGCCCGCCGTACTGGCGGGTGTGCTTGACATTCATTCGAGCCAGAAAGCTGCGCGTTTTGTTCGGTTTTGTGATTGTTTCAACATTCCTTTATTGGTTCTGGAAGATGTCCCGGGCTTTTTGCCGGGCACCGATCAGGAGTGGAATGCCATCATTACCAACGGTGCGAAGCTGCTTTACGCATTCTCGGAAGCGACTGTTCCGCGCATTACAGTCATCACGCGCAAGGCTTACGGCGGCGCCTATGATGTAATGAATTCCAAGCACATCGGCGCGGACCTGAACTTTGCATGGCCTACGGCGGAAATTGCGGTTATGGGTGCTAGCGGAGCCGCAGAAATTATTTTCAAACGCGAAATCGCCCAGGCCGAAGATCCGGCCGAAAAGCTGAAAGAGAAAATCGACGATTACACCGAAAAATTCACCAACCCATATCGCGCCGCACACCGCGGTTACATTGACGAGGTTATTTATCCCGATCAAACGCGCAAAAAGCTCATCCGGGCTTTTGAAATGCTGGAAAACAAAGTGGCTGTTCTGCCCAGAAAAAAGCATGGAAACATTCCGCTTTAAGATTAATATTCTAATTTCACTCCCAAGTTCATTTCCTAAACAACCTTAATTAATGAAAGAAGAAACAGGCACCTCTGCGTCCAGACGGACCTTTATCAAAGGCTCACTGGCAACGCTGGCCACTTTTTCCATCGTTCCCCGCCACGTTCTCGGCAAAGGCTTCATCGCGCCGAGCGACCAGCTGACCAAAGCCATCGTCGGCACCGGCTCCATGGGCCGCGGCCACATTCCGTATGCAGGCACCAAAGTCGTTGCGCTTTGTGATGTGGATAAAAAACACCTGGACATTGCCGTCGGCATGGTGGATAAGGGCGTAAAAACCTTTGCTGATTATCGCGAGGTGATCCAGCTTCCCGAAGTGGACATTGTGCACGTGGCCACGCCGCCGCACTGGCACGGGATCATTGCCGCCGATGCAGCCCGCGCCGGAAAAGATGTATGGTGTGAAAAACCCATGACAAGGACCATAGGCGAAGGAAAAAGGCTTGTGGAAGCCGTGCAGCAGCATGGAAGGATATTCCGTTTAAACACCTGGTTCCGTTTTCAGGACAATTTTTACGGCATGCGCACGCCGGTTAAGCCCATTAAAAAGCTGGTGCAAAGCGGTTTATTAGGCTGGCCCTTGAAAGTGACGGTAAGCAAGCACACCGGTTTCGACTGGAAATTTTACTGGGTAGGAAACACCAATAATGCACCGCAGCCCGTTCCGGCCGAGCTGGATTATGAAATGTGGCTCGGCCCCGCGCCTTACAAGCCGTATAGCGAGCACCGCGTACACCAGACATTCCGTGGTTACTGGGATTACGACGGCGGCGGACTCGGCGATATGGGCCAGCATTACATTGACCCGATCCAGTATTTCCTGGGCAAAGATGATACGAGCCCGGTAAGCGTGGAAATCGATGCGCCTCAGCAACACACCGAAGCCGTAGGAACCTGGCGGAGAATCACTTATACTTATGCGGACGGATGCCAGATCGTGCTGGATGGCGAAGCGAAAGATGAAAAAGTGGCTTACATCGAAGGTCCGAAAGGCAAACTTTACCCCAATTTCCAATCCGACATTCCGGACCTTGAAAAGAAACTCGCCGCATTCCCCGATCCCGAGCCACAGGTTACAGATTTTGTAGATGCCGTGAAAAACCGCAAAAAGTTTGCGCTGAATGAAGAAAACGGACATCGTTCCTGCACCATTGTGAACATGGGATTAGCAGCATTAAGACTCGGCCGCTCCTTGAAATTTGACCCCGAAAAACAGGAATTTATAGACGATGAAGGTGCAAACCGGTTGATTAACCAGCCCATGCGTGGCCCCTGGACCATTTAATCAGCATTAAACTCGTTTGCATACATTCATTTCTATCCTTGACCATTCATGAAAAAACAAATATATACTATCCTGGCCCTCTGCATGTTACTTTCGCAGGCATGGGCACAAACAGACGATGCGATGGCCAGCAAAGCCAAAGCATTGTTATCCAAATTTCCTTCCCAGAACGAAGCCGCGTTAAAAAAGAACATGGAAGAACTCGGCCAGCTCGGCAAGCCGGGACTCGTGCAGATCGCATCCATGCTCACGCCGCTCGGAAAGGGGGATAATACCAAAATTCAATACGCGATCGGCGGTTTTACTTACTATGCTTCACAAGCTGGCAAAGAAGATTTCCGAAAAACCGCCGCCGAGGCTTATGGCGAAGCATTATCGAAAGTAACCGACCCGGACAGCAAGAATTTCCTGATCTATCAATTGCAGACGGTTGGGAAAGATGAGTCTGTGGAGGTTTTGAAACCCTATCTAAAAGACGAAAGGCTTTCCGGTCCGGCTTCGCGGACATTGGCGAGAATCGGTTCGCCGGTGGCTGGTGCTGCGTTGTTGCAAGGCTTGGAGGGCGCTCCTGAAAGCACAAAAATTGCGATTATTGAAGCATTGGGCGGTGCGCGTTATAAGGAAGCGGCGCCTATGATCGAGAAATCGGCTGTGAATGAGGATCTGCTTTTACGTAAGGTGAGCCTTTTTGCGCTTTCGGAGATCGGTGCGCCTTCTTCTGAGGCAATTTTAATGGCTGCTGCGCAAAAGGTGAATTTCGGTTATGATGAGTCGGATGCAACGGCGGTTTATTTAAAGTACCTGGCACGTCTGGCCGAAAATGGGAACGCGCCTGCCGCGGAAAAAGCTGCTCTGGCATTGCTCAAAAACACCCCGGACGTAAAGCAAACACCGACGCGGTCTTCCGCTTTGAAAATTTATTCAGACATTAAAAAACGCGAATCTGTGCCTGTTTTGGTAAATGCATTGCAAAGCGCAGATCCGGAATATCGCATTGCTGCATTGAAATTGGGACAAAAATACCTGATGGCTGACGGCACAACGCCCTGGCTCAATGCCATGAAAAAAGCCAAACCCGAAGTGCAGGCCGAAATCATCACCATGCTGGGCCACGCCAATTCACTGGATGCATTGCCAACCATTCAAAAAGCATTGGCCGCGAAGGATAGCAAAGTAAAAATGGCTGCGATCTGGGCTGCTGGCAAAATTGGTCAGGAGAAAAGCCTTCCTGCATTGATTAATGTGCTGAAAACGGCGAGTGCGGAGGAAGTTGCGGTTGTGAAAAGCAGTTTGCTTACCATCAAAGGGGAAGGCGTTGTCAATCAATTGGCGACAGCATTGCCAACATTGCCGGCCGCTTCGCAGGCTGTCGCCATTGACGTGATTGCCGCCCGGGAGGCGAATGCCAAGTTCAGCAATGTTTTCGCCTTATTGAAAAGCCCGAATGCAGATGTTTCAAAATCGGCTTACACGGCATTGAAATCGCTGACAACGGCGAATGATCTGCCGCAAATGTACATTTTGCTGAACACCGTAACGGACGCCGGGCAAATGGCGGCTATTCAAAAAGCGGTGGCTGCGGGCGTGAAAAGCGCTGGTGATGCGAAAGCGAAGACCGATATTATTTTAAAACAAATGCAGGCCTCACCTGCTGATAAGCAATCCAATTACCTCGCTGTTTTGGCGAGCATAGGCGGCAAAACGGCGCTTAATTCGGTGGTTTCGGCTTATAATAGTGGTGATGCAAAGTCCAAAAAGGCTGCAATCGCTGCGTTATCATCCTGGTCGGATGCGAGCGCTGCGGGTGATCTTTTGAGCATTGCAAAAAAGGCAACGGATAGCGAAGAGCTTACCCTGGCATTGACTGGTTATGTTGCTGCGACTGCGAAATCGACGAAAACGCCGGTTAATAAGGTGATTATGCTGCGCGAAGCCATGACTTTGGCTAAAACTGATTCTCAGAAAATTGCGATCCTGAAAGAGTTGCCCCGATTGAGAACATTCAATGCATTGCTTTTTGCAGGGAAATATCTCGACAATCCCGCAACAGAGCAGGCGGCTGCGCAAGCTGTTATGGCCATTGCATTGGCTAATAAGGGTTTTTACGGTCCTGAAATCCGTGATTTGCTGACTAAAACTGCTTCCCTACTAAAAGGAAAAGATGCGGAATATGCACGAGAGTCGATCAAAAGACATTTGTCGGAGCTGCCTAAGGATGAAGGTTTTGTGGCTCTGTTCAATGGAAAAGATCTTACTGGCTGGAAAGGCTTGGTTGAAAACCCGATTGCGCGTGGAAAAATGAGCGCGGACAGTTTGGCTTACAAACAAAAAAAGGCTGACGAAGCCGCCAATAAGGATTGGTTTGCCAAAGACGGCGAACTCGTTTTCTCGGGACACGGCGATAACCTGGCTACGGTGAAGCAATATGGTGATTTCGAAATGTATGTGGACTGGAAAATCCAGAAAGATGGCGACGCGGGCATTTACCTGCGTGGAACGCCGCAAGTGCAGATCTGGGACACGTCGCGTGTGAGCGTAGGCGCGCAGGTGGGCTCCGGTGGATTGTACAACAACCAGAAGAACCCAAGCAAACCTTCGAAATTGGCCGATAACGCCATTGGCGATTGGAACACATTCCATATTACCATGATCGGCGACCGCGTTTCGGTGGATCTGAACGGGGAGAATGTTGTGGATAATGTGATCCTGGAAAATTACTGGGACCGCAACCTGCCGATTTTTGCCAAAGAGCAAATTGAGTTGCAGGCACATGGAAATCAGATCAATTATCGGGATGTGTATGTGCGTGAAATTGAGCGACCTGAACCATTCAAGCTAAGCGATGCAGAGCAGAAGGAAGGTTTCAAAGTGCTGTTTGACGGAACGGATATGTTCAATTGGGTTGGCAACCGCACCGACTATTTTATTGAAAACGGCGCATTGGTCGTAGATCCTAAGAAGGGCGGCAAAGGGAATTTGTATACCAAAGACGAATACAGCGATTTCGACTTCCGTTTCGAATTCCAATTGACGCCCGGCGCCAATAACGGTTTGGGGATCAGGACACCGATGGAAGGCGACGCGGCTTACGTAGGAACCGAAATTCAGATCCTGGACAATGATGCCGACATTTATAAAGACCTGCACGAATATCAATATCACGGCTCTGCGTATGGCATTATCCCTGCAAAAAGAGGATTTTTGAAACCCATGGGCGAATGGAATTACGAGGAAGTCCGCGTGCAGGGTTCCAAAATAAAAGTAACATTGAATGGCACCGTAATCCTGGATGGCGATCTCGCCGAAGCCAGCAAAAACGGAACCGTCGACCACAAGGAGCACCCCGGATTGAAGCGCACCAGCGGACATTTGGGGTTCCTGGGCCACGGCTCGGAACTGAAATTCAGAAACATCAGGATCGCAGATTTAACCAAAACACCCGCCGAACCGCCCGTTGCTTCAAAAAAGAAGCGGAAGAAATAAGCGAACAAAAAAACTCCTGTCAGCTGGCAGGAGTTTTTTTGTTTGGTATAAATTTATACTGAAATTAGTGTAAATTTGTTTTATGAAGCAGCGCGGAAAGAAGCCTTACTCAACATTGAATGAAACGGAACCTAAGACTTTGAACGAGCCTATGGGCGCGGTCGGTTATGGCTCCGCACCGGCAAGTATGATATTTAATACCCCGGCACGAAAACCTGAAAGTAAAATGACGGCAATCGAGAAAATGTATTTTGTGAAGCAAGGGATCAGCAAAGCGGACCTGGAAGGCTTTAAAGATCGGATTGGCATGGACTATGACCAGCTGGCCGCGACACTTTCCGTGGCGCGAGCAACGCTGATTAATAAGAAGGGTTCTGAGAAATTTAATCCTACGGTGAGTGAGAAGATCGTCGGGCTGGCGGATATATATTCTTATGGCTACGAGGTCTTCGAGGATGTGGACCGTTTTAACCGATGGATCTTTAGTCCTAACCGGGCATTGGGCGGAGAGGCTCCTTATGATCTTTTGGATAACCAATATGGCCGTGAAGAAGTCAAAAACATTATCGGGCGCATCGATTATGGCGTTTATTCTTAATCCGCTATGCTCGTTTACAGAGTAGGACGCACAAAATACGCACACGATTTGGAAGGAGAAGGCGCCCGGCTTTACGGCGGACGCTGGAATCACAAACTGACACCATGCATTTACACTTCGGCCAGCCGCGCGCTGGCATTGCTGGAATACACCGCCAACATTAACATTGATGATATCCCAAGGGCGCTGAGCATCACCACATTTGAACTCCAACCGCTTGACATTCACGAAATTCAGATCCCTGATCTTCCCGGCAACTGGCGTGACGCTCCGGCACCGGCTTCTACGAAAGATTTTGGAACAACATTATTAAGAAAAGCATCGCACGCATTCCTGCAAATTCCCTCTGCGATCCTGCCGGACGAATTTAATTATCTTCTCAATCCTTTGTTCAACCACCCGGATGCTTTTCGGATTCTGGAAATCAAAGACTTTGTTTATGATTTGCGGATTAAATTATAAAAAAATTTAAAAATGGCCTTGACGAACCGATTTGGGCATTTTTATTTAGCTTTGAGTAACGGTCGTAAAAATCTGTCGATACGTAAAGTATATCACTATTAAATGCTCTTTCCTTAACAGAAAACATTTACACCTAATTTGACAATGAAAACCAGTCACATCTTCCTTGCTGCATCCCTGTTACTTTCGTCGGCTGCTGCAAATGCACAGCATTCCCTGACACAGCTTTGGGCTTCGGAAGCCACATTGCCTGTTCCTGAGTCTGTATTTTACAGTGCTAAAAACAAAATTTTATATGTAGCGCTCATTGACGGAAAGCCTGGTGAGAAAGATGGTAAAGGCGGGATTGCGAAAGTAGGATTGGATGGAAAAATCGTTGCAAAAGATTGGATAACAGGACTGCACGCGCCAAAAGGCATGGGCGTTATGGGCGACAAGCTTTACGTTGCCGACGTGACTGATTTGGTTGAAATTGATCTAAAATCAGGAAAAATCTTAAAGAAACATGCCGTTGAAGGTTCCGTATTCTTGAATGACGTTACCATCGATGCAGAAGGAAATATCTACGTTTCGGATTCCAGCACGAAAAAAGTGCATTTGATCAAAGACGGAAAGGTTTCGACCTTTCTTGAAGGCTTGAATGGCCCTAACGGCGTTTTGGCAGTTGGTTCGGACCTGCTGGTTGCTGATGCGGGAACATTGAAAAAAGTTAGCTCGACCAAAGAAATAAGCGTCTTGGCAGAAGGAATGGATAAAAGCACCGACGGAATCGAGCAGGTTGTGCCGGGTGAATACATTGTTTCGTGCTGGGCAGGTGTGGTTTACTACGTTAAATCTGACGGAACAAAGCAGGAATTGCTGAACACGAGCGCGGATAAAACGAATTCGGCTGACATTGGCTACGATTCGGTAAAGAAAATCGTTTATGTGCCGACTTTTGGCAAAAACAGTGTTGTAGCTTATCAGCTAAAATAAATATATTTATAACCTAAAAATTAAATTAAAACAAGTCGTTTCCATGGACATTTTTGTTGGGAGTCTTTCTTTTAAATTGAAGGAAAGCGAATTGCGTGAAGCTTTCGAAAAATTTGGAACAGTGAGCTCCGCGAAAATTATCATTGACAAGATTACACGTCAGAGCAAGGGTTTCGGCTTTGTCGAAATGCCGGATGAAGAAGAGGCAAGGTTGGCGATCAACAATTTGAACGGAGCCGATATGTACGGAAGGCCGTTGGTTGTAAATGAATCGCAGAAGAAAGAAGCAAGAGGAGACGCAGGCGCGCCAAGGAGAGAAGGCGGTTTCAACAGAACGCCACGTCCTGACGGCGGCAGTTCCGACAGACCAAGCAGCGTACCTGGAAGCGGAAGCAGCACAGGCGGCGGATACAGCGGAGGCGGTGGTTTCAGCGGTGGAGGCGGTTACAGTGGCGGTGGAGGCTATTCCGGAGGCGACAGAAGCTCAGGCGGCGGAAGCAACGACCGATACAGAAGCAGCGACCGTGGACACAGTGGCGGCGGATATGGTGATAAAGGTGGATTCGGAGGCAAATCAAGATCTGACGACCGGTTTGGAAAAGGCGGAGGAGATTATAAAAAAGGCGGAGGCGGATCCAAAAACTACACCCGCAACATTGGCGATGACGATGATGATGATTGATAATAAAGATCATTGATCTATAAATAGAAAAACCCTGTAAGAAATCGTCTTACAGGGTTTTTTATTGGCAACAAAAGCATGTTATGCTGTCGCCTTTACCTTATTATCTTTAAAGAAAAGCACAAATAGAACCAAAACAACGGCTGCAATGCCAGCTGGCACCATCCAGATGCTTGTCCAGTCTTTCACACCATTCACCGTGTACATATCGGCAACGATGCCCGCAAGCCACGAACCGATGCCCATTCCAATCCCGTAAGTCGCGATGGAGATAAGTCCCTGCGCAGATGAACGATATTTTTCGCCTGCTTTGCTGTCTGTGTAGATTTGTCCGGTAACGAAGAAGAAGTCATAGCAAACGCCGTGCAAAATGATGGCCATATAAAGCAGCCATTCGCTGGAAGCATCGCCGTAACCAAAGCCGATAAAGCGGATAATCCAGGCAATCAACCCAACAACCAGCATCCATTTAACGCCTAAGCGGCTGAATGCAAGGGGAATTAAAAGCATGAAAACCACTTCGGAAGCCTGTCCAAGTGACATTTTGTTCTCCACATTGGTCATTCCTGAGTCTGTCAGCGACGGATTGGCCATGGCGTAATAGAAGGACAACGGAATGCAGATCAGCAGCGAAGAGATGAAAAAGATGGCGAATGAGCGGTCTTTGAAAAGCGTAAAGGCATCCAATCCCAAAATGTCCGAGAATGAAGTTTTGGTGCTTGGTTTCGGCGGGGTGTCTGGCAAAAAGAATGAATAAACGCCCAAAAACGCCGAAGCAACCATTGAAATCTTAAAGATCATTACATCATCTCCAAAGCCATAATAACCGATAATGTTGGAAACGACAATCCAGGAAACCGTTCCCATTACGCGTATGGCAGGGAAATCTTTTTCTGAATTGGTGACCTGCTGCATTGCGATCGAAGTCGTCAGCGACATCATCGGTGCAAATGAGATACAGTAAGCCAGGATGATCCAGAAGAAGTTGTCCGGATCGTCAACGCCTGTGAGGACGAAAAGCAATGCGGCACCTGCAAGGCTCAACACGCCCAGCACTTTTTGAGCGGCAAAATAACGGTCGGCGATCATTCCGACAAAGAACGGAGCGATGATCTGCGCGATGGAAAAGGCCGCATAGGCATTCCCGACTTGCGCGCCGGTTGCGCCCAGTGCCGTGAATAAATATTTACTCATTTGACCGTACCACGATCCCCAGATAAAATAGAGGAGGAACATCATGGCCATCAACTGAAAACGCGTTGTGTTTTTCATAAAAGGGATAGGAGTTTGATTGAGTAATTTTTAAAGTGTTATGGGTTACTTTTTAACGATTTTCTGGAATTCATTCAGTTTCAAAAGCGCCTCGATGGGCGATAATGTGTTCACATCCACCAGCGATAGTTTTTCTTTTAACTCTTCCATTCGCGGATCGGCTGGTTCAAAAATGCTTAACTGGAAGTTGTTTTTAGGAATTTCCTTCACCCGCTTTTTGTGCTCATGTGTGACGTGATCTTTCTCCAAATGATGCATGATCTCACTTGCGCGCAACACGATCAGCTGCGGCATGCCCGCGATCTGAGCCACGTGGATCCCAAAACTATGCGCGCTTCCGCCCGGTTTCAATTTGCGAAGGAAAATCACTTTGTTATCCACTTCCTTCACCGCCACGTTGAAGTTCTTAATGCGTGGAAAATCTTCGGTAAGCTGATTTAACTCGTGGTAATGTGTTGCAAATAATGTTTTTGGCTTGCAATCAGCCTGATTATGGAGATATTCTGCTATTGCCCAGGCAATGGAAACGCCGTCATAAGTGCTTGTTCCTCGTCCGATCTCGTCCATTAGCACCAAACTCCGGTCGCTCAGGTTATTGAGAATGCTGGCTGTTTCGGTCATTTCAACCATGAATGTACTTTCACCGCGGCTCAGGTTGTCGCTCGCTCCTACCCGGGTGAAGATTTTATCTACTATTCCAATGTTTGCGGATTTGGCGGGCACATAGCAACCCATTTGTGCCATGAGCACGATTAATGCGGTTTGCCTCAGCAAGGCAGATTTCCCGGCCATGTTAGGACCAGTAATGATGATGATTTGTTGTGAAACATCATCCAAAAACAGGTCATTCGGCACATAACTTTCTCCCACGGGAAGTTGCTGCTCGATAACGGGATGCCGTCCATCCTTGATATCCAGCTCGTTGCCTTCGCTCATGACGGGTTTTGTGTATTTATTTTTTCGCGCAACCGTAGCGAATGAACTTAGCGCATCAAGCGTGGATATCACCAATGCATTCTGCTGCACCGTGCCCACATATTCAGCTGCCATAGACATTAATTCGCTGAAAATCCGGTATTCGATCGCTGAAATTTTATCCTCGGCATTCAGGATTTTCTCCTCGTATTCTTTGAGCTCGGGCGTAATGTATCGCTCGGCATTTACCAGCGTTTGTTTTCTGATCCAATCGGCCGGGACTTTATTTTGATGTGCGTGCGTGACTTCCAGATAATACCCAAAAACCTTGTTATAAGCGATTTTGAGTGACCCGATGCCCGTGCGCTCTATTTCCCTGTTTTGCAGTTTGATTAAAAAATCCTTCCCCTCGTACGAAATGGCATGCAACTCGTCGAGCTCAGGATCAACGCCACTTTTCACAATGCGGCCATTGTTTGTCAGCAGAGGGGCGTCTTCACGGATTTCATTTTCAATTTTATCAACCAAAAAACTGCAAGGATTAAGCTGATCCGCATATTTCTTCAATATCTCAACGGCCTGCGTAGAAAGTTCCTTCTTCCCTGCCTTCTTGGATTTTTCTTCTTCCTGGTTAATAATGCCGGAAATCAGCTCCTTAACCGGACCGATTTGTTTTAACGACTTTTTCAGCTGCACTAATTCACGGGGATTGATTCGCTTCACGGCAACTTTGGAAATAAGTCTTTCCAAATCCCCTATTTGCTTCAAATGCCCTATAATCGCATCATGAAGGTCTTCATTTTCAAGAAAATGCTCGACCGTATTCAACCGGTCTTCGATAGCCAGCTTGTCTTTTAATGGCAAAACAATCCATTTCCGAAGCAAACGCGCACCCATAGGCGTCACGGTCTGATCCAGAATTTGTATCAATGGCACGCCACCTTCCTGTTGCGGGTAAACGAGTTCGAGATTACGAACAGTAAAGCGATCGAGCCAGACGTATTTCTCCTCCTCCAAACGCGTAATACGGCCAATGTGGCCCACTTCCTTATGCTCCGTTTCGCGCAGATAATGCAGGATCACGCCCGCTGCAATGATCCCCATCGGCAGCGCTTCAATTCCGAAACCTTTTAATGTCGTTGTCTGAAAATGCCCGATCAGCTGCTCATAGCCATATTCGTAGCCAAAGCACCAGTCGTCCAGTTGGAAAGAGTGGTATTTCCCTCCGAAAAGCTGATTAAATTCCTGTTTGTGTCTTTTGCAAAATAGCACTTCGGCGGGGCTGAAACCCTGTAACATTTTATCAATGTAAGCCGCATTGCCCTGGGCCGTCATAAATTCCCCCGTAGAAATGTCCAGGAAAGCAAGTCCGTAAATGTTGTCGGGTCCAATGTGGACAGCTGCCAGATAGTTGTTTTTACGGGTGTCGAGCACATTATCATTCAGCGAAACGCCGGGTGTAACCAGCTCGGTAACGCCTCTTTTTACAATGCCTTTGGCTGCGGCAGGATCTTCAAGCTGATCGCAAATCGCCACGCGCTCGCCCGCACGGACCAGCTTGGGAAGATAATTATCAAGGGAATGGTGTGGAAATCCCGCCAGTTCTTCGTGCGCACCGCCATTGTTCCGGCGGGTAAGCACGATGCCCAGAATTTTAGAGGCACGAATGGCGTCTTCTCCGAAGGTTTCGTAAAAATCCCCCACGCGAAACAGCAGCAGCGCGCCCGGGTACTTGGCCTTGATCTCGTTGTATTGTTTATTAAGCGGAGTTTCTTTTTGTGCCTTTGCCAACTATCAGCCTTATTTTAAGAAAAGGATATGTACAAAATTAAGCCTTCTCTCCGGTTTGGCAACATTGGGCCAAGGTTTTGTGAAAGCAGCAGTTATCTCAATCGTATACGCGGCGCACGTCTTTGGCCGTAACTTCCCACACGTCCCCTGGTTTAGGAAATTCACCCGTTTTATCAGCGAGAGAAATTTTTCCAATTGACCAGCGCACGAGCCGCAATGTTGGAAAACCGGCCGCGGCGGTCATGCGTCTTACTTGCCTGTTTTTGCCCTCGCCTATGGAAATGGAAACCCAGGAAACAGGAATGTTCTGGCGGAAACGGATGGGTGGATTGCGTTCAGGTAATGTTGGTTCGTCAATCGGCGAGATTTTCGCAGGGAGCGTTAAGTGCTTTTTTCCGTTAATCGAGATTTGCACGCCGTCGCGGAGCCTTGCGCATGCCTCCTCAGTAATAGTGCCTTCAACCTGCGCATAATACGTTTTGGAATGTTTGTTTTTTGGATCCAAAACCTTTGTTTTCAGAAAATTATCATTGGTAAGCAGCAGCAATCCTTCACTATCCGCATCCAACCGCCCAACAGGGTAAATGTCTTTGGGAAACTCAAAATCAAGATCCGCAAGCGTAGGATGATCGCCTTCACGAGAAAATTGTGAAAGCATTCCGAATGGCTTGTAAATGAAGAAGTAACGAAACAAATTGAAAGGAAATTAGGATGATTCAGCGCTGTTATTTTAGAAGCGCGCCTGGATTTAGAGAAAAACCGGGCAAAATATCTTGTCCTGAAAGCGTCACATCTAATGTATCATGAATGATAATAGATTGATCAGCTTTGTAAATATGAATTTTGTTATCAAACCGATCGATCAGCCAGCCAAGCTTGGTGCCATTGGCGATAAACTCTTTCATTTTATCCTGTAAATAACGCAAGCCATCAGACTTAGATCGGATTTCAACTACGAAGTCAGGACAAACATGACCAAAAGTTTCCAGCTCGTCTTTGGAAAGTGCGTCCCATTTTTCGCTTGTCACGAATGAAACATCCGGCGATCGTACTGCGCCATTAGGTAATGTAAAACCAGTAGACGAATCGAAAACTTTGCCTAAATGATTTTCTCTATTCCAGATCCCCAGTTCGATTAAAACCTGGGAATTGAATTCACCTGTAAATATTCCGGTTGGAGACATAAGTATAATATTTCCTTGCGAGTCCCTTTCGAACTCTAGTGTGTCGTTCATTTGGCAAAACTGGAAGAATTCTTCTTCACTCATCAGGTCGCCCATCTTCATAGTTACCGGCATTGGCATGTCCATAACGCTTTTGGTTTGAATCTTGCTTTAATCAAAAATACGAAATTTATGAGTCGGTGCGCGAATATGGCGATTCAATTTCTAACCACACCGGACAATGGTCCGAGTGGACGGCGTCATTTATTTGCCGGCTGGAAATGATGCCATCTTTCAAACTATCGGCAACAGAAATGTAGTCGATGCGCCAGCCTTTGTTGTTGCCCCGGGCGCCTGCGCGGTAAGTCCACCAGGAATATTCGCGCAGCTCCGGATTTTTGAAACGGAATGCGTCGGTGTAGCCGTTACTGAACCATTTCGTCATCCATTCCCGCTCCTCGGGAAGGAAGCCGGACATTTTCTTATTCCTAACCGGATCGTGAATGTCGATTTCGTTATGCGCAATGTTGTAGTCTCCGCAAATGATGAGGTTAGGGCGTTCTTTTCTTAGTTCGGTAACCCAATCAAAGAAGTCACCCAAAAACTGAATTTTCACGCCTTGGCGAATTTCTCCGCTTGTTCCCGAAGGAAAGTAGCAGTTCAAAACAGTGATATCTCCAAAATCCGCACGCAAAATCCGGCCTTCTGCATCATAAGCTGGAATGGCGCAACCTGCGGAAACCATATCGGGCTGGATTTTGGAAAACATCGCAACTCCGCTATAACCTTTTTTCTCTGCCGCATGCCAGCCAATGAGTTCATAACCAAGCGATTCCAGGCCAGACAAATCCACCACATCGGGCGTGGCTTTCACTTCCTGGAAACACAAAACGTCAGCAGAAACCGTGCTTAGCCATTCAACCAGACCATTCCGCAATGCGGCACGAATCCCGTTGAGATTGTAAGTAAGTATTTTCATATCAGCTATTTATGAATTTTGGTTTCGCACAAAGAAATGCTTTTTCCAGTAAAGTAGGATTTCCATTTTCCAAGTGCAGCAGCATCTTTTTCCACCATCCAAACTTCAAATAAACCTGCCGGAAGCTTTGTCCGGTATAGCGAGTATTGATATTCAGATCCGTAGTAAGTTTGTTTTTTCAAAAATTGAGCAGGGGAATTCGGCACGGGAAGTGCGGGTAAGAGCAGGGTGCGGTTTTCGGAAGCCAGAGCAAAATAGACGGGATTTCCACTCCCATTATCGTTTGCCTGAATACGCAGGAATTTGACCGGAATGTTATTGCCATCATTCAAATAACTGACCTTAACCTCCACTTTTCCCCTGTAACGATCCGTTTTTTGTCCGGTTTCAGCAATCAACTGCTGGTGGGATGGAAAGTCCTTATATTGATCAAAATTGAGCAGATTATTGGCATTTAATGTATCGATCAGATTGCTCATTCTCGTGGGATGGTTCCAGAATGGAATGTCCCCGAAATTGTCACCCGTTGTCAGGAAGGTTTTGTGGTTTTTCCAGTAAAAACTGTCGATCACAAGATCCTCGTGGAACCGTCGGATACTGGCAACCGACATATAATAACTCACAAAATTCAACGATACAAAGCAAACCAAACCAAGTAATACGGCAATGTGCCTGAGGTTTTTGAAATTTTTGACCAAAATCAAAACACATATATACACCGTTACCAGCAACGCAACCCCGAAAATCATGTAACGCCGGGAAAATATATTGCCGCCATACATCACATACGTGTTGATAGGCCTGCTGATCACGAACATTGCACCTGTTCCCATGGCGAACATCATTGCACCCCACAAAAACCAATCGCTCCAGAGCGGTTTTTTATTTAGCAAAAGTCGCAACACCCAAATGCAAAAAACAAGCAACATGCCCGCTCCCAGTAACACGCACCAGACCATATCGGCGTAAAACGTGTTGATAACCGGATGTATAACGTCCATGTAAAGCGCGTTGCCCCAGAAGGCAAACACAAAAATGAGGTTAAAAATCGGATGTGGCCAAACGGAGCCGGTGTGTGATGGAATAACCTGGTAATCAAACAAAAAGTAAAAAAGCACAATGGCCACCGCGACGGCAAGCCAGATAAAAAGCAGCCTGAATCTTCTCTGTAATCCCAGGATCAGGGCGCCGATGATCCAGGTGAGGATGCCGCTTCCGCTTGTAAATGTGGTTAAAAGCGCAGCTGCGATCCCTAAATACCAGCCTTTCTGATCATTCCTTGCAATTCCATAAGCGGAAAGCAATGCGAAAAAGATTAAGGGCGTATTCTGGATTGCGGCGATTCCCCAAACGGCGTTTTCAAAATAAACCAGATTGAAAAGCACGTAAGGAACGGGAATGAAGTAATACCAGGAAACCTGCTCTTTTTTGAATGACAGGAAAAGCAAATAAAAAATGCCCAGCAACGCGAGGTTACCGAGCAGTATTTGAGTTTTGACATTGACCGTACCCGTGAAAAAGTACATGATCAGCATCACAATCCTTTCAAATGCAAAACGGTGCTGATTGACCTGCTCGAAAAGCACTTCGATCTTGCCTACAAAACCATTAGCAACATGAAAATTATGGATCGTTTCCAGCAGATTGAAGTCATCCGTATAAGGAATATTCAATGTGTAGGCTTCCAGAATAAGATAAAAATAGACAACCGGTGTAATGATCAGGCCTATTCCCGACCATTTTCGCAATGTAACCTGGCCTCTGTAAAAGCTTATTCCAAACAAAATAAGCAGAATAATGACCAGGCTGAAATATTGAAAGAGATAAGGGTTGTCTACAAGTATTCTCAAAACCGTGTGATTTAAATTTAGCGTGCGAGCATCTTACTCGTAACCTCTTTTTCGAATGTAATATATCCGGGATAATTAACTTGTTTTCCGGCTACGTCAAGCGTTGGGCGGATTTTAACCTGGAATTTCGCGGGTTTTGCGTCGCCTTTGCCAGTCAGCGCCATGATCATGTTCACGAACTCATCACGCGTTTTGTCATTGGAAAGCAACTGGTAAGCATTTGTATTAAGCCTTACGGGAACTCGTGTAGGGCTGGTTCCTGGCATTACTTCGATCAGCTGGCTCAGGTAGCCGTTGAAAATCTCGTTATTGGTAAGCAGCACTTTGTATTCCAACTGGTTGATCGCGGCGCGTTTCTTGGTTGGATTTGTAATGTCAATGTTCACCCGGAGATCCAGAGGCACATTTTTTCTTAAAAGTCCCATCGCAAGTCCCGGATATTTCGCCAGGTCAAAATCGCTGAAACTGCGGATATTCTTAAATTCCCGAATATCAATTCCCGACAGATAAACGCTATCGACCGAGGCAATGTCGTATTTACAATCGCCAAATGTTTTCGCATCGGCAACCTGGCGGCCTACTCCGCAACTGGAAAGCGCACCGGCTACAATCATGAGTACAAGGACCCAAATGTTCTTTTTCATTATCAAAATATTTTTCGCAAGTTAAACAGTAGGTATCAGAACGCATGCACCGCATAACGATTATTAGTTTGTGACTATATTTTTTGCACGCCTTCACCCAAGCGTTTACATTTGCCTACTTTTAAGAAAATAAAAACTACAAATATGGCGAGCTGGTATTTAGGGAAAATTCGGTATCAAAAAGAGGATGAGGCGGGAAGTCTTAAAACGATCAATGAAGTTTATCTGGTGGATGCCGTTTCGTACACGGAATCCGAAGCCAGGCTTTACAAGCAAATCGTTACCGGTGCCAGCGATTTCAGCGTAATGAGCATTTCACGGATGCGTCTAGCCGATTTGTTCGCTTTCGAGGAAGGTGAACAGTGGTTTAAGGCGAAAGTGATCTATTTTTCAGTTGATGAAAAAAGCGGCAAAGAGAAGAAAATCATCAATCAGATGCTGGTTAATGCCGATGGCATTCAGCAGGCGCTAGACAGGATCAACGAAAGCATGCGGAATTTCCTGATCCCCTACGAGACGACAGACATTGTGTTAACGCCGATTCTGGACGTTTTCCCGTACACAGCGGAAGAAGACGAGCAAGAAATCCCGGCCAATATGCGGCCATTATCAGAAGTAAAAGCGGAACGCGCGGAAGCAGAAGCCGTTGCAGAATAAAAACGTTCTCCGTCCCTTTAAAGGGACGGAAATGTTTTTTCTTTATTCTGTTTTGAATACTGGGTATCCCTTCGTTGACACTGTCTGCGGATCCCGTCCGAAGCTTTTCAGTTTCAAAATCGTGTCTTTGGAATTAATCTCGGCAACGAGCTGATTTGGCTCCAAAAGGTGCATATAATCAAACGAAATCGGCATTGCGACCGCGCTTTCTACGAATTCCAATCCATATAGTGGATATACATTAAAAGGCGTTTTGGCCAGCCAAACCGTATCCTTGTTCTCGGAAGTGGCAAAGCTTACATTGTATTCCAGGCTTTCGAAACCAAAATCATCCCTTTTGTTTCCCGTTGCTGCCCAGTAGGTCGAGAAATCTTCTCTAGCCTGTGCTTTGGTGTCCGGACCGGGTTTCAATGCGCCCACCGCCTCGTTAATCCTCATTTTTTTACCATTCTCATCCGCGCCGCAGAAAATGTATTTCCCATCCGGAAACCCGATTACAAAATCGAAGTCCTTACCGCCTTTTCCAAAGCTGTTTTCTTTCTTGAAACACATCCCGCCACTCACCGGGTCAAGGTAAATGGTGATGGTGCCTTTGGTTTGATCGGCTTTATTTTCGTAATCATACACCAGCGAATGGCTGAAATAATACTGGCCTTTGGCAGGCTGCCACTGCGCAGCGCGTTGTTTATCAGCTGGGATTTTCTTCGCAACCTGGGCGAAGACAGGCGCGCCATAATACAGCGCACAGCACATTATAAGTAGGGAAGCAAAAAATCTTTTCATCATCATAAGTTGTAAACGGCGTGCAATCTAGAAAGAGATTGCTAAAAAATCACGCCGGTGAATGTAAATTGCAGCGCATTTAAAATTCCGCATGAACTTTCATTTTGAGAAAAAGACGATTCACCTGCAAGATGGCCGCCGCGCCTATTTTTCATCGGATTATCATCTTGGCGTCCCTTCCCCGTTGCAGAGTCGCGAGCGCGAAAAGCGCATTGTAAGCTGGCTGGAATCCATTCAGCACGATGCACAGGTGATATTTTTGGTGGGTGATATTTTTGATTTTTGGTTTGAATACAAAAAGGCAGTTCCCAAGGGTTTTGTGCGGTTGCTAGGGAAACTGGCAGAGCTTTCCGACAAAGGAATTGAGCTCATTATCTTCACCGGAAACCATGATATGTGGATGTCGGGCTATCTGACAGAAGAAGTTGGCGCTGCTATTTACAGAAATCCTGTCTCGTTTACATTTGATACAAAAGGCACTTCGAAAACCATGTTAGTAGGCCACGGCGATGGACTCGGGCCGGGCGACAGCACTTATAAGTTTCTGAAAAAGGTTTTTGAAAACCGTTTTTTCCAAATGATCTTCCGTATTGTTCATCCGGATGTGGGCATGTGGATTGCGATGGAATGGTCTAGAAGAAGCCGGATTGCCAACGTGAACAAGGGCGAAGAGCGCTTTATGGGCGCGGACCATGAATGGTTATTTCAATATTGCAGAGAAGTTGAGCAAACGCAGCACCACGATTTTTACATTTTCGGGCACCGGCATCTCGTCCTGGATATGCAGGTCAATGCGCGATCTCGTTACATTAATCTCGGAGAATGGGTTTCGCAGCAACATTTCGCCACGTTTGACGGCAGCAATCTGACATTGAAAAAGTTTGATCCTGCGCTGCTTTAAGCATTACTGACCGTTTTTCTTAATATCATTATCAGGCATGGGAGGAATAAAATCCTGCTTGGTAATATTCTCGCGGGGAGCCGCGTTGAGGTCTTTTCTCCAATCTTTTTGTTTCAAATCACCTTTTTTAACGGATTTGATGAAGTTGGCCCAGGCGAATGGGTTCAGGAATGGAAATGTGGTCGCAAAGCCTTTATTACCCGTTGATTCACGCCCGAAAAGCAACTGGTCCATCGAATAGCGATAATTGGTTTGTGCATTATTAGGCACCTGCGCAGCCATTCTGTTAATGTAGTCCGGGTCTGTGCTTCTTGCCAATGCATCCCTATCTGCCTGATCGGGCAATTTCAAATCGAGGAATGCTTTCTTGAATTCTTCTTCTGTTGAATAGGGATAAATGGTCACGCCGGAAAGCGTTACCACATCTTCTCTCAGCGCTACAATGGCCGAGTAAATATCTGAATTATAGCTTCTTGGAATAACGTGATATTGTTTTTTGAAACCTACATAACCAAAAACAATGCTATCGCCCGGAAAAACTTTAATTGTGAAAGAACCGTCGCTTCTGGATAATGTTCCCCGTCCCGCGTTTACAATGAAAATCGTTGCCCCAGGCAGGATTTCGGTGGTTTTGCCTCCTACGACCATCCCTGAAAACACAATTGCACTTTGTTCACCCTGCGCATACGAATCCCGGACTCCAGTTACACCTGCAAGTATCAATAAAAATATAAAAAGACTCCGTTTCATTTCCAGATTGTTATTCCAAAATCAATGTTAAACCAAATGCATTTGTAATCGTTGCTAAACTTTTGTTCCTGTTTTAAAAACGACTTACCGCCTCACGGATTGCCTGCTGAACAGACTTACTCGTGTTACTAGGAAAAAAGCTTTAAAAAAGTGACGATAAACGGAGCCGAAAGAAGCAGACCATCGAACCGATCTAAAAAGCCTCCGTGACCCGGAATACTACTTCCCGAGTCCTTAATGGCAATGCTCCGCTTGAAAAGGGACTCTACCAGATCGCCGTAAGTGCCCACTACCACAATAATGGCCCCGATGCAATACCATTTCCAGGGTTCGAAGGTACGGAAATAATAACCGAGGGCAAAGGCGATAAATGCCGCGAACACCGCACTTCCCACCGCACCTTCCCATGATTTCTTGGGAGAAATGCGCTCAAAAAGCTTTCTTTTCCCAAATTTCGTCCCTGCAAAATAGCCGCCAATGTCCGAGGCCCAAAGCAAAAGCAGGCTCCCCAGCACGATTTCATAATTGTAATTCCCGCCGCGCATCGCCATCACAATAATAAGGGCAAATGGAAGCGCCACGTAAATGATGCCCAGAAACGTAAAACCAATGTTGGTAAAGGGTTTCAGATCGTTCTTTTTATACAGCTTGATAAAAAATATCATCGATAGCAACGGGCTGATTATGAAGTAATTTTCAAATGGCACAATGTCTTGCTCTATCAGATACGCAAGTAACATCATGACTGTGCCACAGAATGTTCCATAATATGTCAGCGGCTGGTTTCCGTCGAGGCCAAGGAGCTTGTAAAATTCCAGTTGGGTAAGCGAGCTGATGGTGCAAAAAAGGAGCAGAAAGGTCAATTCATTGTAAAGGATGCAGCTAATGATCACAAATACACCTGCCAGAGCAGTGATTGTCCTTTGCTGTAAATTATTCAGATTCGTTAAGCGCTCCTTCATTCGTTATTATCATTTGGGCCTGTGAAAGATCACCAGCCGGCACGTGCACTTCATACATTCCGAATACCGGATAATTGCTGTCTTTTTTGTCAACGATGACAGCTGCAATTCCGTTTTGTTCTAAAATTTCACGGGCAATATCAGCCCGCATCACTTGTGCGCTCTGATAAGCCTTCACCCAATTTTCAGCCATATATAATTAAAATATTGATTTAAAACTCCTTATCCATCAGTAAAGGCTCTTTCTGCATCGCGCTCGTTTTCCGTATAGAAAACAATATGCCAGCAGAAACCAGCAACGAAGATAAGATCAGCATCACCGGCATCGACTTTGTTTCTTCCACATCGATGCTCACCGCACCAATGTTGTTGAGATACATCATCACAAGCACGAAGCCGTTATTGACAAAATGGGCGAGTATAGCCACCCAGATGTTTCCCGTCCAGTAATATAGGTAACCAAACACTGCCCCCAACATCATCCGGGGCAAAAATCCGTAAAACTGAAAATGGATAGCACTAAAAATAGCCGCCGCAACCCAGATCCCCACATGCGGGTTTCCCCAAAGCTTGATCAGCTTAGTCTGGATAACCCCGCGAAAAAGCACTTCCTCGCCTAGTGCAGGCAACAAAACCACCACAAACAATGCAACCAGCAACTGGCTAAACTGTGTATATTCCGTCATAAAAGCCGTCATCACCGAAAGCTGATTCTCTTTCTCCTTCATCCACAATTCCAGCTCCGACAATGCATCCGGCAGCTTCATGGCTGCATTCCATTCTATAAACTTGCTATTAACTGGAATAAAAGCCAGAACAAGCAAAAAAGCCAGTAACCAGACCCTGAAAGCGGGTTTGGGACGGAAGTCAAATTCAGCGATCGATTTACGATCTATATAAATCCAGAAAACAAGCGAAGGAAGCAGGTAGGAGAAGAAATGGACCGTGCCCTGCAGCAACATTAATGCATACCAACCATTGGGAACTTCGCCCGGGTTGCTTAGTAATTGAGTCAAAACACCGGTAATGCTGCTGGTATCCACATGCAAATAAAGCGCAAGCACCATAACCGCCAGGATATTGCCCACCGCCATACCAATGAGCACAAAGCCGATGAGGACCAACAAACTGCCTCCTATGCCGGGTACACGGGAAACTAACTGAATAGGGTTACTATTTTGCATAATTGATGTAAATTTACAGTTAATTATGAATTTAAAAATAAGGAATAGGCGTCAGCCTTTGTGAGATGGTAAAAATCGGAAACATACAGTTAGGTGATTTTCCACTGCTTCTGGCACCGATGGAGGACGTAAGTGACCCTCCTTTCAGGGCGGTTTGCAAGGAAAACGGTGCGGATCTGATGTACACGGAATTTGTATCGTCGGAAGGATTGATCCGCGATGCGGCGAAAAGTGTGCAGAAGCTTGACATATTTGAATATGAACGGCCGGTTGGCATTCAGCTTTTTGGCAGCGACATTGAAACCATGGGTTCATGCGCCGAGATCGCATCCCGCGTAAATCCCGACCTGATCGATATAAATTATGGCTGCCCGGTGAAAAACGTGGCTTGTCGTGGCGCCGGTGCTGCATTGTTGCAGGATATCCCTAAAATGGTCAAGATGACCGACGCGGTGGTGAAATCGACGCATTTGCCGGTAACCGTGAAAACCCGACTAGGTTGGGACGAGAATACAAAGAATGTGCAGGAAGTTGCAGAACGCTTGCAGGATATCGGCATTCAGGCATTATCCATTCACGGCCGCACGCGCGTACAAATGTACAAAGGCTCGGCAGATTGGACATTGATCTCGATGATTAAGGACAATCCGCGCATTACGATCCCAATTTTCGGGAATGGCGATGTAGATTCCCCTGAAAAGGCATTGGAATACAAAAACAGGTTCGGCGTGGACGGCATCATGATTGGCCGCGCAACGATTGGCAATCCCTGGATCTTTAACGAGATCAAACATTATATGAGAACGGGCGAAAAGCTGGCTCCGCCTACAATGGAACAGCGCGTGGCCGTTTGCCGCAAACACCTTGAATTCTCGATCCGCTGGAAAGGCCCGGTTGCGGGTATTTTTGAAATGCGCAGGCATTATACCAATTATTTCAAAGGACTCGATCATTTCAAACCCTTCCGCATGCGGCTGGTTGAAGGAATGACCTATGAAGAGCTCGACGGGATTTTACAGGAAGTTGTCCACGAATACAGCGAAGCATTATGCTAAAAATCGCTGTATCCGACGCGCCGGCAACCGAACATGGTGACGACGCGTCTACCGGGCATGTTTTTGAGATCAATAAAGAGCAGAACAACTTGTCCATAGGCGGCGAAACGTTTGATGGCGACATTACAACGCTTGGCAACAACCATTTTCACGCCATTTGGAAAAACAAATCCTACAACATTGAGGTCCTCGAACACAATGTTGCAGAGAAAACGTTTCACCTGCTCATCAACGGCCAGCACATTCATACCAAAGCAAAAGACGAGCTGGACTTGCTGCTGGAAGGAATGGGATTGCAAAACACCAGCATCGCCAAGATTAATAATGTGAAAGCACCCATGCCCGGACTCATCCAGTCCGTCGCCGTTGCCGAAGGCGATACGATCCAAAAGGGCGACACATTGCTCGTGCTGGTGGCCATGAAGATGGAAAATACGATTAAATCTTCCGGAAACGGAGTGGTGAAGACATTGAAGGTTGCGGCTGGTGAAATCGTTGAAAAAAACCAGGTATTGCTCGAGTTTCAATAAATTACTTGTTAATCTTAACTTCCTACGCTTATTTTTACGGTCGAAAACACCTATCTCACAATCATGCCCGAACCAAAATATAAACGTTTACTACTGAAACTGAGCGGAGAAGCACTAAATGGCGGCGACAAAGGCCAGGTTATTGACTTCAACATTCTTGATAATTATGCCCGGGAAATCAAGAGAATTGCCGAAGTAGGCGTTCAGATTGCAATCGTGATCGGAGGAGGAAATATTTTCCGCGGCGCATCCGTCGAAAAATCGGGCATCGACAGAGTGCAGGGCGACCATATGGGCATGCTGGCCACCGTCATTAATGGGATGGCCATTCAGAGTTCACTTGAAAAACATGGAGTAAACACGCGTTTAATGTCTGCGATCAAAATGGAGCAGGTTTGCGAGCCTTTGATCCGCCGCCGCGCGATCCGTCACTTGGAAAAAGGACGCGTTGTTATATTCGGTGCCGGAACGGGTAACCCCTATTTCACCACAGACACAACAGCCGGACTTCGTGCGATTGAATCGGAATCCGAGGTGGTTTTAAAAGGAACACGTGTAGACGGTGTTTACACAGCCGATCCTGAAAAAGACCCGCTTGCTACGAAATACACCCAACTTACATTTGACGAAGCATTGTCCAAAAATCTGAAAATCATGGATTTGACGGCATTTACACTTTGCAAGGAAAACAATGTTCCGATCATCGTTTTTGATATGAACAAGCCTGGTAACCTGTACGATCTGGTGATGGGTGAAGAAGTGGGAACATTGATATCTAACTAGCAGTAATACAATATATTATTACAAAATAATGGAAGAAATAGAATTATATCTGGATGACGCCAAGGACACCATGGAAGGCGCCATCAAGCACCTGATCATTGAACTCGGTAAAATACGCGCCGGAAAAGCATCTCCTCAAATGCTGGAAGGCCTTCAGATCGATTATTACGGCTCCATGACGCCATTGCAAAATGTGGCAACGATCAACACGCCTGACGCGAGGACGATCGCGATCAGGCCGTTTGAGAAAAAAATCATCAATGACATTGAAAAAGCGATCCGTAACGGAAACCTGGGTTTTGCACCTTCCAATGATGGGGAAATGATCCGTATTTCGGTTCCGCCATTGAACGAAGAACGCAGAAGAGAACTGGTGAAACGTGCGAAAAACGAGATCGAGACGGCGAAGATCAACATCCGTAACATTCGCCAGGATGCGAACAATTCATTGCGTAAGCTGACGAAAGAAGGCGTTGCGGAGGATTTGGTGAAGCTAAGCGAAGACCGCGTTCAGAAACTAACCGATGGCTTTATCACCAAAGTGGAGCAGATTTTCAATGCGAAAGAAAAAGAGATCATGGAAGTGTAGTGATTTAATATCAATAGCCTGCCAACAAAAAATCCCGCAGAAGCGGGATTTTTTGTTTACTATCATTTCTAAAAGTATCTCTTATTTTGAGGCGCTGAAACTTTCAAATCCTCTATGGTTGGATTCTTCGTAAAGTCTCTCCTTCGGAAGGTTGCGGAAGTAATCGTAAGTGATACGCAAACCTTCTTCACGGGTAACTTTTGGTTCCCAGCCAAGGATTTCTCTTGCCAATGTAATGTCCGGCTGACGCTGTTTCGGATCATCTTGTGGCAAGGGCTGATAAATCACTTTTTGATTCGTTCCGGTCAACTTGATAATTTCCTCAGCAAACTCTCCGATCGTAATCTCAGCAGGGTTACCAATGTTAACAGGCAACGAATAATCGCTCATTAGCAATCGATAAATGCCTTCTACAAGGTCATCTACATAGCAGAATGCACGAGTTTGCGTTCCGTCACCGAACACCGTGATGTCCTCGCCTCTCAGCGCTTGTCCGATGAATGCCGGCAATACGCGTCCGTCGTTGAGGCGCATTCTTGGTCCGTAAGTGTTAAAGATCCTTACAATGCGCGTTTCCAGCTCGTGATAACGGTGGTAAGCCATCGTGATCGCTTCCTGATAACGTTTTGCTTCGTCATAGCAGCCGCGTGGCCCGATCGGGTTTACGTGGCCCCAGTAATCTTCGGTTTGCGGGTGAACCAATGGATCACCGTACACTTCGGATGTGGAAGCAATGATAAAACGTGCTTTTTTAACCCGGGCAAGCCCAAGCAGGTTATGTGTTCCCATCGCACCCACTTTCAGGGTTTGGATAGGGATTTTTAGATAGTCAATAGGACTGGCAGGCGATGCAAAGTGCATGATGTAATCCAGCTCTCCCGGCACGTGTACAAATTTCGTAACATCGTGGTGGTTAAACTCAAAATTCGGATTTGGCATCAAATGCTCAATGTTGCGCATATCCCCTGTGATGAGGTTATCCATCCCGATCACATACATGCCTTCTTTCAGGAAGCGCTCGCAAAGGTGTGAGCCCAGGAAACCCGCCGCTCCGGTTATTAATACACGTTTCATTTAAAATGAGATAGGTTTAATGTTGAAATTTGACTTCCTCAGGCCGGAACGACTTTTTCGCGTCCAATGCTGAAATAAGTGTAACCCATTTCACGCATTGTTTCCAGTTCATAGAGGTTTCTTCCGTCAAAAACTACTTTATTTTTAAGCAGCTTACCCATTTTTTCAAACTCAGGTGTACGGAACTGCGGCCATTCTGTGAAGATCATTAGTGCATCTGCATCATCCAGGGCTGCATATGGTGTATGGCAGAAAGTTACTTTATCGCCAAGTATATTTTTGACATTCGTCATCGCTTCCGGATCGTAAACGGTCACTCTCGCGCCGCCTGCCAGCAATGCCTGAATGTTTTCCAAAGCCGGTGCTTCACGGATATCGTCTGTATAAGGCTTAAATGCAAGTCCCCACACAGCGATTGTTTTATCTTTCAGACTTCCTCCGAAATAGTTGTCAACCATTGGCAACAGCTTTTTCTTCTGGTCATCATTCACATCCATTACTGATTGCAGGATGCGGAAATCGTAGTCGTAATCTTTTGATGTTTTGGCAAGTGCCTGCACGTCTTTCGGGAAACAGCTTCCGCCATAACCGATTCCGGCGAATAAGAAACGCTTTCCGATACGGCTGTCTGTTCCGATACCACGACGGATATCGTCCACATTAGCACCCACTTTTTCGCAAAGGTTTGCGATTTCGTTCATGAAAGTGATTTTCATGGCCAGGAATGAGTTGGCAGCATATTTTGTCATTTCAGCAGAACGCTCGTCCATGAAAATAACAGGGTTACCCTGGCGAACCAATGGAGCGTACAATTTCTCCATCACTTTCTTCGCTTTTTCAGAGGAAGTTCCAACCACAACGCGGTCTGGCTTCATAAAGTCCTCAACAGCAACACCTTCCCGCAGGAACTCGGGGTTAGAAACCACATCGAATTCAACTGTTGCATTGGCTGCGATGGCTGCATGCACTTTTTCAGCAGTTCCCACAGGAACAGTGCTTTTATCAATAATTACCGCGTATTGTTCCATAATATGTCCCAGATCGTCGGCAACTTTCAGGATATATTTCAAGTCGGCAGAACCATCTTCACCCGGAGGCGTTGGAAGTGCAAGGAAAATAACCTCTGCATCCTTAATTCCTTCTGCAAGATTGGTTGTGAACACCAAACGACCTTCGGCAACATTGCGATCAAAAAGCACGTCAAGACCCGGCTCATAAATGGGAATTTCGCCTTTTTGCAAACGTTCAACTTTTTTGACATCAATGTCAACGCAGGTTACCTGATTGCCCGTCTCGGCGAAGCATGTTCCCGTAACCAAACCTACGTACCCTGTTCCTACAACTGCGATTTTCATAAAATGTGATAATTATTATATAGCTGTTCTGAGACTTATTAATTAACGTTAAATATTTGTACTTAACCAAGACGGCTAACTTTTGGGGTATGCAAAAGTAACTTTTTTTAAATGAATCTTCACCTCCTCTTGTAGGATTTGTTCGTTTACGGATGGTGATTTTTATACAAATCTTACTAACATTGAACAACACAATATAATCATCAGCAAATATGGACTTACTAAAAGAGGATTCAGTTGAAAGCCAGCGGGAACAAACCTGCGACCTGATCCGTGAGACAGTCAAAGACTTTACAGCGATCCATATAAAGCCTTATATCAGAGAGTGGGACGAAGCACAGCAATTTCCTAAAACATTGTTTCACAGCCTGGGCGAACTGGGCCTGATGGGCATGCTGGTGCCGGAGCAGTACGGCGGATCCGGATTAGGATATAAAGAATATGTGACGGCGATCATTGAGCTCTCCAAAACAGATCCTTCGGTGGGATTATCCATGGCTGCGCACAACTCGCTTTGCACAAATCATATATTAATGTTCGGCAGCGAAGAGCAAAAACAAACCTATCTTCCCAAACTGGCATCCGGCCAGAACGTAGGCGCCTGGGGACTTACGGAACCTAATACAGGCTCGGACGCGGGCAATATGCAGACCGTGGCCGTGCGTGACGGCGACGACTGGATCATCAACGGCTCCAAGAATTTCATCACCAATGGGAGATCAGGAGATGTTGCTGTAATCATTACCAGAACCGGCGAGCCCGGCGACAAGCACGGCGCCACAGCATTCATCATTGAGCAGGGCACCCCCGGGTTCACATCCGGTCGCAAAGAAGACAAGCTCGGCATGCGCGCATCCGAAACTGTGGAGCTTATTTTCCAGGATTGCCGCGTTTCCGACCGGCAGCGGCTGGGTGATGTAGGAGATGGTTTTATTCAATCATTAAAAGTCCTGGATGGCGGCCGGATCTCCATTGCCGCATTGGGCGTAGGCACTGCATTGGGTGCCTATGAAGCCGCGCTGGCTTATTCCAAGGAGCGCAAGCAATTCGGGAAAGCGATCTGTGATTTTCAGGCGATTGCCTTCAAGCTGGCCGACATGTATACTGACGTTCAGGCATCCACATTGCTTACTTTTCACGCTGCAGCATTGAAGGATGCCGGACAAAAAGTGGCACTGGCGAGCTCAGTTGCCAAATATCACTCTTCCGAAACAGCCGTAAGGGTCGCAAATGAAGCCGTTCAGATTTTTGGCGGATACGGATTCGTGAAGGATTATCCAGCCGAAAAGTTCTACCGCGACAGCAAGCTTTGTACCATTGGCGAGGGCACAAGTGAAATTCAAAAAATGGTTATATCAAAAGAAATATTAAAATAGTAATATACGCGCAACCATCCATCCCCATCTTAAGCCGACGAGCAAGTTTCCGTAATACTGATGCAGGAAGCAGTAGGAAGGAAGTCATGTTATGGCTATTTTCGCAATAGACCATAACCTGACTTGATATGACCACTCCACTTATCGTGTTGCTTGTCCTTGTAGTGTTCACGATCCTGATGACCGTGAAAGTGATCCCACAGCAAACCGCTTACATTATGGAGCGGCTGGGTAAATTCTACGCCGTCCTGCAACCCGGCATCAACTTCATCATCCCGTTTTTCGACCGCATTGCTTATAAATACACGCTTAAGGAAACCGCCATCGACATTCCCGAACAGATCTGCATCACGCGGGATAACGTGCAAGTGCGTATGGACGGTGTCATTTTCATTCAGGTGATTGATCCTAAAAAAGCTGCTTACGGCATTGCTGATTATACATTTGCCGTGATCCAGCTCGCGCAAACAACCATGCGCAGTGAAATAGGAAAACTTGATCTGGACAAAACATTCGAAGAACGGATGACCATTAACCGTGCCGTCGTAGAATCCATTGACGAGGCGGCTACGGGCTGGGGTGTGAAAGTTTTACGTTACGAGATCAAGAATATCACGCCACCCCAGAGCGTTTTGATTGCTATGGAAAAACAAATGCAGGCAGAAAGGGAAAGAAGGGCTGTAATTTTGCAGTCCGACGGTGAGAAGCAGGCGGCGATCAATGTTGCCGAAGGTCAGAAACAAAAAGTGGTTTTGGAATCGGAAGGTCTCAGGTTGAGACAGATTAATGAGGCGGAAGGGGAAGCAGCGGCGTTGCGCTCGGTGGCGGAAGCCACAGCGGAAAGCATCAGGCTGGTGGCCCAGGCCATTCAAGTGGAAGGTGGCGTGGAGGCGGTGCAGCTCAAAGTGGCCGAAAATTATGTGGAACAATTTGGCAAGCTGGCTAAGGCAGGCAATACGCTTATTCTGCCCGCCAACCTGGCAGATATGGGATCATTGATCGCCACCGCGCTTACTGTTGTTAAATCAGAACAAAAGAAATAGTATGGATTTGTCTTTGCCGCAAATATGGCTCATCGTCGGACTGATCATGCTAATTGCAGAACTGGTCAGTGTTTTACTTGTTTTCGTGTTTTTCGCGATCGGTGCATTGTTCACCTCCTTGCTGGCCGCCATAGGCCTGCTCGGCAGCACTGAAAGTCAGATTATTGCTTTCTCTGTTATTTCGCTGGTCTCTATGCTCGTGTTACGCAAGCATGCGCGGCGGTTGCTGGACCGTAAAGGCGCGGCGGAATACAATGAGTTTGTAGGTGAAACGGCCATGGTAATCAAGGACATTCCGGCCCAGGGGGAAGGAAAAATCTATTACCGTGGCGCAGAATGGAAAGCCAACTCCGAAAACCACACCTCCATCACAGCCGGAAGTAAAGTGGTGATTAAAAAAGCAGACGGAATTCTGCTCATTGTCGAAGAATCCTGAATAAGGTCAACCAGAAATTAACAAAAAGAGGCTGCATAGCAGGGATCAGCTCCCCTATGCAGCCTCTTTTTATGTAACAACTTACTTCTTAATCGCCTCCTCCACCGGATTTCCAATGTTGCCGCTGGCTGGCAAAATGTGCAACAATGCAGAAATAGTAGGCGCAATGTCCGAAACCGAAGTCCGGCGCAACGTTTCCCCTTTATTTATCCCCCAACCAAACATAAGGAAAGGCACCTGCGTGTCGTAATTGTAGGGTGTTCCATGGGAAGTTCCCGTCGGCGTTCCGTAAAACCATCCCGGCTCGGCAAGGATCTGAATATCGCCGCTGCGCTTTGCATTCACATTGTTTTTGTAAAGTTCAAGCTGATAGGTGTTCAAAGGCGCCTTTCCCATATCCGTCAGGTTCAAAACGTCTGCTACGCCAGGGACTTTAAGCAATGCTTCCCGGATCACTTCTGTCGCCATAGCAACGGTTATTTTATTTTTCCGCAAAAGGGCGTGATCGAAATACAACTGGTTATTTTCTCTGCTCAGAACGTATTTTTCTTTACCAAATGCGTCATCCAATGCTTTATCGACGGTCGCATTTACAACCCTGCGTTCGACCAGCCCGGCAGGAAGCTTATGCGCCGCTGCAAATCCCGGAACGTCCACAACGCCGTGATCGGCTGTCAGGAAAACGGTGTATTCGCCCTTGCCCACCCAGCTGTCCAGGAAGCCGAAAAGCTCCGCGAATTCGCGGTCCAGGCGCAGGAAGTCGTCTTGCTGTTCCACGGAGTTAGGCCCTACCCTATGCCCGATCTTGTCTGTCGATGAAAAGCTGATCGCCAGGAAATCCGTATCCTTTCCTTTCCCCAGATTTTCTCCCTTAATCGCCTCAATGGCCATTTCTTTCGTAATCGTGTTACCCCACGGCGTATCCGTGACCACACCAAATGCATCGCCAGCCAAACCAGCCAGGTCATAGGGGAAAACAGGCCTTTTGGCACCAGGCAATTTGCCTTCCCAATCTACATCGTCCGGCGAGCTCTGTCCGTAACTATCCGCAGAAAGCAGCAATTGCCAGCCTTTTTGCAGATAGGCCGAAGGCATTTTTTTGGCATTATAATCCTTCACCCACTGCGGCAGGTCGTCCATATAATAGGTGCTCGTCACCCAGTTCCCGGTTTTGGAATCAAACCAATATGAACCGTTGGCGGTATGCCCGCCAGGCAGAATAGAGCCTCTATCCTTGATCGCTACCGCAATCGTTTTGTTACGGAAGTTAGTAGCAATCCTAAGCTGGTCAGACACCGTGCTTGTCAGCAAGTTCCTCGGCGACATTTTGCCCACCGATGGATTATTGCTTCCTACCGTTTTCACTGTGCTGTCTTCCACGCAATAAATGCTTTGCCTGGTAATGGGGTCAAACCATTCATTGCCCACGATGCCGTTGATCGCAGGCACCGAGCCAGTATAGGCCGATGCGTGACCGGCAGCAGTCACGGTTAGTGCATAACTGTAATGATTGTTCCGGCAGTTGAAACCCTCATTCATCATTCTTTTAAAACCACCCTCCTGATATTGATCGTAATAGCGATACAAATAATCGTAACGCATCTGATCCACAACAATACCAACCACGAGTTTAGGCCGCGCGAGTGGAGATGATTTAGGCGTTGTTTTTTTAGGGGTTTGGGCAAATGCAGATACAGAAAGCAGCACCAGCATTGCTTTGAAGCAAATTTTTCTCACGGTTTAGGAATATTTATTAAACAAAAAACCTTGCAACCAATAAAGACTGCAAGGCATAAAACTACTTTTTCAATGCTTCTTCAACGGGGTTGCCCACATTGCCGCTCGGCGGCAGGATGTGCAGCAATGCAGAAATCGTCGGTGCAATGTCCGCAATGGTCGTCCGGCGCAATGTTTCACCTTTATTCACACCCCAACCATAAAGCAGGAACGGCACGTGCGTATCATAATTATAGGGCGTTCCATGATCCGTTCCCGTTGCATACGAAGATGCGAACCAGCCCGGCTGCACAATCACCTGAATATCTCCGGTCCGCTTCGCGTGAATATTGTTCTTATACATTTCCAGTTGATATGTATTCAAGGGAGCACGGTTAATGTCCGTCAGGTTCAAGACATCGGCAACGCCTTCCATAGGCAGCAATGCGGTGCGCACAATCTGGTAAGCATCAGCAACGCTTACCTTCTTTTCCTTCAAAAGCGCTTTGTTAAGGTAAAGCTGATAATTTTCAAAAGCCGAAATGTAATCGCCTTCTCCATAGGCATCATTCAATGATTTCACAACAGCACGCGTCAATGCTGTCGCACTCATTAAGCCAGCGGGCAGCTTGTTTTCTTTCCAGAATGCAGGCACATCCATAGCCCCGTGATCCGCTGTCAGGAAAACTGTGTAATTGCCCTTTCCAGTCCATGTATCCAGGAAATTAAATAGGTCAGCGAATTCCATATCCAGTTTCAGATAATTATCTTCCTGTTCAACAGAATTAGGTCCGAATGCATGGCCGATCCGGTCAGGCGTTGAAAAGCTTACGGCCAGAAAGTCGGTATCCGCTCCCTTACCCAGATTTTCACCCTTAATAGCCGCAATCGCCATATCCTTGGTCATGGTGTTGCCCCATGGAGAAGTGGTGATCACTGTGTAAGCATCACCGGCAGTTCCGATAAGCTCATGCGGGAAAATGGATTTTGGCTCGCCGGAAATTTTACCTTCCCAAACCACATCATCCGCTGTGCTCTGCGTGTATTCCTCAACGGGCAACAACAATTTCCAGCCCGCTTTGGAGTATTCCGAAGGCATTTTTCGATTATTGTATGCAGTCACCCAATCCGGCAAGTTGTCGCGGTAATACGTGCTTGTTACGAAATTCCCTGTTTTTGAATCGAACCAGTAAGCGCCTGATGCGGCATGTCCGGCTGGCAAAATGGAAGCGCGGTCCTTAATGGCTACACCAATTGTTTTTGAACGAAAATTGGTTGCAATCCGCAACTGGTCCGTTACGGTGCTGGTGAGCAGGTTGCGCGGCGACATTTTGCCCACTGCCCCATTGTTGCTTCCTACGGTTGCTACCGTGCTGTCATCTGTGCAGTAGACCGTTTTGGCGGCTTGCGCATCGTACCAGTCGTTCCCGACAATGCCGTTAATGGCTGGCAGCGAACCTGTGTAAACAGCCGAATGTCCTGCGGCAGTGACGGTTAATGCATAATGATAATGGTTGTTCCGGCAATTGAAACCCTCATTCATCAATCTCTTCAAACCGCCTTCTTTGTATTTGTCGTAATAGCGATACAGATAATCATAGCGCATCTGATCCACCACGATGCCCACAACCAGCTTCGGCCGGGCAAGTTTGCCAGGGCTAGCCGTGGCAGGTTTTGTTTTGGATTGACTAAAAACGGAGGGGCTGATGATGAGTCCTGCAATCAGTAATCTTAATGTCAGGTTTTTTATCAATTTCATTGGAGAGGCATTGTAGCGATAAAGGTTTCCTTGTATACTGGGCAAAGATAAAGATGTACTGCTTTAAAAGCAGAAACCGGCAGCAATTTGCCGCCGGTTTAATTCTTCCTTAATATTAAATGCCTCTATTTCTTCTCGCTTCCACCCAGCGGTGCAGGCGCAGCGGCAGCAGGCGCTCCTTTTTTGGCCTTTGCAAAATCACCCGCCTTAATGATTACCAGCTTGTTGTAATCAATGTGTTTATTAAATGCAGATTTGATTTGCTCCGGGGTCAATGCTTCGATCTTCTTCTCAAAATCTGCATCCCACTGCATAGTCCGGTTAAGGTAAAGGTTGTTTGCCAATGTGTTGGTCAGTGAAGCATCCT